>JAQXFO010000009.1 GCA_029005135.1 Lachnospiraceae bacterium
TATCCAAAATCTTTGGCTGATTTTTGTATCAGGTTATGCGTTTAACCTTTGCCTGACGCCCCGCTTCACCGTAAAATGAAGGCACATTCCTCAGGAGGTGCCTTATGTTATCGTCCCTTACCGGCAGATCAGCTGTCGAAGCCGGGTTCTTCCGCCGCGTGCTTGGCATCGCGGTCCCCGTCACCCTGCAGGCCATGCTGCAGTCGTCCTTCAGCATCGTCGATCAGATCATGATCGGCCAGCTGGGCAGCACCGCCATCGCCGGTGCCGGTCTGGCCGGCAAATTTATCTCGATCTATTCTGTCATCGTCTCAGCCGTCGGTACCGTGGCCGGTATCATGATCGCCCAGTATCTGGGCCGGGAAGACCGGGCGGAGGTCCGCCGCAGCTTCTTCCTCAACATCACCGCCGCAGCCGCCGTGGCCGCCCTTTTCCTTGTGGTGTCCCTCGTCATGCCGGAGCGCATCCTGGGCCTCTATATCCGGGACAAAGCCGTCATCGCCGAAGGCGCCGTCTACCTGCGTCTCATCGCCTGGACCTATCTCCCGGCGGCGGGCACGACGCTGACCGCCGCCCTGCTGCGTTGTCTCGACCGGGCTTCCTATCCGCTGTATGCCGGCTTTGGCGCCGCCATACTCAACACACTGCTTAACTATCTGCTGATCTTCGGTAAGGCCGGCTTGCCGCCTCTGGGCATCCGGGGTGCCGCCCTGGCGACCCTCCTCTCTCAGCTGGCGGGCTTTGTGATCCTCCTCGGGCTGATGCTGATACGTCTGCCCCGCTGCCGGGCCCTGCTGAACGGCCGCGATCCCGCATCGGGAGAGGCGCTTCGGACCGCTCGTGCCGGCCGTGCTTACTATCTGGCCTATCTCATGATGCTCATGCCCATCCTGGCCAATGAGTTTCTGTGGAGTCTCGGTGAAAATGTCTACGCGGTCATCTACGGCCGCCTCGGCACGGACGCCAGCACCGCCATGACCCTCACCAACCCGATCCAGGGCCTTATGATCGGCGCCCTCTGCGGTCTGTCCCAGGCCGCCGGCGTCATCATCGGCCGCCGTCTCGGTGCCGGGGAAAAGGACAAGGCCTATCGGGAATCCCGTCAGCTTCTTATCTGCGGGCTTAGCGGCGCTGTCCTTCTGTCCTGCGTCGTGATCCTTATCAGCGTCTTCTATGTCCGCCTCTTCCGGGTTGGTGACCCGGTCAGGCTGCTGACGACTCAGATCCTCACCGCCTACGCCATGGTGCTGCCCTTCAAGGTCCTCAACATGATCCTGGGCGGCGGCATTTTACGAAGCGGCGGTCAGACCGCCGTTGTTATGGTGATTGATATTATCGGCACCTGGCTCTTCGGCGTTCCGCTGGGACTTCTCGGTGCCTTCGTGCTGCAGCTGCCGGTTCCGGCCATCTATTTTCTCCTGTCCCTGGAGGAAGCTGTGCGTTTCCTGATCTCAGTGATCATCTTCCGCCGTCGGCGTTGGATGACTACCCTTAAGACAGCCTGACAAAAGGACCGTGAAGGGCAGCCGTCAGCCTCTGACGCGCTCCCTTCACGGTCCTGTTATTTATTGTCGGTATGGTGATCCCGTATCTCAGCGGGTCAGTGCTCTCATCACGGCGCCGTAGGCTTCGCAGACTTTTTCCAGTTCGGCGATCTCGATGTACTCGTCATCGGTATGGGCCAGATTCTCTCTGGACGGACCGAGGCCGAAGGTCTTGATCCCGGCTTCGCCGGCATAATGGCTGCCGTTGGTGCAGAAGCTGTACTGTGTCACCTCCGGTGTCTGCCCGATGGCATTGAGTTCTGTCTTAACAGCCTGAACGAAATCATCATCCTCGCTGTACAGCCAGCCCGGGAAGAAACGCTCGCCGGTGATGGTATTGCCGGTCCAGCAGGTCTCTTCGCCGACAGCATAGGATACCTTCGCCTTGATGGTCGGATCTTCAGCCATCAGCTTGTCGATCAGCTCCTGAAGCGGAGCCAGGACACTTTCCTTTGTCTCACCGACCAGCAGCCGGCGGTCATAGGTGGCCTTGCAGTAGGACGGCACGACGGAAGCCCCCGGATACGGTGTGGACTTGATATCCGTCAGTTCAAGGATGCCTTTGCCCAGTACCGGATGCTCGGTGCAGGGCAGCTTGGTGATGGCATCAACGACCTTGCACATGCTGTAAACCGCATTCAGACCCTTGTCCGGGTTGGCGGAATGGGCCGGGATACCAAAGGTCTCCACGACGATCTCGGCACGGCCTCTCTGGCCGATCTTGAGGTTGCACAGTGAGGCTTCGCCGATCACAACGTAATCCGGCTTGACAGCCTTGCTGATTTCACGGGCAGCGACGCCTTCGAAGCATTCTTCGTGAACAACGCCGTCAACATAGATCTCACCGGCAAAGTCGCGGTTCGTATCCCTGGCAAAGAAGCAGGCAGCGGCAGTGTAGGCCGCCACGGCGCCCTTCATATCAGAAGTGCCGCGTCCGTACATCTTGCCGTCAATGATCTCGGCGGCGTACGGATCCTTCGTCCAGGCAGCCGGATTGGCCACCGGTACGGTATCAATATGACCGTCGAACAGGATCTTTTTGCCCGGTCGATTGCCCTTGATCACGCCGATAACGTTGCCGTAATCATCGGTCACAACATCGTCAAAACCGTTGGCGGTCATATAAGCCTTCAGCTCGCTGACAACGCCGTCTTCGTGGCCTGAGTAGCTCTGACTGTTGATCAGCTTTTTCGTCAGGGCAATCAGCTCTTCTTTTCTTTCAGCACTCAGCATATCGTTAATCCTCTTATTTCGCGGAATTTCAGGCAAAACAGTATCCGCCCGGTGACGAGCGGATACCGGTATGATTTATTCGACAACACTTAATCTGGCATATCCGTCCATGGCATAAAGGCCCTTGACGGAAGCATCACCCATAATATCTTCAACTTCACCCACATACAGGACATGATCACCGACATCAAGGGTATTGACCAGCTTGCAGGCCAGCCAGAGGCGGCTGCCCGCGACCATCTTCTGCGGCGCGTTCATCTCATCCGTCAGCGGAAGACCGAGCAGCTCAGCCTTGCCGCCGCTGCGGCCGGAGCAGGTGCCGGCTCTGAAAGCCGCTTCCTCCAGGCCTTCACCGACGATGCTGAGACCAAAATGGCCGCTTTCGGCGATGCAGGAACCGGAGAAGCCCTTCTTGCTCAGGCAGGCCGTCACGGTTGCCGGATGATTCGAAGCGTAATTCCACCAGGAGATGGCCATGACGTTTGTCTCACCTGACGGTGCAGCCACCGTCAGGATCGCAAACGGGTTCGGCGATGTCAGCTTTTCAGCCTGTCCAATCGTCAGTTTTTCCATTTATTTCTCCATGTAATCGCAGACCTTGTCGATCTGTTCGGCGAAGGTACCGTCAAACTTGTTTTCGAAGAAAGCGCCGCCGATGGTGAAGGCCCAGGAGCCGGCATCCTTAACTTCGTCAAGTCTCTGATAGCTGTTGACAGAACCGGCAAGGCAGACCGGAGCATCAACACCGGCCACAAAGGCCTTGTTCAGGGCAGCGGCATCGCCTGTGTAGCGATAGCCCAGAAGGTCGAAGCCGTAGACACCCTTCTTCAGCAGGTTGTTGGCTTCTTCGATCATGCCTTCCGGTGTGCCTTCCAGAACGGACGGACGGCCGGTGATCTGACCGACGAACGGCATATATCTCAGGTTGTTGGCCTTGCAGTAGTCATTGATGGAATCGAAGTACAGAGTACCCATCAGGATGTCAACGCCGCATTCGACAGCCATCTTGGCGCCGGCCATACATTCTTCTTCGGTGTAGGCAACGATTTCCAGGAAAGTTGTCTTGCCGCATTCCTTCATATAGGCATACAGCTTCTTCATGTCTTCCAGCGGCAGACCTTCTTCTTTGAAGCCCCACAGCTTGGCCTTGGCGTCCTTGCAGGCCTCGAAGATCTCGGCAGCGTTAGCCACTGTGCGGTCGTTGTGTGTCAGCATAACAATGAGTTCGGGATGTTTAGCCATGATAAATCATTCCTTTCATAAAACTGATATATGATATGTTATTTTGTCGGAAATCTTTTGAGACTGCCCGACAGTAGTCTATACATTATACGTGAAAGTCTTGACAAACTCAAGACATGACAGCGCATGACTCCCGTTTATCAGGGATGCGGTGCGCAGCTCCAGCTGATCAGCGCATCAACATCACCGATGTTGGTGATCTTGTGACCGGTGGCCGGCGGAATCAAAAGGGCATCGCCCTTCTCCAGTTCATAATAGGTGTCATCTTCCGGGAAATAGACCAGAACATGGCCCTGCATGCAGAAGAAAACCTCATGGGCTTCGGCATGCCCCGGATCAAGGCCGCCGACAGCGCCCGGTTTCAGCTGGGAGACGCCAAAGGTGATCTTGTCGGTGTGCAGATACTCACGAACGAGTTCCTGCTCATCCATAAAGACCTTAGCATCCTTCGGGTGATAAATCTTACCGAGTTTTTCTGCCATAGCAATTCCTCCTTAAGCGCATTTATGCCGGGGCGGTCCCGAAGGGCCGTCCCGGTCACTGCATTCATGTCAGGCGGGATTATTTCCCGTCGTTGTAAGCGCCGGCATTTTCCAGCGGATTGATGCCTGTGTACGGAACGGCGTTGCCGTCGCTGTTGGCACCCTTACCGGTTCTGGTGATCGTACAGCCGGTGTAATCCACGATGCCGCCGATGGCCACGAAGGGCTTCTTCACTGTCACGGTCACGGATTCCACCACATCACTGGCATCAAAGATCTCGTCAGCGATACGCTGGGCGATTCTCTGAACCATCTTGTGCTGTTCCTGTGTGACAACTCTCTTGGCGCAATCGTAGAGGACCAGATAGCTGATGCCCTGTGAATAGTCGTCGTCCTGGCACTTGCCCGTCTCATCGGATTCACAGGTGATGTCGACGACGAACTTGGCGCCGAATTTATTTTCCTCCGGGAAATACCCGTGGGTACCCCAGAACTGCATGCCTTTGGCGATCGTGGTGCAATTAGACATTTCTTATATTCCTCCGCAATTATCCGTAATTAGTCCTGATACGGCTGGCCGGCCCAGAAGTCGCGTGTGCAGTCCTTGAATTCCTGACGGATGCGTTCTTCGTCGAGGTTCAGGGCGTGACCGTCCTTAGCGACCATGACACCGTTGACATAGACAGCCTTGATATCTTCCGGCTCTTTTCTCCAGAAGACTTCCTGAACAACGTTCTTCTCATTCAGGTAGATGGCGGCATTGCCTGTCAGTACCTGGAAGTCGGCGCTGTAGCCTTCACGCAGGGCACCGACATCCGTGAAGCCGAGACCCTTCGGGCCCATCTCTGTGGCGATCTCGAAGGCCTGCAGCGGGGTCAGAGCGTACTTGGTGTAGTTCTTGCCCATCTGCATCAGAGCCAGATAGCGCATGTTTTCGAAGAAGTTGCCTTCACCGTTGTCCGTACCGAGACCGACATTGATGCCATTCTTCAGCATATCGCTGACCGGGGCGATACCGGCGTTGCACAGGGCGTTGGAACGCGGCTGAGTGGAGATGCCGACACCCATGGAACCCATGATGTTCAGTTCGACCGGTTCCATGCAGGAGCACTGGTTGGCCCAGGCCTTGCCGCCTTCCCAGAAGCCGATCTTCTTGTAAAGCTCGGCTGTGGTCATGCCGTATTTGTCATAGGCGCACTTGCATTCGTCCGGACCTTCGTTCATGTGGATCTGGATGATCTCGTCCATGTCGCGGGCCATGCCGGCGGCTTTCTTCAGGAACGGGACAGAGCAGGAGAAAGTGGTATGGGTGCAGATCGTACCGCGGATATCGTTGTTGCCGGTGGCACGCATGGCCAGAATGAAGTCGGCGTTTTCTTTCAGGTTCTCTTCACCGTTTTCCGTGCTGATGCGCTCATTGGATTCCAGAGACAGGACGCCCTTGATGCCGGCCTGGCGCAGGACCTTCTCTTCTGTCAGAAGTCTCTTGCCGTTTTCGGCGAAGGGAGCTTCCAGAATGTCGTTGATCAGGGTAACACCGGTCTTCAGGTGTTCCAGAGAGGCGTATTCGGCGGTGATGCGGATGGTTTCCAGAGTCTGACGGTTCTCAACGACCGGCCACCAGAAGTCTTCCAGCAGCGGCTTCAGGCTCAGGTTCGGTTCGACGGCGCCGTGGGCGATCGTCTCATACATATGTGTGTGAGTACAGGCGAATGTCGGGATGATGATGTTTTCACGAGCATCAAGAACCCCTTCTTTGCCCATCAGTTTCTCGTTCGGAACCACTTCTGTGATCTTGCCGTCTTCAACAACAAAACCATAGTCTTTCTTTGCTTCGTTTGCGGACATGATGAGCCATCCCGCCATAACACCGGTAATTTTTTCCATAGCTTTTTTCCTTTCTTTTATATTATGAAATGTCCAGCATTTCAAACTCACTTAACAGGAATGTAGGCGCCGCTGCCCTTTTCGACATCGACGATGCCGTCCTTCATGACAACGCGGCCGCCCTTGATGGTGCAGGTGCACCGGCCTTCCAGTTTAAAGCCTTCGAAGATCGAGTAATCCGTCTTGCCGGCCACGGCCTCCATGCCGTAGGTCCACTCGCCCGCCTTCGGATCGAAGAAGGCCAGGTCGGCATCACTGCCCGGAGCAATGGTGCCCTTGCGCGGATACAGACCGTAGAACTTCGCCGCGTTGGTCGAGGTCATCCGGACAAAGGCCGGCATGTTAAGACCGCCCTTGATGACGCCCTCGGAGAAGGCATACATCATGCGTGTCTGAACACCGTCGACGCCGCAGGGCACCGTCATATAGTTGGTTCCCAGCTTATAACGGCGGGAATACGGGCAATGGTCGGTGGACAGGATCGCGATCTCCTCGTTGACCAGAGCTTCCTTCAGTCTGTCGGCATCCGCCTGTGAGCGGAGCGGCGGATTCATGGTGTAGAGAGCGCCTTCGCCGCCCTTCATATTCTCGATGGTGAACTGCATGTAGTGCGGACAGGATTCCAGAATGAAATTCTCATTCCCGGCCGCTTTTTCACGGGCGCGGATCTCCGCTGTCTGACGGCTGCTGGTATGGGCGATGCAGAGGCGGGTTCCCGTCTCCTTCGCGATGGCCAGCACGTTCTCCACGGCGATCTGCTCGGAGATATTCGGCCGTGTCAGGGACAGAGCCGTCATATCCGACGTATCAGCCGGGTATTTCTCCTTCATACAGTCTATGATACTCTTTTCCTCGGCATGCACAAGAAGAGTTCCCTTATCATGGATGCTTTCCATGATGTTGCGGAAGTCGCCCGGCAGAAGGGAGGTATGCGGATAGTAGGTATAGGCCTTGAAATTGCGGATACCCTCATCCAGGATTTCATCGAGGCGGGGCAGCTCTTCGCGCCAGTTCTCGGTGAAGGTATAGTGCAGAGCAAAGTCGACAGCCGCATCCCGGCCGGCTTCCTTGCGGGCAGCGATGCAGTGCAGGGGATCTTCCCCGACGCCCGGCTCGCAGAAATCCACCACGGTGGTGGTGCCGCCGGCCAGGGCCGCTTTGGAGCCCGAGTAGAAATCATCGGCGATCGGAATATCGCCGAAACCGCCGAAATGCACATGGCCGTCCACGCCGCCCGGCACGACATACTGACCGGCCGCGTCGACCATGTCACAGTCGGGGTAAAGGGCTCTGACATCCGTCTCCGGAGAGAGCACCGCGGCGATCCGGCCGTTTTCAAGGATCAGAGAGGCCCGGTATTCCCGGCACTCATCGACAACAATACCATTGACAACAGCAGTAACCATGCTTTCCTCCTTCGTCAGGCGGGGACAGACACGGCGGCCTGTCCCTGGCTGACTGTATCAGTCTGTCTGCTCAGCGCATCAGCCCTTGATGCTGATGGCTTTCTTCGGGCATTCACCGAAGCAGAGACCGCAGACGCGGCATCTGTCGGCATCGACATGCATATTGCCGGCCTCGTCGAAGGTTCTGGCGCGGTAGGCGCAGGTCGTGACACAGCGGTTGCAGTGGACGCACTTGTCGGCTTCGAAGACGAAATCCGCCGGGGAGACTTCATTCAGCTTGCTGTTCTTAAGCGACAGGCGGGAGACCGAAGCGATATCGGCATAGCCGTATTTGTCCATCAGGTCGGACAGGCCCCTGGTGAGTTCTTTGAAGACCTGCGGACCCTTGACGATGGCGGCGGTACAGACGCCGACACAGGAGGCACCGGCCATCAGCATCTCAAGAGCCGCTTCGGCATTGGTGACACCGCCGAGACCGATGATCTGTTTGTCGGTGTTGGCGGCGATATCATGGACGTAGCGCAGGGCGATCGGCAGGATCGGGGCACCGGTCATATAGCCGTAGCCGCTGCCGCCCAGCAGGGGCTGACCTGTGGCCACATTGACACGGTAAGTCGGGCCGATGGAGTCGATGGCAGTGATGGCATCGGCACCGGCGGCGTCGCAGGCCTGAGCGATAGCTTCCGTATCCTTCCAGTTGCCGTTGACCTTGGTGATGATCGGGATCGTGATGACCTTCTTGAGAGCTGCCAGAAGATCAACGAGGTCAGCCGCTTCCGTATAGCCATTGACCAGCTCGATCATGTCGGCTCCGGCATCCTCGCACATCTGAGCGATCTCAAGGGTCTCATCCAGACCGCCGTAGCCGTATACACTGGCGATCAGCGTCTTGACACCCAGGGCTTTCGCTTTTTTGATCTGTTCATCGCGCCACCAGGTCATCGGCATATCGGAGCCGCCTTCGTTGTTCAGAAGGCTGAGATTGCCGTTGGCGATCATGTGACGGGTCGTATTGACAGCGCCCTTGATCGTGATGGACTTTGTGACGACGGCGCCGCAGCCGTTATTGGCGCAGGCAGCCAGCTGCTCGGCATCCCAGCCGCAGGGACCGGAACCGAGAACAAACGGGGAATCCAGTTCAATACCGCAAAGTGTTGTTTTGATATTTGCCATTGATACACCCTCCTATTTCAGCCATCAGGCCATCTTTAAATATTCCAGGGCCGCTTCTATACGTACAATATAGCCAGTGCAGCGGCAAAGGTTCCCATTGAGATAGGCTTTGACCTCATCGTAATCCGCGTCCGGCAGTTCCTTCTTGAGAGCATAGGCCAGGACCACAAAGCCCGGTGCGCAGTAACCGCAGCCT
The DNA here is from genome assembly GCA_029005135.1 of Lachnospiraceae bacterium. GTDB lineage: Bacteria > Bacillota > Clostridia > Lachnospirales > Lachnospiraceae > Chordicoccus. Next base: position 9,164 of record JAQXFO010000009.1, read on the forward strand.
TCACCGCCAACACGGATCAGGCAGTCGACGATTTTCTCGGCCTCTTCCCCGAGGCCCTCCGTCGTGATGATCTCGGCGCCGTCGGCGCGGGCGCTCAGATACTCGCAGCTGCATGTCGGTTTGCCGTTGATCAGAACCGTGCAGGTGCCGCAGGCACCGTCATTGCAGCCGATCTTAACAGACGGACAGCCGTTTTTGCGCAACGTATCGGCCAGGAATTCCGATTCGGTGACTTCCAGACGTTTTTTCTTTCCGTTTAATATGACATTAATCTGCATCGGCAAGCTCCTCCACAGCTCTCCGGGCAAAGACCCGGCAGAGTTCCCGGCGGTATTCAGCCGAACCGCGGTAATTGGATCCAAAGGTAAAGCTGCCGGCGATACGATCCGCCAGTGCCGGCGCATCGGCGGCGGTGATCCGGCGGCCGTTCATATCCGCCATCACCTCGGATGCCAGACGGGCCGGACCCGGGAAGACACCCGCCGCTATCGTCCAGACCCCTTCGGTCCTGGCTGCCGACAGGCAGAATATCGAATAATCGTTGTAGGATTTCCGCATCATCTGAACGACAGCACGGGCACCGGCCTTCGGGAGACGGATCTCTACCAGGATGTCCCGGAACGGCTTTTTCAGGGTCATGTATTCCGCCAGCGGGATCTCACCGCTGTTGTGGAACTTCAGCACGGCCCCCAGCGCCATCAGCGTCGGGATAATATCGGAAAAACCGAAACGGGAAGCCACATGACCGCCGATCGTGATCGCATTTCTCAGCTGCACGCCGATCAGGTGCTCCACCGCCCGCGTCAGCGCTTCATCATAGCGTTCCTTGAGCAGCGGGCTTGTCTCGATGTCCCGCAGGCAGGTTGAGGCGCCGATGGCCACGCCATCCTCGCGTTCTTCGATATAATCCAGGCCGCAGGCGCCCAGATCGATGGCGGTGCCGATCATCAGGCGTGTCCTCTTCAGAAATGTACAGCCGCCGATGACGTAATTGTTCTTTCTCTTTGTCAGAAGGGCGTAGGCCTCATCAAGGTCCGCCGGTCTGACGTATTCACGAATCTGCATGGGCGGCCTCCTTTTCTCTGATGGCTTTCAGCACCTTTTCCGGTGTGACCGGCAGGGAATCGAAATGGATGCCCAGGGCATTGAACAGCGCATCGGTGATGGCCGGTGCCGGGGAGCCTGTGGCGATCTCGCCGAGGGATTTGGCCCCGAAGGGACCCGTCGGCTCATAGCTTTCGATGAATTCGAGGCTCATGCGGGGCATGTCCATCTGACAGGGTATCTTGTAGCTCTCCAGATCCCGGCTGAGATTGCGATGATCCCTGCCGTACTGCACCTCCTCGAACATCGTCATGCCAATGCTCTGGGTGATGCCGCCCATGGCCTGTACACGGGCATTGATCGGATTGAGCACGCGGCCGCAGTCAATAGCCGAAGCCATGTTGATCAGGCGGTAATACCCGGTATCCTTGTCAACCTCAATCTCCACGCAGGTGGCCACATAGGGACTGGGCGCAAAGCTGTCGGGGAAGGAGGCGCTGACCACCAGGGGGTCGCCGCCGCCCCAGTAGAAGCCCCATTTATCGGAAAATTCGATCAGGTCCATCAGACGCTCGCCGGTGCGGGCCAGATAGAAGACCTCATCGCGGAATTCCAGCGGTTCATCCTCGGGAAGACCGGCCGTCTCGCGGACGCATTTCCACAGAAGCGTCTTCATCTTCTCGGCAGCCAGCTTGGCGGCGCTGCCGCAGCGGTAGGTATTCGAGGAAGCATAGGTGCCCGGATCGAAGGGTGTCGTGGCGGTATCCGCCGCCATCAGATGAAGATGGTCAAGACTGACCTCCAGCACTTCGGCGACGATCTGAAGCATCACGGTGTTCGAACCGGTGCCGATGTCGGCATGGCCTGTGAAGATACAGAAGGAACCGTCGGAGTTCATCGTGATGTTCACATTGCCGCGGTCAACGCGGGGAACACCGGAAGCATGGGACGCGATGCCCAGGCCGACGCCGCGGACGAGGCGTCCCTCCGGCAAACTCCTGTTGCGCTTGCTGTCCCAGTCGATCTGGTCCATGGCGCTCCGGATGCACTCCGGCAGCGTCGAGCTGCCGATATAGGCGGGATCGTCCGGCAGATAACCGTTCATAACCGGGTGGGAGTCACCGACCTTCGCGATATTTTTCAGGAAAATGTCCGGCAGTTCCAGTCCCATCTCATCGGCCAGATGACGGGCCGCCACATTGAGCAGGAAGCAGTTCTGTGTGGCACCGAAGCCGCGGAAAGCGCAGCCTTCGACTTTATTGGTAAAGACGCTGTACTGATCGATGCGCATGGCTTCGACCCGCGGGAACAGGGCATAGGAATTGCGGATGCCCGTCTCCATAACGTCCTCGGAGATCTCGGAGTAGGCGCCGGCGTTCTGATAGCCGGTGGCGTGAAAGGCCTTGAAAACGCCGTTCCTGTCGGCACCGACGGTGAGCTCCAGCTCGTATTCATGCCGTGTACCGATGGCGATCATCGCTTCCTCACGGCTGAAGATCAGGTAAGCGGGACGTCCGGTCAGATAGGTGACCAGGGCGCACCAGCAATAGGGCGTGAAAATATTCTTGCCGCCGAAGCCGCCGCCGACCTGCGCCTTGATGACGCGGACCTTGCGCCGGTCGATGCCCAGGCTTCGCGCCACATCTTCCTGCATGGCGTCGGCCGCCTGTGTCGGGGCGTACACCGTCAGATAACCGCGGTCGTCATAGTAGGTATAGGCGCGATGGGTCTCCAGCTGGGTGTGGATCTGCTGCGGCGTGTAGATCTTGACATGGGTCACATGATCACAGGCCTCCAGCGTCTTCTCCAGATCGCCGTAGTTGCGATAGCTGTGGTGAACCTGGTTTTTCTCGGGGCAGTATTCCCCAATCAGATTCTCCTGAATATACATCTCATCCAAATGCTCGCCGTGGACGATGATGTCACTCTCCAGTGCCTGACGAAAATCCATCAGGGGCTCATGCTTTTTCCAGGTGATCTTGATGAGCTTGCGGGCTTTTTCCGCCGCTTCCTCCGTCTCGGCGGCCACAAGCGCGACGACCTCGCCCTCATAACGGCCGACCTTGTTGAGGATATGGCGTTCAAACGGCGTATAGTTCCAGCCGAAGTTGGTCATGACAGGCGTGTCCTCCCAGGTGAAGATGCGGACTACGCCGGGAACCTTCATGGCGACAGAGGCATCGAAGGATTCAACTTCTGCAAAAGGATAGGGGCACATGACGGCTTTCACCGCCAGAGCATCGTCGCGCAGAGTATCGGCCATGTAGACCGGTCTGCCCAGACCCAGTGCCCGGCCCTCAACGCGAGGTATTTCTTTTGTAATGTAAGTGAACTTGTCCATAGGTCTCCGTTTTGCCGCCCCGAAGGCGTTCAGATTTTTTTGCGCACGACCAGGTGAGGAATCACCCGATCGATAAAATACTCTTCCGAATACAGCACCGGATTCGACCGAAGGTCGTAGCCGACCTCGCAGAGATAAAACAGGGCTGTTGTCATAGGTACTTCCAATGCTTCGGATACTTCCTTCGTCACCGGCATCGCCCGCACCTCGGCCAGATTGGTCTCGACACTGGTGCCGCAGAATTTCTCAAGGAAAGAAAAGACGGTCTGCGTCAGGTCCTTTTCGGTGTAGGCCCGGGTAATCAGACGGGCCGGCACATAGTCGATGCAGAAGATGCCCGGCTTTTCGTTGGCCCGGATCATACGGGCCATCCGGAGGACTTCCTCGCCCTCTTCGATCTGAAGATGCTCCGCCAGTTCGGCGTCAGCCCGTTCCGTGCGGTAGGTCACCCCTTCGATCCGCGCCGTCTTGCCTGTCATGCGGATCGTCTGAAGAAGCTCATAATTCAGGTCCAGCCGCGTCCGGGCGCTGACGACGGGCTTGTTGATCAGCGTCCCGATGCCGTGCTTTCGTGTGATCCAGCCTTCTCTCTCCAATCGTGTCAGACACTCGCGGATGATGTTGCGGCTGACATTGAATTCTTCCGCCAGATCCTTCTCCGGCGGCAGCACTTTGACATCGGCGAAGCGGCCTCTCTGAATCTCATTGAGAAGATCCTGGGTGATCGATGTCGACAGCTGCGTTGTCTTTTTCTGATTTTTTTCCATTTTCCCCAATCGTCTTATCTCCCCTCCGGAAACGGGGAGACGGCCGGTGTCAGCCGGCCGCTACAGGTATCTGCCCGTTAAAATAGGTAGTACCTATTTTGATAATAGCATCTTATAGAGAGCGCGTCAACCGCTGCTTCTTTTTCAGAAACCGAATTTTTCCGCCAGGGCCTCGCTGTCGACCGCTCCGGTGATCCAGGTGTTGGCCGTGGTCATATTCTGGACTCTGACTTCACCGCTTGCCGGCAGGGAAGCCAGGGCCGCCTTCACAGCCTCATCAGTTCCGCGGGCCCAGAAGGTATGCACAGCACCCAGAGTACAGGCCGCCTGCTCTCTCTCATGAAGGAGCGCCGCATCATCGCAGAGCGGAGCCACCGGATAGGAGCTCCAGGCGAATTCGCAGGGGATGCCAAAGTCTGTCATCACGCGGACCATATCCTTGAAAGCCCGGTAATTGACGGCAGCGGCACCGTCGGCTGCCAGGCGCCATACCGGTCCTTCGCTCTCAACCGTCACCTCCGTGCCGCCCAGCACCACCGTGCCGTTAGCCCAGGTTTCGATAAGGGCGCCGTTCTTTTCCGTCACTGTCGGCAGCGTCAGCTCCGCCGGAGCATCCAGGCGCATTTCCAGTGTCAGCATGCGGCGGCCGGCCAGCATGCGGTTATCAAAAGACAGATCCGCGGCATCATCGCACAGTGCCAGGAACATATTCAGGACATGCTGCCAGCTGAAGCGTTCCGTCAGATCCAGATCAGTCACTTTTCCCATCAGATTCTTCCTCCATCTCCCAAAAAGGCATTTTCCAAAGCTGTCTGGCCAATCCGGCCCGTGGAATACGTATGGCCGGTCCGCACATTAAAGAAATTGATCTTGCAGGGGGCATCCCAATCGCGGGGCACGAAGGCCCAGTTGTTCTGACAGCGCGCAAACAGCTCCTGGAAGGGGACGCCGTACACATCATCCGGATTCTTGGAGAACGGGATGTCATCCAGCATGCCGGTGATGGCCTCGTCATCGGCATCAACGGTCAGATTGGCTTCCTGGCCGTAGATCAGGCAGTCGTTGACACGGCCGTAGGCGACAGACTCGTCATCCACGATGGAGACCAGGGGCGTCGTCGCGTTGCCTTCAAGGATCTGATCCATCGAAAAGCCCCGGTCATAGACCGTCGGCAGAGCCTGCTCCACGTTGCGGGCGCAAACCTGTACCGCCCCTGTCATACAGGCGGTCCTTGCCGCCATAATATAGATCTGGTCGGGACGGACGCCGCAGGCGGCGGCGATAGCATCCGTCAGTTCCTCATCGGGCATCTCGGTGGTCTGCACGCCGCAGACGACCTTGCGCGGCGACGGATCACGGTAAGCCACCGACCGGGCAAAATGATCGGCGCCGATCACGGCACGAATCGGGCCGGAGACGACCTGCGGGGCGCCGTGCCAGTCCACACGGACCGAGGCCACGTAAGACGCCATCTCGCAGACAGCCGGATTCTCCGTCACGACCTGAAGCCCCGGCACCAGATAATGATCAAGCTGCAGCATGGTGTAGGACAGTTTTCCCAACCCGCCCATGCCGATCTCGGCGAAATACTTGCCGGCACGGAATCCGCCCTTGCAGCGAATGCCCATATCCAGCACCACCGCGCCGTTCGCCAGAGTGAAGACACCGATATTCAGCCGGTCGGCCTTCGGGATCACGTCATTCTCAACGATCGCCGCAGCGGCATCATTGACGCTCCAGTGAGTCATGGCTTTTCTCCTTTCATTCCTGCGGCTTGCCGTTTTTCAGAGCCGTGGCGATCAGAGCCAGTCTCTGAGCGACAGTCTTGACATTGGCCATGCCCTTCTCATCCTCGGCGGCGCCCTGAGCCATGCGATCCTGACTCCAGACGGCAGCGCCGGCATAGACACCCAGACCGCCGTTGACCACCGTCATACCCTGAGTATGGAACCAGCCCAGCAGGGTGTTGATCGCACATTCCTGACCGCCGTTCCGTGTTCCGCCCACCGCCAGCGCGGCGCCGGCCATGTAGAGACGGCAGTTCGGGTCATCCTTCTGGATCAGGTATTCGGCGCGGAAACGGGACAGGAAACCGCTCAGCTGCGGCGTAATGCCCATCTCGTAGACCGGGGAGGCCAGCAGGATGCCGTCATATTCCCACAGTCTGGTATTCCAGTCTGCCATATCGTCATTGTACAGCACGCAGTGGGGCACTCCCTTCTTGACACAGGCGTTGCAGCCCATGCAGGGGGCGATCTTCTTGCCGGCCAGGTACAGAATATCCACAGACACATCGGCGATCTCTTCGGCATAGGCTTTGGCCTGCTCGACAGCATAGGCCGTTGAGGCTTTGCGGGCACTGCCGCACACAAACAGCAAACGAGTCATAGTTTTTCCATCCTTTTCATGTTAATGCGTTTTGATCCAGTCATTCATATACTCAATGGCCTCGCGGGCCACTTCTCTCTCATCCAGACCGCAGGCGAACTGTCCCTTGTGATAGGCGATCCTGCCGCCGACGATCGTCGTTTCGATATTTTCCTGACTCGAATTGTACATCAGCGTTGCCAGCGTATTGAAGTTCGGCGCTGAACGAAGGAAGGTCGGATCATAGATGAACATATCTGCCTTCTTGCCGACCTCCAGAGAACCGATATCGGTGCGATGCTCGGCTCTGGCCGCATTGACAGTGATGAAATCCAGCATGTTCTGCGCCGTCATGGCCGTCGGATCCTTCATATAGCCCTTCTGAAGCAAAAGGCCCATCTTCAGCGACTCGACCATATCGGAGCTGTTATTGCTGCCGGCGCCGTCCGTTGCCATCGTGATATTGATGCCCCGGCGCATCATCTCGGTCATCGGCGGGATGCCGGAGCCGAGGATCGTGTTGGCCATGGGACAATAGACGACATTGACGCCGTAACGGGCAAAGGTTTCGATCTCATGGGGCTTGATCACCACATCGTGAACCGCCAGAAGCTTATCGCTTAAGAAACGGTGCTCCTCCATGACCTCCACCAGATCCTTCCCAAAATGCTTCTGTGTCCAGACATTGTCGTCTTCCGTTTCCAGCACATGCATGGTGTAGGGCGTCCCGGTCTTCTCACTGTAATCGACGACGGCATCGTACAGCTCGGGACTGCCGCCCCAGGAGACTGAGATACCCGGCCAGACTGTATTCAGCGGATGTGTACCGTCCTCGAAGAAGGTCTTGAGCTCGTGGGTGCGGGCAATGGCTTCCTTCGGCGGCAGGATCATGCTGGGATGCGTGTTCATATCTTCGCCGCAGGAGTGGAAACAATCCATGAAAATGCCGCGGATACCGATCTTTTCCATGGTAAGACCGCTAATGTAGCCGAAGTCGATCGTCGACTGGAGATAGCAGAAGTCAGCCAGCGTCGTCACGCCGCTGCGCAGGCTTTCCATCGCGGCCAGCTTGCAGGCCAGCTCGAACATCTCCGGTGTGATGTGGGGGCCGCAGCGGAAGGGACAATCCTGCAGCCAGCCTACCAGATCCTTATCGGCGCCGAGATCCTTCAGAAGAGACTGGAACACATGGACGTGCATGTTGTGCATGCCCGGAAACAGCGTCTTGCCGGTGCCGTCCAGCTCCTGTTTCGCTGTCCATTCCTTTTTCGGCAGATGGCCGATCGCCGCGATGGTGTCACCCCGGATCGCCACATCCACAGACGGCAGCACCGTCCTGCCGGCGTCCTGGGTATAAACAGTGATATTGCGGATCATGAGGTCCGCGGTGTTGGGATATTGAATCATACGTTCACCGCCTTTCAACATGACAAGGTTCCGTTTTAGGCAGGGCTCTCTGCCCGCTTCGGCAGGACTTACTTCCTATATAAAAGACAATATGGAAATGAGCCGTTTCTGCCCGGTGGATCACCGAAGGATCGTTTCCCGATCCTCTGTAGAAACAAGGGCACCCAAACCCGAAGATTAAGATGCCCCTGTCAATTACCATTTTTGATTATGACGCCCTTCAACCGGCTTTGACGTTGTCCAGACGATTACCGGCCATCAGCATACCGACAGTCTCGATGTCGGCATCTTTGGCATCCATTTCGCCGAGGATCTCGCCTTCATAGATAACGCCGATGCGGTCACTTAAGGAGAAGATCTCATCAAGTTCTGTTGAAATGAGCAGAACAGCGCAGCCGGCATCACGTGCCGCCACGATCTGCTCGTGGATAAACTCCGTCGCGCCGACGTCAACGCCGCGAACCGGGTGAACCGCCAGAAGGAGCTTCGGATCCTTATCCAGCTCACGAGCCACGACCAGCTTCTGCTGGTTGCCGCCGGAGAGGGAGCTGCCCTCATAAGCGATGTTGGTTGTCTTGACGCCGTAGTGTTTAACCAGCTCTTCGGCGTGGGCATCCAGTTCCTTCCACTTCAGGAACGGGCCGTTCTGGTATTCCGTATTATAGAAGGTATCCAGGATCAGATTATCCCGGATGGAAGCCGACATGATCATACCGACATGCTGGCGGTCTTCCGGAATATGAGCCATGCCGCAATCCAGAATTTCCTTCGGCGAGGCCTTGGAAACGTCCTTGCCGTTTATCTTAACAGTGCCTGTTCTCTTGCACAGACCTGCAATAGACTTGATCAGTTCGCTCTGGCCGTTGCCGTCGACACCGGCGACACCGTAGATCTCACCGGCACGGACCTGCAGACTCAGGCCGCGGACAGCTTCGACGCCGCGGGCATCGTGGGCATGAAGATCTTTGACCTCCAGAACCACATCGCCGGCCTTGCATTCCGCTTTGTCAACTTCGAACTTGACATCACGGCCGACCATCATGGTCGCCAGACCGCGGGCATCCGTCTCTTCCGGTTTCACAGAGCCGACCACTTTACCCAGATGAAGAACCGTGATGATACTGCTGATCGTCATGACTTCATTCATCTTGTGGCTGATGAAAACGACGCCTTTGTTTTCGCTCAGCAGATTGCGCACGGCGACAAACAGCTCCTCGGTCTCCTGCGGCGTCAGAACAGCCGTCGGTTCGTCAAGAATCAGCAGGTCGCAGTTGCGGTAAAGGGCCTTAAGAATTTCGACACGCTGCTGCTGTCCGACTGTCAGAGAGGACACTTTGGCATAGGGATCAACGGCCAGGCCGTAGCGCTTTGACAGCTCAAGCAGCTTTTCGGCAACACTCTTCTTGTCGATGAAAAGCTTATTCTCATTCAGGCTGAGAATCACGTTTTCGACAACGGAGATGGTCGGGATCAGCATGAAGTGCTGATGAACCATACCGATTCCGTTATCAATGGCATCCTTCGGAGATGTGATCGACACTTCTTTACCATCCACGAAGATCTTGCCTTCGTCCGGCTTGGCCAGGCCATAGAGAACCTTCATCAGCGTTGTCTTGCCGGCGCCGTTCTCGCCCAGCAGGGTATGGACCTCGCCGCGTTCAAAGGTGACATCGACTTTGTCGCAGGCCACTGTGCCGGGATAAATTTTGGTAATACCCTTCATTTCGATAAAGCTCATATTTGACATCTCCCGTAAAATCATTCTTCGATGGTGCCCCGCGGGAGGATTCCCCCGCGGGGGCACCTGCTTTTTTCATAATAAGCGGCAGAGCCGCTCTCAGGCCGGGGCCTTACCCCGTCTGACCGGTATTACAGTTTAGAGAAATCTTCCTTATCAAGAGCTCTCTGATAGTAATCAGCGATGATCGCTCTTTCTTCATCGGTCAGCTTGTCGGCATAAGCACCGCCGAAATCAGTGATGGTGATAACGCCTTCGGCAGCACCGACGGAGACGGCACCGGAGCCAAGTTCACCGCGGATAGCGCTGTCGATAGCCGCTTCGATACCGATGGTGGAGTTCTGAACGACCGCGCAGATAACGCTCTCGCCCTGATCTCTGTAGTCAGAGACGGCGCAGACATTGACAACACCGGACTCTGTGCACTGCTGAATGGCGCCGATACCGGCAGCATCGCAGTTTTCTGTGATGGTATCGCAACCCTGGTTGATCAGCTCCTGTGTGGCCTGCTTGGCCTTCAGCTGATCGTCATAGGAACCGGTGTAAACGATGGTCACTTCGGCGCCCGGATGAACCATGGCGGCGGCCTTCTTCAGGGCTTCGCCCCACAGGACAGTGGTATCGCCTTCAAGAGCGTTGACGCAGCCGATCTTGCCGTTTTCGGAAGTCAGACCGCAGACAACACCTGTCAGGAAACCGAATTCATAGGAGCCCAGGTCGATACCGGCAAGGTTCGGATCCTGACCGGACATGGAGCTTGTGTTGATGAACTGGATGTCCGGATAATCCGCAGCCACTGTCTTGGAGGTGTCCAGGAACTCGGCGCCGTGGGCGACGATGATCTGGTAACCGGCATCGGCATAACCGCGCATGGTGGTTTCGAAGTCAGTCGGCTGAAGTGATTCGGAGAAGTTGGTGGTGCAGCCATATTTGGCAGCCGCATTGGTCAGGGCGTCGGCAGCCAGCTGGCTCCAGCCGCCGTCATTGGCAGAACCGGACAGCAGAAGGCCGATCTGGATAGCGGAATAATCAACCTCTTCGGATTCCGCTTCGGCTTCGGATTCGGCCTCGGATTCCGCGACAGATTCCGCGACAGACTCTTCTTTGGACTCAGCCGGAGCGGCTTCGGATGAAGACGCGGCGCTGCCGCAGCCGGCCATGAGGCCAACAGCCATCAGAACCGACAAACCCAGTGCAAGTACTTTCCTCTTCATGTTTTCCCCTTTCTCTTATGGAGATAATCATAAAACATAAGCTTTATTTGCAGCGGTACGGGCTTCCTCCTCCCATCCCGCGGGCAAATCCTGATCAGGCGCTCTTCTTATACGGCAGGCCGAGGGAGGCCGGATCCTTGACGTTTCTCGAGAAGGCGCAGAGGGCAACGATGATCAGAATGTACGGGATCATCAGGGCCACTTCGTACGGGAAGGAGCCGCTGCCCGCCTGGAGACGGAAGGACAGTGTTTCGCCGGCACCGAAGATCAGGACACCGGCGAAGGTGCCGAAGGGCGTGTATTTGCCGAAGGTAACGGCAGCCAGAGCGAAGAAGCCGCGGCCGGAAGACATATTTTCGGTGAATTTACTCAGAAGACCGGTCGACAGGAAGGCGCCGCCGAAACCGACGAACATGGAGCTGACAATCGCGGCTTCGTAACGAAGCTTCTTAACACTGATACCCATGGATTCGACAACGGTCGGATTCTCGCCGACAGAACGGAAGCGGATGCCGGTGTTGGTTTTGTACATGAAGATCCACATCAGGATGATGCAGACAAAGCCGATATAAATCGGGGCCGAGAAGCCGAGGGCATCCTTGGCGAACTGCTGCTGGACTGTGACGGCGTCAGTCTTGAAGGCACGGTTCAGTGTGGTCGTCAGGCCGGCGCCGATCAGGTTGAAGGCGATACCCAGAACGGTCTGGTTAATGTTGAACTCGATGACCAGGACGGCGAAGATAAGGCCGAACAGAGCGGAGGCCAGCATCGCACACAGGGCGCCGAGCCAGATGTTGTTCAGGTAATAGCTGGCTACGACAGCGACATAGGCGCCAAGGATCATCATACCTTCGGCTGCCATATGAACAATACCGGTCATCTCCAGAAGCAGAACGCCGAGGGCTGCGAACAGCAGCGGCGTGGAGTAAATTATCATAGAAGTGATGAATGTCACTATCGAACTATTCATGGATCATCATCCTCCTCTTCTCATTTCTTGCTGCGGCCACTCTGGCAACAACGTCGACCAGAACAAATATGATAACCATGGCACGGATCAGGTCAACGGCTGACGACGGGATCTTACTGAACATCTGCAGCGAGTTGCCGCCGCTCTTCAGAGCGCCGATCAAAATACCGCCCAGGAACATACCGACAGGTGCCGTTCCGCCGAGGAGGGCCACCGCCATGCCGTCGAAGCCGTAGTTGCTGGCAACGCCCTTGAGGAGTCGATGCTGAACACCGAGAACTTCGATGGCACCGGCCAGACCGGCGAAACCACCGGCCAGGAACATGGCCAGAAGACGATTGGTCCGGACATTCAGACCGGCGTATTCGGCGGCCGCATTATTCTGACCGACGACACGCATACCGAAGCCGGCACGCATCTTCCACAGGAAGACGCCGTAGAAGACAAGGCTGAGAACCATCAGGATAATGCCGCAGTGAAGCTTGGCACTCTCGTTGAGCCAGGGCAGCCAGTACTTCTCGTCAAACATCATGGTCTGGGGAGCCGTGCTGTTCGGATCCTGGATCGGGCCGGCGACCATGTAGAGAACCAGGTACTGCATAACGTAGTTCAGCATAACGGTCGTGATAACTTCGTTGGCACCGAAGGCTACCTTCAGGACACCGATCAGAAGGCCGCAGAGACCGCCGCCGATGAAGCCGGCAACAATGGCCACGAGAATAACAAGAGCCGCCGGACCCGGCATGTACAGAACGACCAGGGTTGAACACAGGGCGCCGGCGTACATCTGACCTTCCGCACCGATATTGATCAGGCCGCAGCGATAAGCGAAAGCATAGCTGAGACCCGTCAGCGTCAGTGTTGTCATCTTACTGGTAGTTGTCGCAAAATTCGCCAACGAGCCGAACGCGCCTTTGAAAATAAGGCTGAAGGCTGAAAGCGGGTTCTCGCCTATGGCCAGGATCAGGAGCGATCCCGTCAGGCAGGCAAGAAGAATGGATACGAGCGGGCTTGCGACCCTAATGGCTTTGTTCTTGTTCATTCTCTTTCCCTTACTTTGATTCGTTAGTTTTTTCCGGAAAATAGGTTGTACCTATCAACACAACCAATTTACCAAATTTCCGGCTTTTGTGTCAATCCGCTTTCGGGCATTTTTACCAAAAATCCCGCTGTTTACGCATCGATTTATACACCCTACACAAATAAAGTCAACGACTTTTGTGAAAGAGGGCAAGACAATTCGTTGGGCCTTAGATGTTCGGCAAGCCAAAATAGGACTGACAAGTAACAAAAGCCCTGTTCCGGACACTGCCTTGTATCCGAACAGAGCTTTTTTGAATAAACGCATTATATAGCGCCCGATTTCATATGTCAAACAAAAATCCGCAGCGGTTTTCCGATTGCAGGCATAAAAACGGGCCGGACAGTTGTCCGGCCCTCATTATCTCGTTTTATCGACAGTTTTTCGGTATGCGAAACCGTTTTGTCCGCGACACAGGTCGTGCCGCTCACATCATGCGTATTATTCGACCAGTGTGGCCAGGTCTGTTGTCTTGGACAGCTCCCAAAGCTCTTCAATCTGAGCCTTCTGCTCATCTGTCAGCTTGTCGGCATATTTGCCGCTGTAGGATGACAGGGAGATAACGCCGACATCAGCGCCCATGACATTGGCACCGGCCGGCAGTTCGCCGGCGATAGCCTTCTCAACAGCGATCTCAATACCAAGCTTGGCATCCTGGATCACGCTGAGGAAGCAGCTTTCGCCTTCAACCGTCTGATCGGAGACAGCACCGACATTGATCAGGCCGTCTTCGTCGCACTGCTGGATGGCACCGATACCGCAGGCATCGGCATTCTGTGTGATAACATCAACGCCCTGCTCTTCAAGGGCCTTGACGCTCTGTTTTGCCTTCAGCTGATCGTCATAGGAACCGGTGTAAACAGAGAGAACTTCCACATCCGGGTTGATGTACTTGGCACCGGCCTCAACACCGGCAACCCAGGCGATGATGGAGTCGATCTCGTTGGAGCCGATAGCGCCGATCTTGCCGGCTTCGGTAGCCATGGCAGCCGCGACACCGTTCAGGAAGCCGAGCTGGAAGGTAGCGAAGTCAACACCGGCGACGTTCGGTTCCTGACCGGACTGGGCTGATGTGCAGATGAAGAAAACATCCGGATAATCCGGAGCGATCAGTTTGGCTGTGTCGAGGAACTCGGCACCGTGGGAAACGATAATGTTATAGCCGGCATCGGCATAGCCCTTCATGATGGCTTCATAGTCGGTGCTGGCGATGGATTCTGTGTAGTTAACTTCGCAGCCGTACTTTTCGGCAGCGGCGCCGGCAGCGTCGGCACCCATCTGGCTCCAGCCGCCGTCATTGGCGGAACCGGACAGCATAACGCCGATCTTCAGAGCGCTGTAATCAATCTCAGTAGATTCAGCGGTTTCTTCGGCGCTGGATTCTGCGACAGATTCGACTGCGGATTCTTCTTTTGACTCAGCCGGAGCCGCTTCGGAAGAGGAAGCGCTGCCGCCGCAGGCGGTCAGAAGGCTGATGGCCATGACGGATGTCAGGGCAAGAGCGACGATCTTTTTCAGTTTCATAATCCTTTCCTCCTCAAGGATTCTGCCGTTTTTATCCGGCAGAAAAGTGTCCCGTGTTTTGACACGAAACCTTCAAAACGAGATAACTTTTTTGTAACGTACACCGAGAAGCAGGAAAAGTCAATCTGAATTTCTGTTTTCTTGTTTTTTTAAGAATTCTATGACACAATGAAATCAGACAATTTTCCGTGTCCCGTCTTATTAACAGAATATAGGGTACGGCAGAAAAGAGGATTCTTATGAATTTTACAAAAACAAAACCTCAGTTTGTCGAAGAGCTCATTTTCCGGGTCGATCCGGCCTATATCGACGCCTACATCGAGGCCGATTATGAGACCTTCGGCAAGACCCTGAGCCGCTATCCCGGTTATCTGGGCGGCGAAGTCTGGGCCAGCAAAACCGAGCCCGGCCTGCTCCACAACATCATTTTCTGGGAAAGCGAGGAAGCTCTTCGTGCCATTCCCAAAGAGGTGGCCGCGGAATGCGACGCCCGCCTCAACGCCATCGTCGGGGAGGGCCGCATCACCTTTGTCGCCGCCCGCCACGCATCGGAACCCTTTGAAAAAATTGCGGAGGTGAAATGATCATGGACTTTACCAATCGTATCGCCGTCGTCACGGGAGCCACCTCGGGCATCGGCGAGAGCACGACTCTGAAGCTGCTGGAAAAGGGTGCCGTCGTCCTGGCTGTCGGCCGCAATGAGGAGAAGGGGCGTCAGCTGGCCGCCCGCCCGAACTGCCGCTTCTATGCCTGTGATCTGGCGGATGCCGATGCCGTCGAAGCGCTCTGCCGGAGCATTGCCGCCGATTACCCGAAGCTGGACATCCTCATCAATAACGCCGGCATGTCCCTCGACGGCACCGTCGAATCCCTGAGCCTTGATGACTGGCACCGGATCTTTGCCCTCAACGTGGACAGCCTCTTCCTGATGAGCAAGTACCTGATCCCGCTGATGCGTGCCAACGGCTACGGCCGGATCGTCAACATCGCTTCCACTGCCGGCGTTGTGGGTGCCTGGAATCTCCACGCCTACTCGGCCACCAAGGGTGCTGTCATCCAGCTGACGAAGAGCATGGCCTGCGAATATGCCAAAGAGAACATCCTCGTCAATGCCGTCGCCCCCGGCGGCACGCTGACACCGCTGATGGCTGCCATCGGCGACGGAGACCTCGAGGCCTTTGCCTCCCTCTTCCCCATCGGCCGTCTGGGGCAGCCTGAAGAGATCGCCAACGCCATCGTCTACGCCGCCAGCGACGAAAGTTCCTTCATGAGCGGCAGCGTCATCATGGTTGACGGCGGATTTACCTGTGTCTGACACCGGCGGCACGGCCGGACTCCGCCGCAGGCCCCGGCATAAAGATAATTGACACCGCTCCTGTTTCATGATATGAATTATTTGTTGAAACTGTTATAGGTTGAACCTATTTCACAAAGACTTTTCAGCGATATTGTTGAAAGAAAGGAATTTTTCATGAGCGAATATATTCTTGGTATCGATATTGGTACGACTTCTCTGAAAGCTGCCGTCTATGATCACAGCGGCAAACAGCAGGCTGCCGCCGTCGTGGAATACTCTCTTCTGACGCCGAAAGCCAACATCGTGGAAGCCCCCTGCAATATTTACATGGACTCCATCAAAAAATGTATGGACGTCATCGCTGCCAAGGGTGTTATCAACACGAAAGACATCACCGTTGTCGGCTTCTCGGTTCAGGGCGAGACCCTCTGCCTCCTGGATAAGGACGGTCAGCCGCTGATGAATGCCATCGTCTGGATGGACAACCGCGCCGGCGCCCAGGCGGAAGAGCTCCGCGCCAGATTCGGCGATGAAAAGTGCTACGAGGTCACCGGTCAGGTCAGCTTCGAGGCCTGCTGGCCCGCCGCCAAGCTCCTCTGGGTCAAGGAAAACACACCGGAGATCTTCGAGGCGACCCGTCACTTCCTGCTTCTTGAAGACTATGTCATCTATCAGCTGACCGGGCGTTTCGTCGCCGAGGGTTCTCTGCTGACCTCTACCGAATACTGGGATATCCGCACCAAGACCTACTGGAAGGATATGCTCGACTTCATCGGCATCGATGAAGCCTGCCTGCCTGAGATCCGCGAATCCGGCGAAGTGGTCGGCACGATCCTGCCGGAGATGGCCGAACTCCTGGGCATCTCCCCAAAGGCTCAGATCACCACGGGCTGCCTGGATCAGGTCGCCGGTGCCATCGGCGTCGGCAACATCCGCCCGGGCATTTTCTCCGAAAATATCGGCGCCGCCCTGGCCATCTGCGTCCCGACAGCCAAGCTCACCTACGATCCGAACCGTCAGATGCCGATCCATTACTTCGCCATCCCGGATACCTATATGATGCATACCTTCACCACCGGCGGTATGTGCCTGCGCTGGTTCCGCGACGGCTTCTGCCAGCCCGAGATCGATATGCAGAAGCTGACCGGCATCGACGCCTACGACCTGATGGGCCGTGAAGCCGATTCCGTCCCGGCCGGTGCCGACGGCCTCGTCATGCTGCCTCATCTGCAGGGTTCCATGGCTCCGGACGTCAACCTCAATGCCAGAGGCGTCTTCTATGGTGCCACTCTGCAGCACACCAAGGCCCACTTCGTCCGCGCCATCATGGAAAGCCTGGGCTTCCTGATCTGCCGCAACCTTGAGGCGATCAACGCCATGGGTCTGGAAGTCAAGCAGATCCGCACCATGGGCGGCGGCTCCAAGTCCGATATCTGGAACCAGATCAAGGCCGACATCACCGGCAAGACGCTGAATGTCACCTATTCCTCTCAGGATACCGCCTGCCTTGGCGCCGCTATCCTGGCCGGCAAGGCCGCGGGCATCTTCGAAAGCATTGAATCCGCCGTGGATTCCATGGTCTCCATCCGCAAAACCTTCGAGCCGAATCCGGCCAACCGCAAGGTCTATGACAAGACCTATGCCATCTTCAAGAAGCTGTTCAACGCCCTGACCCCGGTCTTTGAGGACAGTGCCGCCGAATAAGCGCCCCCTTACGTATACTTTCCATTCTCATAAAAAGCCTTTTGCAACAGAGAAGGAACCGGCTGCAGCCGGTTCCTTCTCTGTTGTCTTTATTCTTTTTCGGTCGGTAAAGCCGTCAGGTATCGGATTCGACGACCATGCCCTCCTCGACTGCCGTCAGGCAGGTCCTGACCCGGGGCACGCCGTTGACCGTCATCACGCAGTCATTGCAGTGGCCGATGCCGCAGAACACCCCCCTCGGCTCGCCTCTTTTCCGGGTATGCCGGAAAACCCGGATGCCCAGCGCCGTCAGTGCCGCCGCCACCGTATCCCCTTCCCGGGCCGTCACCGGCTCCCCGTTATAATAGAATGTTACGGTCCCGGCCTCCGGCAGTGTGCCGAGAACAGGATGCTCTGTGATATGTCTGACTTCCTTCATGTTAGTCTTCCTCTTCCCCCGCCAGTGCCTTCAGCGTCGAGGCCTGCGCCGGTATCCGTGCATGAATATGATTGTCAATAGTACCGTCGCGGCCGCTTAGTGCTTTGATAAGCCGCATCAGTTCCCGCTGGCAGGTCCGTCCCTGGCAGGTCCCCATGCCGGCGCGGGTGTATTTCCGCACTTCACCGGGATCGACAAGCCCCAGTTCGACCGCCTCCCGGATCTCCCCGTAGGTCACTTCCTCACAGCGGCAGATGATCGTATCGTCTCTCATAAAGCTGACACCTCCCTGATACCCGGACGGTTCGGATCGTAAGCCGTCACATCATAACCGATAGGCCTTTCCTCCAGAAGGGCCGCCCCGATCTCTCCCAACGTCGGCGCCATGATAAGGACGCTGCCGTAACCGGCGGAGACCGCCAGATTCTCATAAGGCGCCACATAGCCGAAGAAGGGCTTCCCGTCATGGGTAAAGGGCACCGGCGAGATCCAGGAACGGACCACGCGGCAGTTCTGAAGGACCGGGCAAAGCGCGATGGCCCAGCGGCTCATATCCCTCACATAGGAAGCCGGCAGCCTGTCGGGCATCGCCCCGATGACGTGGCTTCTCTGACCGATAATCAGATTGCCGTGAATATCGGGCGACAGAACCCCCTCAAAAGCATCCAGCCGGGGCATCGTCTCAAATTCTCCCTCCTCCAGGTACGCGGCGGCCTGACGTTCCATCGCAAAGCGCCGCCCGTGGAGGGTGTTGATGACATTTTTGACCGGCATCTCTGCCTGACGCTCCATCACAAGGCAGGCTCCGCCGATATAATAATTCGGCAGCGCCAGGTTCAGCGTAAGGAAAATGTCCCTGGTCCAGGCGCCGGCCGCCACCAGGTATTTTTCCGCCCGGATGACAGTGCCGTCCGACAGGCACACGCCGGTGATCCGGGTTCCGGTGTGCTCAAACCCCGTAACACAGCCGCTTTCGACCCAATCCATGCCGCGCCGCCGGGCGTCGGCAAAGAGGCCGTAGATCGTCTGCATCGGGTCGATGATCCACTCCTCGCGGTACCCGCCCCCCGTGTATCCCTCAAGGTTCAGGTGCGGCTCCCGCGCCGCGATCGCCTCCAGGCTGAGTTCCTCCCAGACCATGCCGCTCTCCCGGAGAAAGGCTCCGTCGGTCTCACACATGGCCTTCTCGCTGTCGTCCCGATAGAGAAGGATATTGCCCTGAGTCCGGAAGCCCGTGGGGCGGCCCAGTTCCTCATCCAGATGACGGAAACGTTCCAGCCCGTGAAGGCTCATGGCGGCCACGGCCGCATCCTCCCGCCCATCGTGGATCAGAAGCGCCGTGTTGCCGGTGGAAGCGCCGCTGCCAAGGCCGCGGCCGTCGATCAGCACGACCCGGCGGCCGCGGACTGCCAGCTCCCGGGCCGTGGACAAGCCCACAAAACCCGAACCGATTACCGCAAAGTCATAAGTCTTCATGAGTCTGCCTCCTTTCCGCGATAAAGGCCGCGCACCTCATCCGCCATGGCCGAGGGCACGATCAGAGACACCACCGCTGTCCGGTCATAAGCCTCTATCGTTCTGACAGAGCCGACACGGGCCCGGCAGACAGGCCGTCCCTCTCTGTCGCAGGCCGTCACGGTATCGCCGGCTGACGGCAGGGGCAGATATTCCCAGGCGAAAAACACCTCGCTCTGATCTGCCCTCCCCTCCGCAGCGGGGCGGATCATAAAGCAGGCCTGGCCGGGGCACATGGCCACGCAGCGGCCGCAGCCGATACAGCGCGCCGCATCCACAACAGGACGGCGGCTGATGTCATCGCCGATGGTGATGGCACCGGCCGGACAGTTTTTCTCACAGGGATTGCAGGGAATGCCCTGCCGGCATTCGATCACCGCCTTCGGCCGGGTCGGATCGCCCTCATAAGCCGCCGCCCCCGGCAGCTCCGACAGGGTCTTGTCGACATGCCGGATCGTTTCGATCATCCGAAGATGCGGCGCGGCTTCGGCCTCCGCCGCCTCATCCGTCATGAGGCCCAGACGGGCAGCGGCATACAGCCCGGCGGCAGCACCCTTTTCAATGGCCACCGACGCTTCCTCCACACCCGACGCATCGCCGGCAGCAAAGATGCCGGGAACACTGGTCATCATCCTGTTGTCCTGGCGGATGCACCGCTGCCGCCTGACGGGATCCCAGGCGATCTCACAGCCGGCCAGCTCGGCCAGACCTGTCAGCGGAGACAGCCCGACCGCCAGACAGACGGTATCGGCCTCCAGCACCCGCTCACTGCCGGGCACCATCGCAAAGTGCTCATCGACACGGGCGATCACCACGGCCTCGACGCCGTCGCGGCCCCGGACTTCCGCTATGGTGTGCTGTGTCAGAATGGGAACGCCGGCCCGGCGCAGCTTCGCGGCATGAACCTCATAGCCGCCCAGGGAGGGCGCCGCTTCGATCAGACAGTCAACGGCGATACCGGCCTGCAGCAGCTGATAGGCCACGATGAGGCCGACATTGCCGCCGCCCACCATCACCACATGCCGGCCGATGGCCACGCGCCGGCAGTTCACCAGGGTCTGGGCCGCCCCGGCAGTCATGACCCCCGGCAGCGTCCAGCCCGGGAAGGGCAGGGCATTTTCCCCGGCACCCACCGCCAGAATCACCGTCCGGGAGCGGACACGGCTGCCATTATCGAGGGCTGCGTCAAAGCCGCCCTCTTCCGCCGGCTCGATCGCACAGACCGCCGTCGACAGGCAGTACTCTGCCCCGGCGCGCCGGCTCTCCTCATAATAGCGCTCCGCCAGACGGATGCCGCGAACACCGGCGCACACCTCGGCCGAACCGAAAAACTTATGGATCTGCTTGACCAGCTGACCGCCGGGCTTTTCCGCCTGATCAACCGTCAGTACAGAAGCGCCGCGTTCCGCCAGCACCCTGGCGGCCGTCATGCCGGCCGGACCGGCGCCGACGATCAGAGCATCGATTTGTCTCACTGTAACGGGTCTCCTTCCTGTTTGAGTTAAAAAAAAGATCCCCAGCCGTTTGTCGGAGCCGGGGACCTGTTTTTGAAAATGCTATGTCAGACTGTCAGTCTTTGGTTTATCTTACATTAAGCCCTTATACAAGTCAACGATTTCTTCCACCGAGGTGTCGCGCGGGTTGCCCGGACGGCAGGCATCGGCGTAGGCACTTTCGGCCAGGAACGCCACATCCTCTTCCTTCAGAATGCCTTTGAGGTCAGCCGGAATACCGACATCGGCGCTCAGCTGCTTGACGGCGGCGATGGTAGCCAGAGCCGCATCATCATCACTCATGGCATCGATGCCCTCGACGCCCATGGCCTTACCGACGGCGCGGTATCTCTTGCCGGCCACCGGCAGGTTGTATTCCAGCCCCGTCGGCAGAATGATGGCACAGGCCACACCGTGGGGTGTATCATACAGGGCCGACAGACCGTGGGCCATGGAATGAACGATGCCCAGCCCGACATTGGAGAAGCCCATACCGGCGATATACTGGCCGAGAGCCATGCCTTCGCGGCCCTCCGGCGTATTCTGAACGGCGCCTCTTAAGCTGGCGGAGATCAGACGGATGGCTTCCAGATGGAACATATCGGAGATGGCACAGGCGCCTTTGGTGATGTAGCCTTCAATAGCATGGGTCAGCGCATCCATACCGGTGGCGGCGGTCAGGCCCTTCGGCATGGTGGCCATCATATCCGGATCGACGACAGCGATCTCGGGGATGTCATTGGTATCGACGCAGACGAACTTGCGTTTCTTCTCCACATCGGTGATAACGTAGTTGATCGTGACTTCGGCGGCTGTGCCGGCGGTTGTCGGAACGGCGATCGTGAAGGTGGCGTGCTTCTTGGTAGGCGCCACACCCTCCAGGGATCTGACATCGGCGAATTCCGGATTCTCGGCGATGATGCCGATGGCCTTGGCGGTATCCATGGCGGAGCCGCCGCCGATGGTGACGATCATATCGGCGCCGGAAGCCTTGAAGGCAGCCACACCGTTCTGAACATTGGCGATCGTCGGATTGGCCTTGATGTCGCTGTAGATCTCATAGGGGATGCCGTTGTCATCCAGGATAGCCGTAACCTTCTGAGCCACGCCGAATTTCAGCAGATCCGGGTCTGTGCAGACAAAAACCTTCTGATAGCCGCGGGCTTTGATCTCCGTCGGGATATTGGCGATGGCGCCTTTGCCGTGATAAGAGATCGTGTTAAGAACGATTTTATTGACCATGATAGTGCTGCCTCCTTAAAAAAGTAGTGATCGGATGCTGTTATCATACCACCTGACTGGGGTGTTTGTCATTTCTTTATCAGGGATTCCTTCCCTTGCGGAAAGGCTTTTTTCATTATAAAATGGAATCCGTCCCGGCGGCACCGCCCGACCGGGGTATCTTTCCCGACAGAAAGAGAGGCACTCATGGAATACTTCGATATCTATAATGATAAAAAAGAAAAAACGGGCCGCACCCTGCCGCGTAAGGGCAGCTTCCTTCAGGAAGGCGAGTATCAGCTGATTGTCCTGGCGCTGATCGAGCGTCCCGATCACCGTTTCCTCATCACCCGGCGTTCTCTGACGAAAAAATGGGCTGCCGGAGCGTGGGAGGTGCCGGGCGGCGGCGTCCAGGCCGGCGAAAACTCCCTTGATGCCGTCCTCCGCGAAGTCCGCGAAGAGACAGGCCTCACGCTTGCCGGTGATGAGGGCCGCTGTGTCTACACCTATTCGAATGTCGACACGGTGCGCGGCGACAACTATTTCGTCGATATTTATCATTTCCGGACCAATTTCGACGAGACCGGCGTGACGATCCAGGATTCCGAGGCCATCGACTTCCGGATCGCGGCCTTCCCGGAGATCCGGGCTCTGGCCGAAGAGGGCAGCTTCCTTCATTATGAACGGATCCTGCAGGCCTTCGCGGCCGAAGGCTATGCGGTGCCGTAAGGGCTGACCGCCCCCGCCGAAGGGCGGCACTGATTCGTGTCTTGACAATTCCGTCAATTAACGATAAATTTGTCTTGTTAATAGACATTCTGTATGTCTATTCAGCGAAAGGTCTATCGGATGGATATCCGTAAAAAGCTCATCGGACAGGGCTGACCACTGCCGAAGCGGTAAAAGCCGCGTATTGATCGAGTTAAAAGCTCAATTTTATAAGTTGGTTACTTCATAACCCGTGCCGCCGCGCACACCACTTGTGAAACGTTCAATAAGCAGTCCAGTGTTTTGCTGATAGACTCACAGAGAATCGTTTATTACCATGATCGGAGAGGCCTCTTTGACCGCGCCCGCGGGATGATGGCCCATCCCTGTTTATGATAGCGCAAGCAGTGTTCGCACAGGAACACTGCTTTTTTTATTCTGACTATGTGAGGTATTGCCGTCATGGATATGCAAAATCAGAAGCGCGCGCCGCTCTACGAAGCCCTCGAAAGATTCCGCCGCCAGAGGGTCGTCCCCTTTGACGTGCCCGGCCACAAGAGAGGCCGCGGCAATCCCGAACTTGTCGAGCTTCTGGGCCAGCGCTGCGTCGGCATCGATGTGAATTCCATGAAGCCCCTGGACAATCTCTGTCATCCGGTATCGATCATCCGTGATGCCGAAGAGCTGGCGGCCGATGCCTTCGGCGCCGCCCACGCCTTCTTTATGGTCGGCGGCACCACCTCCGCGGTACAGGCCATGGTGCTGACCGCCTGCAAGGCCGGTGACAAGATCATCCTTCCCCGCAACGTCCACAAAAGTGCTATCAACGCCCTTGTTCTGTGCGGCGCCGAACCCGTCTACATCGATCCCAAGGTCGATGTGAAGCTCGGCATCCCGCTGGGCATGGAGCTGGCGGATGTCCGCCGCGCCATGGAAGAGAACCCCGACGCCAAGGCACTTCTGATCAACAACCCGACGTACTACGGCATCTGTTCGGATCTGCGCTCTCTGGTGAAACTGGCCCATGAACACCACATGCTGGCCCTGGTCGACGAGGCCCACGGCACGCATTTTTACTTCAGTGATGAACTGCCCGTCTCCGCCATGGCCGCCGGCGCCGATATGGCGTCCGTCTCCATGCATAAGTCCGGCGGTTCCCTGACCCAGAGTTCCCTGCTTCTGACCGGTCCGGCCATGAACGCCGGCTACGTCAGCCAGATCATCAATCTGATGCAGACCACCAGCGCGTCCTACCTGCTGATGTCAAGCCTGGATATCTCCCGCCGCAATCTGGCGCTGCGGGGCCGCGAATCCTTTGAAAAGGTCGCCCGCATGGCCGAATATGCCCGCCGGGAGATCAATGATATCGGCGGTTACTACGCCTACGGCCGCGAGCTGATCAACGGCGCCAGCGTCTACGATTTCGACGTGACAAAGCTTGCCGTGCTGACCCAGACCATCGGCATGGCCGGCATCGAGGTCTATGACCTGCTCCGCGACGAATACGATATTCAGATCGAGTTCGGCGATATCAGCAACATCCTGGCCTATATTTCCATCGGGGATTCCCTGCAGGACATCGAGCGTCTCGTGGGAGCGCTGGCGGACATTGCCCGCCTGTACGCCCAGCCGGAAAAGGAGCTGTTCTCGGCGGAATACATTTCCCCGAAGGTCTGCGCGTCACCGCAGAAGGCCTTCTACGCCGACAAGGAATCCCTGCCCCTGCGTGAGACCCGGGGCCGGATCTGCGCCGAATTCGTCATGTGCTATCCGCCGGGCATCCCGATCCTCGCCCCCGGCGAGATGATCACCGACGAGATCCTTGACTATATCATCTACGCCCGCGAGAAGGGCTGTCAGATGCAGGGGCCCGAGAGCCTCGATATATCCCGACTGAATGTCCTGAAGGAGGGCACCTACTGATGGCCTACTGGTTCGAAGAAATGCACACGGGCAATGTCAAGATGGGCATCCGTGTGGAACAGCAGCTTTTCAGCGCCCAGAGTGAATATCAGCGCATCGACGTCTTCCAGTCGCCCGAGTTCGGCCGTTTTCTGGCCTCCAACGGCAGCGTGATCTTCTCCGAGGCCGATGAATTCACTTATGATGAGATGATCGTCCACGTGCCGATGGCCGTCCATCCCCATGTCCGCCGCGTGCTGGTCATCGGCGGCGGCGACGGCGGCGTCGCCCGTGAACTGTCCCACTACAGCGAGATCGAGGAGATCGACGTGGTGGAGCAGGACAGCCTCTTCATCGACGTCTGCAAGACCTGGTTCCCGGACAACGCCTGCGGCCTGGAGGATCCCCGCGTTACCGTCTATAACGAAAACGGCCTGCGCTTCCTCCGCTCCCGCGTTAATTATTACGATCTTATCATCAATGACTGTACCGATCCCCTCGGCCATGCCGCCGGCATGTTCACCAAGGAATTCTACGGCAACAGTTACCGGGCGCTCCGTGAGGACGGCATCATGGTCTATCAGCACGGCAGCCCCTTCTATGACGAAGACGAGGAAAGCTGCCGGGCCATGCACCGCAAGGCCTTCAAGAGCTTCCCGATCCACCGGGTCTATCAGGCCCATATCCCGACCTGCCCCGCCGGCTACTGGCTGTTCGGCTTTGCGTCGAAGAAGTACCACCCGCTGCGGGATCTGGATATCCGGCGCTGGGAGGATCGTCACATCAAAACCTGGTATTATACCACCCACCTGCACCGCGGCGCCTTCATGCTGCCGCGCTATGTGGAGGATCTTTTAACCGAGGAGGAAACAAGACTATGAGCAGATTGTTGGTCATCGGCTGCGGCGGTGTCGCCCAGGTCGCCATTCAGAAATGCTGTCAGAACAGCGCTGTTTTCACCGAGCTCTGCATCGCCAGCCGCACCAGGGCCAAATGCGATGCCCTCAAGGCCAAGCTCGACGGCCGCACCGCCACCGTGATCACCACCGCCGAGGTCGACGCCGACAAGGCGGAGAACGTGATCGCCCTGATCCGCCGCTATCAGCCCGATGCCGTCCTGAACGTGGCCCTGCCCTATCAGGATCTGGCCATCATGGACGCCTGCCTGGCCTGCGGCGTCCACTACATCGATACCGCCAACTATGAGCCGGAAGATACGGACGATCCCGCCTGGCGCGCCGTCTACGAGAAGCGCTGCGAAGAAAAGGGCTTCTCCGCCTACTTTGACTACTCCTGGCAGTGGGCCTACGACGAACGCTTCAAAGAGGCCGGCCTGACCGCCCTTCTGGGCACCGGCTTCGACCCGGGCGTCACCTCCGTCTTTACGGCCTACGCCAAAAAACACTATTTCGACGAGATTCACACCATCGATATTCTGGACTGCAACGGCGGCGACCACGGCTATCCCTTCGCCACCAACTTCAATCCCGAGATCAACCTCCGCGAAGTCTCCGCCCCGGGCAGCTACATGGAAAACGGCCGCTGGATCGAAGTCCCGGCCATGTCCATCAAGCGGGAATACGACTTCCCCGAGGTCGGCAAAAAAGATATGTATCTCCTTCATCACGAGGAGATCGAGGCCCTGGGCCGCAATTTCCCCGAAGTCAAACGCATCCGCTTCTTCATGACCTTCGGCCAGAGCTACCTGACCCACATGACCTGCCTTGAAAATGTCGGCATGCTGTCCACCACGCCGATCAGCTTCAACGGCCAGGAGATCGTGCCGATCCAGTTCCTGAAGGCCCTGCTGCCCGATCCGGCCTCCCTGGGCCCGCGCACGGTGGGAAAAACCAACATCGGCTGCATTTTCACCGGTGTCAAGGACGGCAAAGAGAAGACTCTCTACATCTACAACGTCTGTGATCATCAGGCCTGCTACCGCGAGCTCGGCTCCCAGGCCATCAGCTACACCACCGGTGTCCCGGCCATGATCGGCACGGCACTGGTTATCAGCGGCATCTGGAACAAGCGCGGTGCCCTGACGACCGATGAATTCGATCCGGATCCCTACA
Source organism: Lachnospiraceae bacterium (assembly GCA_029005135.1). GTDB lineage: Bacteria > Bacillota > Clostridia > Lachnospirales > Lachnospiraceae > Chordicoccus. Next base: position 35,947 of record JAQXFO010000009.1, read on the forward strand.
TGGCCATGCTGAACGAGTACGGTCTGCCCTGGGTCGTTGACGAGGCGCCGGCCACCGTCGAATAAACCACGTTGCCTGCCAGCGGCTGTCCGGGGGCTATCCCTGCCGGACAGCCATTTTTTAAGGAAAATGCCTATGTCTGTCACTATGAATGACCTGTCAACGCCGGTCTACGTCATCGACGAGGGCCGCCTCCGCCGCAATCTGGAGATCCTCCGCGGCGTGGAGGAACGCACCGGCTGCCGCATCCTGCTGGCACAGAAGGCCTTCTCGGCCTTTGCCCTCTACCCGCTCATCGGTACCTACGTCTCCGGCGCCACCGCCAGCGGCCTCTATGAGGCCCGCCTGGCCCATGAGGAAATGACCGCCGGCCGTCGGGAAAACCACGTCTTTTCACCGGCTTTCACCGACGCCGAGATGGCGGAACTCGTCACCATCTGCGACCATATCTCCTTCAATTCCCTGACGCAGCTGGAGCATCACCGCCCCGTCTGGGAAACGGCCGGCGTCAGCGTCGGCATCCGCATCAATCCGGAGTATTCTACCCAGGATCACGCCATCTACGACCCCTGCGCGCCGGGCTCCCGCCTCGGTGTCCGCCGCTGTGCCATGCCGGACCATCTGCCGGCGGGCGTCGAGGGTCTTCATTTTCATACGCTCTGTGAACAGGGGGCCGAGCCTCTGGCGGAGACGGTGCGCGCCGTGGAAGAGCGATTCGGTCCTCTCCTTCATGAGGCCCGCTGGATCAACCTGGGCGGGGGCCATCACATCACCCGCCCGGATTACAATCTGCCGCTCCTTGAGGCGACCATTCACCATCTGAAAGAAACCTACGGCGCTGAGATCTATCTGGAGCCCGGAGAGGCCTTTGCCCTGAATGCCGGCTATCTCCTGACGACGGTCATGGATATCGTCGACAATACCCTGCCGATCCTTATCCTCGACGCCTCAGCGGCCTGTCACATGCCCGACGTGCTGGAGATGCCCTACCGGCCGCCTCTTCGGGACAGCGGCCTGCCCGGCGAGAAGGCGGTCACCTGCCGTCTGGGTTCCCGCACCTGCCTCTCCGGCGATATCATCGGTGATTACAGCTTTGATGCCCTGCCCGCCGTCGGTGACCGGCTCTGCTTCGAGGACATGGCCATTTATTCCATGGTGAAAAATAACACCTTCAACGGCATGCCTCTGCCCGATATCGCCCTCATGGACGAGGCGGGCGTCTGCCGCGTCATCCGGCATTTCGATTATCACGATTTTAAGGAGAGACTGTCATGAGACTGCCCTCAGAACCCTCCGGCTATACCATGCCGGCCGAATACGCCCGCCACGACGGCACCCTGATGATCTGGCCCGTCCGTCCCGGCAGCTGGGGCCGTGATCCGAAGGCGGCGCAGGAGGCTTTCAGCGCTGTTATCCGGCAGCTGGCCTTTCACGAACGGGTCTTCCTCCTGGCAGATCCGGCTGACGCCGATGACGTCCGGAATCGCTTTGCCGATCTCAGCTCCCGCGTCACCGTCCTGCCTGTGCCCACCGACGACGCCTGGGCCCGTGACGTGGGTCCGACCATCGTGACGAAAAAGGACGAAGCCGCCGGCATATCCTGGCGCTTCAACGCCTGGGGCGGCACTTATGACGGCCTCTACGCCCACTGGGAAAAAGACGATGCCGCTGCCGAAGCTTTCTGCCGCGCCGTCAATCTGCCTGTCATCCGCTATGACGATTTTGTCCTGGAGGGCGGTGCGATCCACACTGACGGCGACGGCACCCTTATGGTGACCGAAAGCTGTCTCTTAAGCCCCGGCCGCAATCCCGCTCTCACGAAAGAAGCCATCGGCGAGTGCCTGATGAAGGCGCTGGGCACCGACAAGATCCTCTGGCTGCCCCGCGGTATTTATCAGGATGAAACCAACGAGCACGTGGACAACGTCTGCGCCTTTATCGCCCCGGGCGAAGTCGTGCTGGCCTGGACCGACGATGAGACGGATCCCCAGTATGCCCTGTCCCGGGCCGATCTCGATTATCTGGAAGCCCAGACGGATGCCCGCGGCCGCCGCCTGAAGGTTCATCTTCTGCCGATCCCTGATCATCCGGTGCTCATCCGGGAGGATGATATGGCCAACTTCGTCTTCGAGGAAGGGGAAGACACCCGGGAGGCCGGCGAACGTCTGGCTGCCAGCTACGTCAATTTTTATTTTGCCAACGATTGTCTCCTGGTGCCGCAGTTCGGCGGGGAAAATGCCCCCTCCGACGCCCGCGCCCGCCGCATCCTGCAGGAGCTCTGCCCCCATCGGGAGGTCATCGGCATCCCGGCCCGGGCCATCCTGACCGGCGGCGGCAATATCCACTGCATCACCCAGCAGATTCCCGAAGGTGTCATCAAAGGAGGTTTGTCATGTTAACCTGTGTTGCTGCCGTTCAGATGTCCTGCACCGCATCGGTGGAGGAAAATATCGCCCGCGCCGACGCTCTGGTGCGCCGTGCCGCCAAAGAGGGCGCGCAGATCATCCTGCTGCCCGAGCTCTTCGAGAGGCCGTATTTCTGCCAGGAACGGCGCTATGAGTATTACGATTATGCGCTGCCCTGCGGGGATAACCCGGCGGTACAGCATTTTGCAAAGCTCTGCGCCGAGCTGGACGTCGTCATACCCGTCAGCTTTTATGAACGTGACGGTCAGGTGCTCTACAATTCCGTCGCCATGATTGATGCCGGCGGCGAGATCCTGGGCGTTTACCGCAAGACACACATCCCGGATGACCATTATTATCAGGAAAAATTTTATTTTACGCCGGGCAACACCGGCTTCCGCGTCTTCCGCACCCGCTTCGGCTGGGTCGGCTGCGCCATCTGCTGGGATCAGTGGTTCCCGGAAGGCGCCCGGGCTATGGCCCTGATGGGCGCCGATGTCCTGCTCTATCCGACGGCCATCGGCAGCGAGCCGATCCTTAATGTGGACAGCTCCGGTCACTGGCGCCGCACCATGCAGGGGCACGCCGCCGCCAACATCATACCGGTGGTCTGTGCCAACCGCTGGGGCACCGAGACCGTGACACCCTGCGAGGCCAACGGCGGTCAGTCCTCGGCCCTGACCTTCTACGGCTCCAGCTTTATCACCGATGAGACCGGCGATACCGTCATCACCGCCGACCGCAGCGGCGATACCGTCATCACCGCCGCCTTTGATTTCGACGCCATTAACCGCGAACGCCTCTCCTGGGGGCTCTTCCGTGACCGCCGTCCCGCCATGTACCACAAAATCTGTGAATAAAGGAGCCTTCTTGTGGATAACTCCCTGCGTTTAGACCGTTTTGTGTCGGAAAGTCTCCAGATCACACGCAAAGAAAGCAAAGCCCTGCTCTCCCGCGGCAAAATCACCGTCAATGACGTCATCGAAAAAAACGGCAGCCGCCATGTGGCGGCTGCCGATATCATACAGGCAGACGGTATTGTCCTGAGCCGGTCGGAGCACGTCTATCTCATGCTCAATAAACCGGCGGGCATCGTGAGCGCCAGCCGTGCCTCCGATAGCGCCGCGGCTGCCGGCTATGCTGAGACCACCGTGACGGATCTGGTCCGGGAAGCCTTCCCGCGGCGAGAGCTCTTTCCCGCCGGGCGCCTCGACAAGACCAGCACCGGCTTCATCCTTCTGACCGACGACGGCATCCTGGCCCACGCTCTTCTGGCCCCCGGCCGCCACGTTCCCAAAACCTATGAGGTCGTCATCGATACCCCGCTGACAGAAGCTATGATCACCGGCTTCGCTGCCGGGCCCGTCCTGGCGGACGGCACCCGCCTCGACGGCGCGGAGGTCCGAGCCCTGTCCGCCGACGGTCTCACCGTCGAAGTGATTCTGCATCAGGGCGTCTATCATCAGATCAAGCGTATGTTCGGCCTCTTCGATGCCGGCGTCAATGCCCTGCACCGCACCGCCATCGGACCGGTCCGTCTGGATCCGTCGCTGAAGCCCGGTGACTGGCGCCCTCTGACCGGGGAAGAACTGGCGTCCCTCCGCTGACAAGCCGGACACAGGCCCGGCGCAGCCCTGCCGCAATCACGGCCGCGTTCACGGCCGTCCTGATCACAAAAGGCAGATATCCCGGTTCCGAAGTTCCCGGTGTACCGCGTTGAGCACGCGCTTTTTGTCCGTACTCCAGAGAGGTGCCATAAGCGAGCTCCGCGGCCCGTCCCCGGTCAGCCGGTGGATGACCACCGAAGTCGGCAGACAGGACACCGCCTCCGCCGTCAGGGACACATACTCTTCAAAGCCGAGAGGGCGGATCTCTGGCAGCATTCCCGCCTCACCGCCGTCCTTACCGGTCGTCTGCGCTTCATAGCATTCACCCAGCGGCGTTCCCTTCAGGATGTGCAGCAGCTGCAGCTTAATGCCGTCGGTCAGTTTCCCGACCTGCCGCACCGTTTCCAGCATCGCCTCTTTGTCCTCGCCGGGGAGACCCAGAATCACATGAGTGATGCGGTGAATCGGCCGTTCGCCCAGATGGGCCATAGCCTCCTCATAGACCACATACGGATAGCCCCTGTTGATAAGGGCCGCGGTCTCATCATGGCAGGTCTGCAGCCCCAGTTCTATCCACAGAGGCTTAATCGCTGCCAGACGATCGAGCATCCGCAGCACCTCACCGCCGAGACAGTCCGGCCTCGTCCCGATGGCCAGCGCCGCCACGTCCTCCCGCAGGGCGGTCCGGCGGTAAAGCCGCTCCAGCTGATCCAGATCCCCGTAGGTCCCGGTATAGCTCTGAAAATATGCGATAAAGCGCCTGATTGATTTTCCCTTCTCACCCAGACGTGCCCGGGCCCAGGCCACCTGATCCTCTGACGCCATAGCGGCCGGAGCCGCAAAATCGCCTGAGCCGCCCGCCGAGCAGAACAGACAGCCGCCGACGCCGGCGGTGCCGTCACGATTCGGGCAGGACACCGCCCCCGACAACGCCAGTCGGTAGACCTTCTCGCCAAATTGCTGCCGGCAGTAGCCGTTTGTCGTCAGATACGTTCTCATAGACCGTCCCGTCCTCAGACACCCGTCAGTCGTTCCAGACAGGCTCTCAGAGCTGCCGCCTCTGTCTGCCTGTCAAAATGCTCATAGACCGCCAGACAGTCCCGCATTGCCCCTTCATTGGCCGGATCGGTGTTGAGCGCCACATCCTGCAGGATATGGAAGGCCTGATCCAGCACCTCGTAGATCTTCCCGGAATACCGGCCGAGCCAGCTTTCGTACAGCATCGCCAGCTTCGTCAGCGCGGCCGCGATCTCGGCATCATGCCGGACCTCAAGGTCCTCAAGAATGCGAATGCCCTGATAAAAATGCTCCACGCTCGCCGCATAGGACCGCGCCTTCGCTTCCGTCTCCGCCCTCGCGATCAGCGCTGCGCCCTCGGCATAGCCGGCACCCAGGACTGCCTCGCCGCCCACGACGGAGGCTTCCGCCTGCCGGGCGTAGACCGCGCGCATCGCCGCGTAGACCGCTTCCTCTTCATCTTCCGCAGCTTCGTTTTCATCAGCCTGCCAGTTAAGAACACGCCGGATATCGTCTTCTTTCATCGTTGTCTTCTCCTGTTTTCTGTCTTTCGCACAGCCGGTGATACCGGCTCTGCCTGACCCTTATTATAGGGAACGACACCGGCAGGGTCAAAGCCCGCCGCATCTTTACGCTTCAAAACGGCAAAAGGTACCGGCAGACCGCCCGAAGCGGTCATACCGATACCTTGAAAAAAGGGGTTTTATAAAACGCCGCTGCCGGCACATCTTGCGGTTAGCCGGCGGCGATGGTCTCCGTGATCATGGCAAAATTGCCGTTGCCTTTATTCTCTCCGACATAGCCCAGGAAATAGAAGCTGCTGCCGGCAGACTGACTGCCGCCCATAGCGGCCCTGACATAGTCCGTGACGCCTTCACGATAGGTTGCGGAATCCGAGATCAAAAGGATCGGATTCCGTGTCTGACCCATCAGCTGACCGCCGACAAGGGCATCCGGATAATGGGCATCGCTGCCGTGCGCAAAGCCGGTGCCGTCTGTGATCGAAGCGCCGCATTCTTCCGTATAATAATCGGCAATAAGGCGCGATGTCTCATAGCGGTCTCTGCCGCCCAGGCGGACGCTGGTCTTACCGGCGGCGGCCTCAGAGGACACCGTGGCTTCGGAACCCAGCAAAATAACATTTTTAATACCGGCTCGGCGGATTCTGTCCAGCGTTGCCGCATCCACGGCACCGTTGCTATGAGCCAGAAGGACCGGATAATGTTCGGAATAGCTCATCGCCGATGCCGACAGCGCATCGGCCGCCTTCGCACCCGTTGCCACCAGGACCGTATCGACAGTGGGATCCGCGGCGATCACCGCGTCAAAAACAGCCGCCGCCGTCTCATAACGGTTGGCTCCGGCAATGGTGCGGAAGCCGGTTACGCCGCAAGCCTTCAGGGAATCCGTTACCGCCGATGCAAAACCTCTGCCGATGAAAACAACATTTTTGACGCTGTCCCAACGGCCGGTGAGCAGCGTCCTGACCGGTTCAGACAGACGGGCGGTGGATGTCAGCAGTATCGGAAGGCCTGTCACGCCGGCGTAGGCATTGGCCGACAGGGCATCCGGGAAATCATTGCCTTTCACAAGAATAACCGTATCGGGGGAAGCGCCGGCACCATGAGCGGTCTCATAGGCACTGACCGCAATGGCGCAGGCTGTCTCATAACGGGTATCACCCGCCACGGTGACAAACCGGCGCTCCGGTTCACCGATAAGGGCACTGCGGTTCTCCGTGTCGACAAAAAGTGAGGTTTCAAACCAGCCGTCGGCAGATTTGAAGGATACCGTCACAACCTGATCCAGATAATCGCAGGCCAGAGTCCCGCCTGTCAGATTTTTCCTCAGTGACACGCTCAGGGTACGGTCAGCAATAACTTCCACCGTCGTCTCCCCGGCCGCTTCGGCGGCGGCAGCCGCCTCGGCTGTGCCGATAAAGAAAGCCGACAGGGTATCCTCTGTAAAGGACAGCGTCAGTGTCATGGCGTAATTATTAGAGGCCGGTGTGCCGACAGTCGTCATGACGGCGGCAGAAGCCGGGATACGCGTATCGGCAGCCTTCAGAGTATAGGGGCTCTCATCGTGATAATCGCCGGTTTCCAGTGTCATTGCCTCCGCATCCAGAAGGAGATAGCGGCCGAAAAGGGAGCGGCCCAGATCTTCAGTACCGGCCAGATATTTCGTCAGATGACTGCCGGAAACCGCGATGATGTTCATGAGAGTCTCGTCCTCAAGAACCGGGATCTGATAGCGGTATCCCGCTGTCAGCACATCGTTTTTGAGAACCTCGGCCGGCGTGCCGGCGATCCAGTTATCCGGATCGTACCCGTTTTCCAGCACATCGTCGTACAGGCCTTTAACCAAATAGGGGTAAGACGTGCTGGCGATCGACAGATTCAGAATACGGCTGCCGTCACCGCTGATGCCCAGAGAAGCCTCAGCGACCTTGAACATGGCGGTCATATTGGTGACCCTCAGTGTCTCTTCGTAGTAATACGGGTCCGTATTCAGCTCATCCGTCGGTGTCAGCGAAGCCGCTTCCACTATGCTGCTGTAGCCGTACCAGGTCTGCTTTGAGGCAGAGCGGCAGGCCGTGTCAAAGACCGTACTCAGCGAAGCAACCGGGAAGACGAAGTAGCAGGCCTCTTTGCCCGCGGAGGTCGTGCCGTTTTTCGCATTCGGCAGGATCCAGCCGATCTCATCCTCCGGAGCCGCCTCCGCCGTACCGGCATAGGCACGGTCATAGCTCAGGCTTTTCATCAGACACTTAAGGTACATTTGACCGTCTTTGACATACAGACGACGGGAATCTGTCGACAGCTTGTCTGTCGTCACTTTAGCGGCCTCGTAGACACCGTCCCGCGGGATCAGTGCCTGTACCGCAGCCACAATAGCTTCGGCCATGGCGTTGACCACACTTTCGGCCGTCTCTTTCTCATCGGCGGCTTCGACAGCGGCTGTCAGCGCTGCCGCCGTGCTGTCGGTGAAAATGCTCAGATCCGCCGGCACCATCGCCAGGGCATCCGCCAGAGCCTGTGGCTTTTGCACAAAGGTGCCGATAAAATTGTTTCCGTCATTCTCCGCCGTTACCTGCACAGAATAGACATCCTCACCGGTAAAGGTGTATTCATAACGGCCGAGGGCGGTGTTCCACTCGCCCTTTTCGGCGACGGCGTAACCCTCGCGGGAGAGCTCCAGCGTATAGGTTTTGGCGGCATCCAGATGATTAACGCTGTAGAGGCCAACCACATCGGGACTGGTCTCTTCAATGATGACGTTGCCCTCACTGTCCGTCAGCCTGACCGTGACATCGGTAAAGCTGACCGTAGCGAAGGCCTTGCTCTCATCCCAGAAGGAAGCCTGACAGGTAAAACCGAAATCGTCCGCCGCCGGTTTTTCTGTCAGATTGGCGACGGCATTCGTGATGGCCTCGGCCATGGCCGCAATCGCCTCGGCGGCACCGGGCTCGTCGGCAGCTTTGCCGTAGACAACAGCCGCCACAGCCTGCTCGACAGCCGCCGCCGATTCCTCCGTATATCCGGACAGATCCGCAGGCACGGTTGCCAAAGCCTCATCCACCGCCGTGTAATCCGCCGCGTTGTCGGTCAGGATCAGTTTCCCCTCGGCACGGCTGACCGTTATCTTGCGTGTATACCAGCGATCCTTCTTAGCGGAATGGAAAGCGGCATTGACAGCCGTCTCCATACTGTCCTTCGGAATGTCGATCACAAAGCGTGACAGCCCGTCGGTTTCAGAGACAGCCAGCGGAACGACCGCCTCCTCAACGACCTGATCACCGGCGCCCAGATACATCTTGTCATAGGCGTTTGAATTCATGACCAGTGTCAGGGTGTTGGCATAAGTGTTGGAATTCGGACCCCCGACCGTGTAGACCGAAGCCTCATTCACCTTCAGCATGGCGATGCTGTTCTCGACCGTCAGGGCCATGGTTCCCTTGTAATCATCCGTCACCAGAGTCTTTTCCGCCATATCCAACACAAAAAGACGGGGATAGAATGCCGCTTCCAGTGTGCCGGAACCCTCTTCGTAGGCGGTCAGTTTGGATTTACTGACAGACACCATCGGTATCTCCACCGGTCCCGATGAGAGATCGGCTGTCACCGGAACCGCGAATTCATACTTACCGTCGGCATTGACGCTGTACGCCAGCCAGCTGTCCTTCTGATAACCGGCGGCTACCGCCTCTTCATAGGTGCCGGGAATCAGATACTCATAAGAAGTACCGGACAGCGCCACCTTCAGCACCGTCCCATTCTCATCGGTCTCCAGAGAAGCCGAGGCCGCTTTAAACATGCCGGTGTTATTGGTGATGGTCAGAACCTCCGCGGTGACACCGTTGATCCTCTCTTCAGCTTCCGATGCCGGTGCTTCCTGCGCCGGCTGTGACGTCGGCAGCGATTCTGCCAAAACCGTCACACCTGACATCGACATCACCAGCGCACCGGCCAGTAGGATGCTTATGCCTCTTTTTATCATGCTCACTCCTTTTCCCGGGCATAAAAAACGCCCGTCATCCGCTGTATCGGTCCCGTCTTCGACCGATCCGGGGTCACCCCCTGACATAAGATGCACAGGCTGTTGAAAACACCGGCAGTCCATAACCTGAACTGCCGGCGCACCAGTATCCGTCTATGATTATCCACGGAGAACTCGTCCGCCTGCTTGTGATCCCGAACATGGTAATTCTCCTGACTTGCGTTTTGAAAACATAACCCGGAAACGTCATCTGACATCTCCGCGCTCTGACCCCTGTTTTCCTGGCCACCACCTGTCTTCTCACAGAACTCTGCAATGACGGATTTTCATCCCCGCTGTCCCTGACAGCATCGGTATGGCCTAACGCTCACAGTGCCGGTCGCGTGGGGCTTTGCACCCCTTTCCTTTCTCATGCGTCTCCTGGCGCGCGGCACTCACGGCCGCTCCCGCTTTTGCAGAAACGCATTACGTGTTCGTTATCGGATCTGTATTTTTTAAAGTAATTAAAATTTTATCACCACAAAAAAGGGTTTGTCAATTACGGCGTCCCAAACTGTTCCTTCAGGAATGCGATACCCTGTTTCATGCAGGCGATGCGGTTCTCCATCGACGTATCCTCCACCAGATTGCGCCACATACGGAAGTTGTACGTCGCCATATCGTCAAAGGTAAAGACACATTCCATGGTAATCGTATTGTCGTAACCGATCTCCTTCAGCGTCTCGCCGATATCGTGCCAGTTGACCCGGGTGTTGTGGAAGGGAATACCGCGGTTCGGTTCCGAGACATGGAACTGGCCGATGTGGCCCTTCGCGCGCCGGATGGCCGCGCAGAGGTCATCCTCCTCGATGGACAGGTGGAAGATATCCAAAAGCAGCTGGCAGTGATCGCTGCCGACCAGCTCCCGGAACGCCAGGCCTTCCTCGACGGTATTGATAATGTAATTTTCAAAACGATTCAGGATCTCCAGGTTAATAACGATGTTGTAATCCTCCGCCGTCGGCATAACGCGGCGCAGGGATTCGACAGCGTTCATGGTGCGGTCGTACTTGACCTGCGGTGTGATGACGTCCTTATAATAATCATTGGGCCAGTTGCTGTAGAGAACGCCGCCGATCTCGGTGCCGCCCAGAAGTGAGGCCGCCTCAATGGCGCGCTTCAGGTGCTCCTCTGCATAATAGCTGGCAAATCTATCGCCGAGGCGCATATCAAGCCCCGACGGATAGCCGAAGCAGAACAAAAGCTGAAGGCCCTGATCCTCGGCCAGTTTTCTGATTTCCGCTGTTTTCTGACGATCCCCCATCAGAGCCTCATCCGGCGGTCGAAATTCTACCGTATCGGCACCGGTCTCCTTCACCTGTCTGAAAAAAGTCTTCAGATCAGCCGGATCAAAATAATGACCCCAGGTCATGCGATGAACACCGTATTTCATAACAACTCCCTCAATTCTTTCTTAAATGAAAAACAAGTCTGCCGTGTTGCCACAGCAGACTCATCTCCGTATCTCAAATGATCAGACTTCCGATCAGGCCTTGTACAGAGCCTGGATCTCTTCGATCTGGGCAGCTGTCAGGCTGATGACATCGCTGTTTTCCATGCTTGTGTTGGAATCTTCGATGAGGATCATCTTGGTGTCTTTGGTTGTGATGGTGTTGTGCCACAGCGTCGCCGGAATGTTATAGACCTTGTTCGGCTCCATGACTGTCTTGGAGAAGGCCAGGCCGTTCTCCGTCTCAACGGCAGAAATCAGTGTGCAGGTGCCGGCGATCAGAACGAACAGCTCATCTGTCTTGTTGTGACGTTCCAGGTTATCGATACCTGTGATGTCATTGGCCGGCTTCCAGTTCTTGATACCGACTGTCCATTTTTCGTTTTCGAATACGCGCTGCATGCCTTCACCGCTGAATTCGTAGTTAAGAATCTGCATAATACTATCCCTCCGTAAAACCTTCTTAAATGTATGATGATGTGAAAAAATGACACCGTCATCTTTTCTCTGAAAAAGGGGTCTGGGATAGCCCAGACCCCTTCTGTTACTTATGATATCTCTCTCGAAAAGAATCAGCCGTGAAGAGCGGCGTTCATCTCAGCAAGAGCGTCTTCGGCAGTCATCTGACCCAGCAGGGCAGCCTGGTTTGTCGGTACCCATGTGTTGTTGATGAAAGCAGAAACAGTTTCTGTAGACGGCAGGATGCCGGCAACAGCGGTCGCCTCAGCGGAAACAGCCTGATACTTGTTAGCGGCGAATTCTTCTGTCGCTGTCACGTTGTCAGTACCAAGGCCCTTGCCTGTGTGCTTGAACCATGCTGTACCGCCTTCACCGGTGGTCATGTAGGTGTAGAAGTCCCAGGCAGCGTCTTTGTTTTCGCACTTCTCATAGATAGCCAGTTCTGTGTCGCCTGTGCATGTCCACTGACCCTTGTCAGAGCCCGGGAACACGAAAGCGTCGCAGTCATCGCCGTAGGTGTCGATCCAGTTCTGAGAAGAACCGATGTGGTGGATGATCATAGCGACCTGACCTGTGGCGAATTCGTCTTTGATTTCAGCGAAAGCGGCGTTGACGGAAGCTTCCGGAGCCCAGCCGTTTTCATAGATGCTCAGATAAGCCTTGTAAGCTTCAACAGCTTCCGGAGTTGTCAGATCATCCCAGGAAGCGCCGTAAGCATACAGGAAGTTGCCGAGATGTTCCTGACCGCCGCCGGCACCACGCATACCATAGCCGTAGACGTCAGTTTTGCCGTCGCCGTCGGTATCCATTGTGCACTTCTCGCAGACATCGAGGAACTCTTCGATCGTGGTCGGAACTTCGACGCCGGCGGCAGCGAAGATCGACGGACGATAGTAGACATACAGCGGTTCCAGAGTCCAGGGCAGGATGTTGATTGTTTCAGTGTTGGTAGCGCTTCTCATAACATCCCAGGCCGCATCGCTGATCTGACCCTTGTCAGCCCAGCTGTCAACATAGGAAGTCATGTCGGCCAGAAGGCCGTTGGCCACGTACAGGCTGCCGGATGACGCTTTGAAGTTGGAGATATCCGGGCCGCCGCCGCCCATGATGGTTGTGAAGGTGTCTTCCATGAAGCCGCCGCTGTTCCACGGGAACTCTTCGGCTGTCACGGTGATGCCTTTGCCGTTGGATTCGTTGTAAGCTTTAACGATATCCTGGATGCAGGCGCTGTCTTCGGGTGAATCGGCCCAATACCAATAGGTCAGGGCAACCGGTTCGGATGATTCCTCAGCCGGAGCTTCGGATTCAACGCTGCTTTCTGCGGTGCTTTCAGCCGGAGCCGGAGCTTCGCTGGAGCTCTGAGAAGAGCCGCAGGCTGTCAGGCCGAGAACCATAACGCCTGTCAGCACGAGTGCTAAAACTTTTTTCATTTCTTACTTCCTCCTTGTTGTTATCTCTCAATCCCGCCGCCGCCATGGCGGCGGGAATAAGCACACGGTTAATAAATGATGCGGAGCATCAGCCCTTAACGGCACCGGCTGTCATACCGGCAACCAGGTACTTCTGGGCAAAGAAGAACATGATGATGACCGGAAGGCAGGTGATGATACCGCCGGCGCAGAGCATACCCCAGTCAACACCCAGCTGACCGATCAGCGTGCTCAGGGCCACCGGGATCGTACGGCTGGCCGGGTTGGTCATCAGAGAAGCCAGAGTGTATTCGTTCCAGGCCTGCATGAACATGTAGACACCGGCGGCCAGAAGGCACGGCGCCAGAACCGGCAGGAAGATCCGGAGGAAGGCACCGCGTCTGGTGCAGCCGTCAACGAGGGCGGCTTCTTCCAGATCAAAGGGCACGTCACGGATAAAGCCCTGGATCAGCCAGACCGAGAACGGAATGGAGAAGGTCGCATAGGCCAGGACCATACCGAAGTGGCTGTACAGAAGACCGAGGGAACTCATGATGGAATACAGCGGGATCATCAGAAGAACCGTCGGGAACATGTTGTTGGAAAGGAACAGGCACATCAGGATCTTGCGGCCCTTGAAGTCATAACGGGCGAAGGAGTAGGCCGCCAGGGTGGAAACCACCAGAGACAGCACCGTGGTGCCGACGGCAATGATCAGCGAGTTGCCCATGTACTTCAGGAAGTTGAAGTAACCGAACAGATCCTTGTAGTGCGCCCAGGTAAAGTTGGCAGCCCAGTACTGCACCGGTTTACTGATGATGTCGGCATCCGGCTTGACCGATGTGACGAACATCCAGTAATACGGGAACAGGATAAACAGTGTGAAAAGAATCAGGGGCAGCCAGATCTGGAAGATACGGCTTGCTTTGAATTTTTTCTTACTCTTCATTTTCTCGCCCCCTCTTAACTCTGCTTAAAGGTACTTCTCAGGTACGGGATCGCCGCGAACAGCATCAGGACCGTCATGATGATGGCCATCGCGGAGGCGTAGCCGAGGTTCAGGACCTTGCCTTCCTGATATGTCAGAACGGCGATGGTCGTTGTGGCCTTGGCCGGGCCGCCGCCTGTCAGGTTCAGGATGATATCTACGGAGTTGCAGACCCAGATGATACGAAGGAGCAGTGTAACGAACAGTGTATTCTTAATAGAAGGAATCGTAACACGGAAAAGCTTCTGCAGCTTGGTGGCACCGTCGATGTCGGCAGCCTCCAGCATCTCACCGGAGACACCCTGCAGAGCGGCCAGGATCATCAGGGCGAAGAACGGAATGCCCTGCCAGACCAGCGTGATGATCGTCATCGGCATCGCCAGGCTGACATTGGACAGGAAGTCGATACCTTTGTCCAGCACCCCGAGTTTGATCAGAAGATCGTTGATGACACCGAGTTCGCCGTTGTACATCCATCTCCAGATAAGACCGATCAGAACACCGGAGGTGAGCCACGGGATCATCTGCAGTGATCTGAACTCTCCGCGGAATTTAAATTTCTGATTGAGCAGCAGCGCCAGAAGAAATCCGAAGAAGAACTGGAACCCGACGCCGAAGAAGACCCAGATCAGCGTTCTGCCGAAGGACGGCCAGAAATTCTTGTTGGCGGTCAGAATATCGACGTAGTTCTTAAGACCGATCCAGGCAGTCCTGTTCGGGTAACGAAGGTCATAACTCTGGAAGCTGGAAATCAGAGCCTTCGCAACGGGAATAAAGACGATGCAGATCATGATGATCAGCGCCGGTGCCAGAAGAAGGTAAGGGTTGATATCGACCTTATGCCTTTTTCTGGGCTTCGTGTTAGTAGCTTTCATAGACATTTCCCCATCTCCAACAGTGTTATGTGTGAAACGCCCCTCCCTTATTGTAAGCGCTTTCACACTGTGTCGAGAGCACCCTTTCAGATGTTCCCCTCAAGTATAATATTGTGAAAAAAATATGTCAACCGCCCTTTTTGCATTTGATATTTTGCACATTTTTTTGAAATAAATT
>JAQXFO010000010.1 GCA_029005135.1 Lachnospiraceae bacterium
CACCCTCCCGGGCCAGAATAGCCAGTGTCTTCGGACTGCAGAAGCCTCCCTGGCAGCGTCCCATACCGGCACGGACACGACGCTTGACGCCGTCCAGAGTCGTTGCCCCCAGGGGGCGCCGAATGGCATCAAGGATCTCTCCCTCCGTGATGCGCTCGCAGCGACAGACGATGCGGCCGTAGGCAGGATCAGCAGCGATCAGCCTGTTCTGCTCCTCCGCCGTCAGTGAGGCAAAAGGCACCGTACCCTGCCTTTTTTCGATAAAATTATCTTTCTTCGTCAGAGATAAGCGGCCGGCGATAAGCCCGGCCATGTAACGGCCGATGGCCGGAGCACTGGTCAGACCCGGTGATTCGATACCGGCACAGTCAAAGAACAGCGGAGCATCCGCGGCCTCTCCGAGAATAAAGTCCCCGCCGTCTTCGTGGGCGCGAAGGCCGGCAAAGGAAGTGATAAAGGCACGTCCCGGCAAGGCTTCCACATTATCGGCAGCCCGGGCAATGACCGCCTCCAGGCCTTTCGCCGTCGTTGCCGTGTCATCCCGGTCCGTCCGGTCCTCCGCCGTCGGTCCGATCAGCAGATTGCCGTGAACCGTCGGTGATACCAGCACACCCTTGCCCATGCGGCCGGGCTGCTCAAAGACGGTACGCGTGACATAGCGGCCGGCGTCCTTGTCCAGCAGACAGTATTCGCCGATGCGCGGCGTGATATGAAGCTTATGGGAGGACACCATATTGTGGATCACATCGGCATAGATGCCGGCGGCATTAACGACAGCCGACGCGCACAGACAGCCCCTGCCGGTCGTGATGCGGTAAAGAGAGCCGTCCTTTTCGATGGCTTCCGCTTTTTCGTTGAATCGAAAGACCGTGCCGTTGACACAGGCATTTTCCGCCAGCGCTATTGTCAGAAGGAAAGGATCGACGATGCCGGCGGTACCGGCATAGAGGGCGCCGACGGTCTTGTCCGTCAGATGCGGCTCCATGGTCCGCGCCTCATCGCCTGTCAGAAGATGCAGGTCCTCGATGCCGTTCTCCAGACCGCGTTCATAGAGCGCCTTCAGCGCCGGCAGGCCTTCCTCTTCCTTGCAGATCACAAGGGATCCGCAGTTATTATAAGGAAAATCCAGCTCCTTCGCGTAGGCCGGCATCAGACGACAGCCTTCGCGGTTCATCCGGGCTTTCAAAGAACCGGGTTTGGCGTCATAGCCGGCATGAACGATGGCGCTGTTGGCTTTAGATGTCCCTTCACAGACATCCGATTCCTTCTCCAGGACACAGACCTTCACCTGATACCGTGACAGTTCTCTGGCCACGGCTGAGCCGATGACGCCAGCCCCGATTATGACCACATCATACGTTTCCGCCATCTTTGCTCCTTTCGCTTATGACTTATTCTTTTTTCCTTCCTTGCCGCCTTTGCCTTCTTTATCCTTATCTTTCTCTTTGTCGCCCCTGATTTCCCTGTCGCCTTTGCCGTCTCTGACAGCTTCCTTTTCAGGCAGAGACGCCGCTTCCTTCGCGTCAGCCTGATCGGCTTCGGCTTTGAGAGCTGCCTCGTACTCCGCCTTCAGATCGTCGGGCGTGGTGATCTTGATATTGTCATAAGAACCTTCCACCAGACGCACACGGGAGATTCCGGAGGCCTCCACCACCATGGCATCATCGGTGATGCCCTTCATGCTGCGTTCGGCCATGATATCATAGGCTTCCCGGATAAGATCATACCGAAATACCTGAGGGGTCTGGATGATCCAGACGCGGTCTCTGGGCGGTGTCTGCAGGACATAGCCGTCCTTATTCACGATCTTGACCGTATCCTTAGCCGGCATGCCCACGGCACAAGCCGGGAATACTTTGACGGCTTCATAAGCCCGATTAATGATATCCTGATCGACGTAAGGACGTGCGCTGTCATGAATAAAGACGTATCGGCAATTCTTGCAGGCCTTCAGGCCGGCATAGACGGAATCGTAGCGTTCCCTGCCCCCGATCACGATGGACTTCACCTTATGGAAGCTGTTCTTCACAATACGCTTGCACTCATCCTTGTGTTTTTCATCAATGACCACGATAATCTCATCGATCACCGGGCTTTTCTCGAAAACCTGAAGACTCTTTGTCAGCATCGGTTCACCGCCGATGGACAGGAACTGCTTCGGTTTCATGGTCTTCATGCGTTTGCCCTTGCCGGCAGCCAGAATGATAGCGATGTTTTTCATAGTCTTTCTCCTAATCTCAGATTGGGGACAGCGTTCAGACTCCAGTCACTGAAATGGCCTTCACAGTATTCATAATAAGCGGCGGCACCGATCATCGCCGCATTATCAGTACAATAGACGGGCGACGGCACCATGAGTTCGAGACCGGCTTCCCGGCAGGCCTTCTCCATCGCGGCACGCAGGGTGCTGTTGGCGGAGACACCGCCGGCCATGGCCACCTGCGTCAGATGATTCGCCTTCGCCGCGGTCACCGTGTGCTCACAGAGCACATCCACAACCGCCTTCTGGAATGAGGCGGCCAGATCCGCCCGGTTAACGGTCTCGCCGATCATAGCGGCGTGATTCAGATAATTCAGCACGGCGGATTTGAGGCCGCTGAAGCTGAAATCATATTCCGAGCCGTTGACATGGGCTTTCGGAAATACGATTGCCCTGTCATTACCCTCCTTTGACAGCCGGTCGATCTTCGGTCCGCCGGGATACCCCAGACCGATAGCCCGGGCCACCTTGTCAAAGGCCTCGCCGGCCGCGTCGTCAACGGAGCGGCCCAGGATGCGGAAACGGGTGGGCGCCTCGGCGATAAACAGATGCGTGTGGCCGCCGGAGACCACCAGGCCCAGATAGGGTGGTTTCAGATCCGGATGTTCAATGTAATTAGCGCAGATATGACCCTCGATGTGGTGTACGCCGATCAGCGGTTTCTGCGCCGCCCAGGCGATCGCCTTGGCGCCTGCCACACCTACCAGAAGAGCCCCCACCAGGCCCGGACCGGCGGTGACAGCGATGGCATCCATATCCTCGATGCGGCGGTCAGCCACCTTCAGAGCCTGCTCCACCACAGGATTCAGCTTCTCGATATGCTTGCGGGATGCGATCTCCGGCACCACGCCGCCGTACAGCGTATGCAGATCGATCTGGGAGGAGATGATATTGGACAGGACCTCCCGGCCGTTCCTCACAACAGCAGCCGCCGTCTCGTCACAGGAGCTCTCGATGGCCAAAATCTCCACCGGCTCAGCCGGTTCTGCAGCTGTCTTTTCTTCACTTACAGTATTCACGTTGACTATCCTCGTTATTCACTTTCCCCGGCTTTCCCGCCCTCAAACAGAAGTTCGGCGGACTGACCGTCCCGCGACGCCACGGTTCGCGGGAAAATGGCCCTGATCTCGTTCATGAACTGCTCCGGCCGTGTTGTGGCGGGGCTGTAATGCGTCAGCCAGAGCTCGCCGACCTCGGCTTCGGCCGCCAGCACGGCTGCCTCCTGCATCGTCATATGACGGTACCCCCGGGCCTTATCCAGCTTGTCCGGCTCTCCGTACATACCCTCGCAGATAAACAGATCCGCATGGTCAGCGTACTTGCGGATCAGATCCGTCGGCCGCGTATCCGTGTTATAGGTGACAGTCAGTCCCTTGCGGGCCTCTCCCAGCACCATATCCGGTGTATACAGGCGATCCTCCGCCTCAATGATCTCACCCTTCTGCAGACGGCTCCAGTAAGCCATGGGCACGCCGTTGGCATCCGCCTTCGCCCGGTCAAAACGTCCCGCCCGGGGCAGAGTGATACGGTAACCGTAGCAGGGGATCCTGTGAAACACATGATAGGCGTCCACGATCAGTTCCCCGACCCGGAAGGAAGCCTCGATGGTCTCTATCGCCACGGTCCGTATCTCAAAAGGCAGCTCCGGCGCGATCACCCGCACCGCCGCAATCACCCGCTCGATGCCTTTCGGTCCGATAACAGTCACCGGCTCCGTGCGGTCCGCGTTGCCCATCGTCAGAAACAGTCCCGGCAGCCCGGCAATATGATCCGCATGAAAATGCGTCAGCAAAATGGTATCAATGGGCTTGAAGGACCACCCCTTCTCCCGTATCGCGGTCTGTGTGCCCTCACCGCAGTCGATCAGGAGGGTGCTGCCGCTGCAGCGCACCATCAGCGATGTCAGATGCCGGCGGGGAAGCGGCATCATACCGCCGGTTCCCAGTAGACAGATATCAAGCATAGTGTTATTTCTCCGTTCTGAGTGTCATGGTCACGGCATTTTCCTCCGGATCATGATAGTAATGACGCCGCAGACCGTCTCTGACAAAGCCCAGCTTGTCGTAGAGTCCCAGGGCCGCCGTGTTGCCCTCCCGTACTTCCAGATGCAGGGCTGTCACGCCGGCGCGGAGGGCCGCCTCCGACGCGGAGGCCATCAGCCGTTCGCCGATCCCCAGCCGGCGAAGGGCGGGATCCACAGCAATATTCAGGACATCCCCGTCCTCGGGAATCATCAGAAGGCCGACATAGCCGGCGAACCGGCCGTCCCTCTCGGCAGCCAGGAAACAGGTGTCCTGCCGGGCCAGATAGGTCCTCAGACTGCTCTCGGTCCAGCCTTCGCTGCTGTCCGACGACGCCTCCAGCTTAAGGATCGCGCCGATGTCAGCCTCGGTAACAGGCCGGATGACCAGGGATGCGTCGTCGCGCTCCCTTTCGGCCTGGGATCTTCTCAGATAGACCGGTGTGTGGGATGCGGGATCCGTCATCTGTCCCTCAGCCAGCAGTGTCAAGCCGAGTGCGGCCACAGAAGCGGCCCTCTGCCGGTTGACATGGGCCGGGGCGAATTCACAAACCGCCTTCAGCTGTGCCAGAAGCTTATCCCGGAAAACCGGCACGCCGTCTCCGAGGAAAAGGATCCTCTCATCGCCGGCCATGGCATTCAGCTCACCGATGAGCGTCTCCATGGCAATAGCCCTCTGATCGCAGACCGTGATAAGATGTCCGCCGCGGAAACGGTAGAGACCGTTGTAGACCTGGCCGCGCCGGGCATCCATGATCGGACAGATCAGTGCCTCCGTGCCGTAGAGATTGTAAGCCAGGGCCGCCAGCGTCGGTACCTCGATGAGCGGCTTGTTCAGTACCAGTCCAAGGCCTTTGGCCGTCGCGGAACCGATGCGAAGCCCGGTAAAGGATCCCGGACCGGCCGCGAGGGCAATGGCGTCCACCGTCGACAGATCCAGAGCTGTCCTCCCGGCAATCTCATTGATCATCGGCATCAGTGTCTGGCTGTGTGTCATTTTATTATTGATCGTATATTCGGCTATCAGTCTGTCATCCTCGAGAATGGCGGCTGAAGCCACCAGTCCCGACGTATCCAGCGCCAGTATTTTCATAATGTTTTCCCCTGAATCACAATATGTCTTTCATCCATATCCGTCCCCGGCGACCGGGTGATCGTCACGCGGATCGTCTCCGGCGGCAGCAATTCCCGAACCATATCCGCCCACTCCACCAGACAGACGCCGTCACTGCCCAGGACCTCGTCATAGCCGATCTCATCCATCTCGGCAACATCCTCGATACGGTAGACATCCAGATGGTTCAGCGTCAAGCGCCCGCCCTCATAGACCTGCATGATCGTAAACGTGGGGCTGTTCACCGGTTCCCGGATGCCCAGACCTTCGGCAAAGCCCTTGGCCCAGACAGTCTTGCCGGCTCCCAGATCGCCGTCGAGGGCATAGACCTCGCCCGGCTGAGCTTTTTCACCGAACCGGCGGCCCAGGGCCAGTGTTTCTTCACGGCTGTGACTTGTGTATTCCACGTTTTTCTCCTTCTGAGGCATTATTGCTAATAGTATATCACAGTCAAAAAACCTCGACAATCACACGTGACACGTTGCGCATTCCTGCCTCTTTCAGTATAATCAAGGTCTGAGAAATCCCTATAACGGAGGTAAAAACATGTCCAATCCTGTTGTGACCATCACCATGGCCGACGGCGGTGTGATCAAGGCCGAGCTTTATCCCGAGATCGCTCCGAATACTGTCAACAATTTCATCAGCCTGATCAAAAAAGGCTTCTATAACAATGTCATCTTCCACCGCGTGATCCCCGGCTTCATGATCCAGGGCGGCGATCCGGAGGGCACCGGCCGCGGCGGCCCCGGCTACACAATCAAGGGCGAATTCACTCAGAATGGCTTCAAAAACGATCTGAAACACACCCGCGGCGTCCTGTCCATGGCCCGTACCATGTTCCCGAATTCCGCCGGCTCCCAGTTTTTCATCATGCACGCCGATGCGCCCCATCTCGACCGGCAGTATGCCGCCTTCGGCAAGGTGACGGAGGGTCTCGATGTGGTCGACCGTATCGCCAATGCGGAGCGCGACTACAGCGATATGCCGCTGGAACCGCAGATCATCATGACCATGACCGTCGACACTCAGGGTGTCGATTATCCGGAACCGGAGAAAGCCTGATCGTATTATTAAAGACCGCCCCACCCTGTGAGGCGGTCTTTTTCTGTCCCCTGCCCCGTCGGCAGCGGCGCCTTTTGTGAGTGATTTCCTGAATCCGACTAAAAATATGATGATATTTTCCGTTTCAGCCGTTAAATACCGTTATTATTAGAATTTAAATTCAAATTCAATCTTTTATTTTTATTCTATAATTCTTTTTTCTGTTTTCTTAAAACTTAAATGCAAATTTTCCCTTGTAATTTTTTACAAAAAGTTGTTTAATAGGGATAAATCTGTCCCGGGCGTTTTGAGAAAATCTCTAAAAAATCTTACCGGAACTGCGGGATACGGCCTTCAGGAGTGTCCGCCCCGCCAACAGCAGAATATCGATAAGACAACGAGGTCACTTTTCCATGTATATCACACTTGAAGAATTGCTTCATGCGGATTTCTTTGCGACTGCAGTCGTAGCCGCCGGCAGGAACGGTATCGGCAACTGCATTTCTTCTTTCAATATTCTTGAGAATGAAAACGGCTACGAATTCACGGATAAGAATATGCTGGTACTGACCAGCGGAGATTTCTTCAAGTTTGACGCCGAAGGACAGAAGCGCGTGATCGATGTACTCCATCTCAGGGATACCGCCGGACTTCTCCTGAACGGCACCTACTTATCAGAGAATGATATCCCGGCATCCACAAAGGCCCTGGCTGACCGCTATGGTTTCCCGATCATACTGCTGCCCGGCAAGCCGCGTCCCTTCCGGGAATTTTTTCATTTTTATGATTCCTATATCTTCGCCAAAGGCACCAATGAATTCATTCACAAAAGCCGGATTTCGGCCTTTTTCCTTCATAAGATCAACGAGAAAGGCGTCAACGCCCTCTGTGAACAGCTGCACCTCTACACCGGCCGGTATGTGATCTTCCAGTTTCAGGACTCTGTCAGCAGCTTCCCCGATACCGCCACGCCCCTCTATGAAGCCGTCAGTCTCGGGTCCATCCGCGCCGTTGAGCTCGATATCGCCGATCACCCTGGTATCCTGTCCGCAGAGAATGATCTGCAGGCCATCGGCCAGGCCATCACGTATCAGGGCCGCCGGGTCGGTACCATCTGGATGGACACCGCCGAGCAGCCCTATGACGACAACGATCTGTACTTTCTGGAAGCGGCCCGCCTTGCCGGCGAGCTCAATATCCAGCAGCTTTTCTTCTATAATGAAAATGCGGCCAAGCTCCGCAATTATCTGACCACAAAGCTCCTACAGGGCAAGGCCACCAACATGAACGATCTGATGCTCCTGGCCCGGGGCGTTAATTGGCAGATACCCTCGGCACTGCGCCTGGTGGCCGTCTCGGTCCAGCCCCTGAACACGCTGAGGCCTTATATTCACAAGGCGATCCGCGATTTTTCTCAGGAACACCATGTGTCTCTGCAAGCTCAGAATTATCAGGATGCCATCATCCTGTTCATGCCCGATGACAAAAATGACTTCCGGCAGGATATGGAAGCCCTGCTCACTGTCATCCGGGAGAGCACCGGCAATCCTGATATTCTCATCGGCATCGGCTCCCGCGTCGGCATCATGGATTCGGCCCTCAGCCTCCGGCAGGCCTTATTCACGATTGAGATCGAGAAAAAGACGAATATCGGTAAGACCGTCATGTGCTATGATGACGCCGGCATCTACCGTCTGTGCTTCCCCGACACCTGTTCACCGGAGCTTACGACGATCTGCCGCCGCATTCTGGCCCCGCTCTTCGAGATGGACGCCTCATCAAAACTGAACCTTATCGAAACACTGAGCACCTATTTTGCCAACAACTGCTGTTACACCGACACAGCCAAAATGCTGTTCGTGCATCCTAACACGATCCGCTACCGTCTCGGCCTGGTAGAGGAGACGCTTCACATCAATCTCAACCGTTACAGCGATATGCTGGAGCTTCACATGGCGCTGAAGCTGCTGCCGCTGATGGAACTGTCCTCCGGGATGACCTTTCCGTCAACCCAACCGTAGACAATAACCGGCCCTTCTTCGACCGCCGCCCGGCCTCCGGTTAGATCCGCGATCTCCCGGATCACCCGGCTGCTTTCCGCCGGCGGTACAAGAAGGGTCGTCGTGACTTTATCGGTATAGACCGTCTCCAGCACGATCCTCTCCTGCTGGCGCCACTGATACTGCAGGCGTCCGTCGTCGTTATAGGCCGCCGTCACCATAAGTTTCTGACCCTGTCGCTTCTCCAGAAAGGAAGCGTTCAGAAGAGCCGCCTTGACGGCGCCCTGGTAAGCCCGTATCAGACCGCCTACCCCCAGCAGAGTGCCGCCGAAGTAACGGGTCACCACTGCGATCACATCGTGGAGACCTTCCCCCTCCAGGACACTCAGCATCGGCCGCCCCGCCGAGCCGCCCGGTTCGCCGTCGTCGTTCGATCGGAGGATCTCCGGGTCCCGGCCCACGATAAAAGCCGAGCAGTGATGTCTGGCGTCATAGTATTTCTTCCGCTGCTCATTCAGGAAGGCTTCCGCCTCCGCCTCAGATTCCACATGCTTCAGAGCGGCGATGAACCGTGATTTTTTCTCGGTGATCTCACCCTCTGCCGTGCCGGCGATCGTCCGCCGTCCCATCACTTCAGCCATAAAGCCTCTCCTTTAATCAAGACTGACATGTGCTTACTATTTTACCGTATCAACGGGCATTTGTGAACAAATCGGGCAATCCCTTGGCTTAAGGACGCCCAAATGCTATAATGTGGCCATGAATTTCGGAAAACACTATCTCAAAAAGAAAAAAGAACAAATCGGAAAAGCAGGGCATGCCGGTGTTGTGGCCGTCCTTGTCCTGCTTGCTGTTTTTGCCGCCTGCCTCACCGTAACGATCTGCCTGGGTCTGGGCACCGTGAACGGCATCATCGCCAACGCGCCCGATATCGACGATATCAATATTTCCCCGACCGGCTTTTCGACTTATATCTACGATGCCGACGGCAATCAGCTTCAGAAGCTCACCTCCGTCAACGCCAACCGCACCGCCGTTTCCCTGGAAAATGTCCCGAAAGATCTGCAGCATGCGGTGGTGGCCATCGAAGATGAGCGTTTCTACGTGCATAACGGCATTGATATCCAGGGCATCATCCGTGCCCTCTTCACCGGTATCAAGAACAAATTCCGCTTCACGGAAGGGGCCAGCACGATCACCCAGCAGCTGCTGAAGAACAACGTCTTCACCACCTGGACCGAAGAAAAGTCCCTGATGGACCGCATCAAGCGGAAATTCCAGGAGCAGTACCTGGCTGTTCTCCTCGAGGAAAAGCTTAATGACAAGAACCTGATTCTGGAGAATTATCTCAACACGATCAATCTCGGCGCCGGCACCTACGGCGTCCAGGCCGCCTCGCGGAAGTATTTCGGCAAGGATGTCTCCGAGCTGACCCTGTCCGAAAGTACCGTCATCGCCGGCATCACCCAGAATCCGAGCAAGTATAATCCGATCCGCCATCCGGACAAGAATGCGGAGCGCCGGGAGCGCGTCCTTGAGAAAATGGTGGAACAGGGCTACATTTCTCAGGAGCAGATGGATGAAGCCCTGGCCGATAATGTCTACGATCGCATTGCCGCCGCCCAGGAAGCCGCCGACAATACCACCGACGTCTATTCCTATTTTGTCGATGAGCTGACATCCCAGGTCGTCACCGACCTGAGGGAGCAGCTGGGCTATTCCGAAAAGCAGGCCTATCAGATGCTCTATTCCGGAGGTCTGCGCATCGAGACCACGATGGATTCTGATATGCAGGCCATCATGGACCGCGAATTTGAAAATGAGGCCAACTTCCCGGCCAATACCCAGTATACCATCGACTGGGCCCTGTCCGTGACGCATGCTGACGGCGAACAGCAGCACTACAGCAAGGAAATGCTGCGTAAGTATTTCCGTGACCACGGTGATCCCGAATTTGACCTGCTCTTTGACTCCACCGAGGAAGCCCAGGCTGTGATCGACGATTACAAGTCCCGTATCCTGCGGAACGACGACACTATCATCGCTGAGAGAACCAGCTTCTCACCGGAGCCTCAGGCCTCGATGGTCATCATCGACCAGAGCACCGGCTACGTCAAGGCAATTCGCGGCGGGCGAGGCATCAAAACAGCCTCCCTTACCCTCAACCGCGCCACCGATACCTACCGGCAGCCCGGCTCCACCTTTAAGGTGCTGGCCTCCTACGCCACAGCTCTCGATCAGTACAACATGTCACTGGCGACCACCTATGTGGATGAGCCCTACGAATACCTCAACGGCCGGAAGGTCAACAACTGGCTGACCAACACCTATCAAGGCGCCATGACGATCCGCAATGCCATCGTCAACTCGGTCAATGTCATCGCCGTCAAGACGATCACCGATGTCACGCCTTATGCCGCCTATCAGCAGCTGCTGAAGTTCGGCTTCACTTCTCTCGATCCCGTCAATGACGTCTACCAGCCTCTGGCCCTCGGCGGCATTTACAACGGCGTGTCGAACCTGGAACTGACAGCGGCTTATGCGTCACTGGCCAACGGCGGCACCTACACAAAACCGATCTTCTACACACGGATCTGGGACCAGCAGGGCAATCTGATTTTGAAAAATGAGCCCCAGACCAGCCAGGCTGTCAGTCCCGACACAGCCTTCCTGCTGACCAGTGCCATGCAGGATGTCGTCACCCGCGGCACCGGCCAGGCGATGCAGCTGCCGAACGGTATGCCCGTGGCCGGCAAGACCGGTACCACTTCCGGATACAACGATGTCTGGTTCGTCGGCTATACGCCCTATCTGACCTGCGGTGTCTGGGCCGGCTACGATAACAACGAAAAGCTGGCCGCCGATGCCCATACCTATCACTGGACTCTGTGGAAAAACGTCATGGCAGCCATTTCCGCCGATCAGGAAGTGAAGGCCTTCACCATACCGTCAGACATCTCTCAGGCCGTGATATGTCAGGAAACCGGTCATCTGGCCAATCAGTACTGCCCCAACACGCTGACGGAATACTTTACGGCCGACACGATCCCGACGGAGGTCTGTACAGCCCACAAAGCCGCGCCGGTTCCGGAGCCGACGCCGATCCCGACGATCACACCGACGCCGTCGCCGACACCCACACCGACCGAGGATCCCCTCGCGCCCGAGACACCGGGCGACAGTTCGGGTGAGACACCGACCGATCCATCCACGCCGGCGGATCCCGATATCCCGGCACCGACGCCGCACGGTCCGGCGCCGCTTTCGGAAGATCCATCTTGACATACGTCAGAATACTGGTATTATTTTAAAAGGATTAAAAAAATAAAAACTGCAGACGGCAGTTGAGCGTCCGAAAGACGCCAACGCCAAAATGATGCCTCAGGCATCAGGGAAGCAGGTGAGAGGCCTGCGCGAACTCGTCACTGTATGCGGAAAAAGTTTTGACCTCAGGGGGACCCCCGGTCACTGCTCTTCGGAGCGGGAAGGCTGTCAAGATGTGCCGCGAGCCAGGAGACCGGCCGTCATGCTTTTTGGTTGACCACGAGTAAAATGGTTAATGCCAAAAGTATACCGGACAGCCTGCGCCGGCCGTTTTTGCGGCTTCCGCATGCCGAAACCGCTGTGTATCTTTTTGTACAATAACTCTCGACTCGTCAGGGTCGGGAGTTTTTTGTTATTACTTTTCTTATTCTTTTTTGAGGAGGTTTATTATGAAACGTTTTCTGTCTCTTGCCGTCGTCACGATGCTGACGATCGGTCTCCTTGCCGGCTGCGGCTCTTCAGCGGCGGAATCCTCCGCTGCCTCAACCGGAGCGACCTCTGACACCGCATCTTCCGAAGAATCGGCCGCCGTGTCATCCGAAATGTCCGAAGACACCGCTGACACAGACCAGGCTCTGGCAGATGAGGCCGCTGCCCTGATCGATGCCATCTATGTCCAGCAGCGCACCGATGAGACCGATGCCCAGTGCGCCGCCGCCAAAGCAGCCTGGGATGCCCTGACCGACGCCCAGAAGGCCCTGGTATCCGGCGAAAATGCCGATCCGGATTATTTCGGCCGCGATACCGGCGCTGCGTCTCTGGATGACCCGCGTAACAGCGATGATATCGGCGAGAAGGAACTGCTCGTCGTCTCCTTCGGCACCAGCTTCAACGACAGCCGCGCTGCCGATATCAAGGGTATCGAGGACGCCGTGGCCGAAGCCTTCCCCGACTGGAGCGTCAGACGGGCCTTCACCGCTCAGATCATCATCAATCATGTTCAGGCTCGTGACGGCGAAGTTATCGACAACATGGAACAGGCCCTTCAGCGCGCCGTCGACAACGGCGTGAAGCAACTCGTCATTCTGCCGACCCATCTCATGCACGGCTACGAATACGACGAAATGTGTGACATGCTGGCGGCCTATGCCGACAATTTTGAATCCGCCGTCGTGGCCGAGCCGCTGCTGGGCCCGCTGGGTGAAGACCCGAAGGCCATCAACGAAGACAAGCAGATCGTCGCCAAAGCGGTGACCGATGAAGCGGCCGCCGATGCCGGCTACGACAGTGTCGAATCCGCTGCCGCAGACGGCACCGCCTTCGTCCTTCTGGGCCACGGCACCAGCCACACCGCCAAGGTCTCCTATTCTCAGATGCAGGAACAGATGACAGCCATGGGCTTTGACAACGTCTTCATCGGCACCGTCGAAGGCGAACCGGAAGAAACCGCCTGCGACAACGTCATCGCCGCTGCCCGCGACGCCGGTTACACCCGGATCTGTCTGCGCCCGCTGATGGTCGTTGCCGGCGACCACGCCAACAACGATATGGCCGGTGACGATGAGGATTCCTGGAAGAGCCTCTTTGAAGCCAGCGGCAGCTTTGACAGCATTGAAAGCCAGATCGAAGGCCTCGGCCGCAGCGAGGCGATTCAGGCTCTGTATATCGCCCATGTCACGGCCGCCCTTGAACAGGCCGGTCTGGCCTGAGGAGGCTGTCCTTCATGACAAAGCTGACAGTCATTCTCTGTGCCGCCGCCCTTTCCATATCTCTTCTGACGGGCTGCGCCGATCAGACTGCCCCCTCCTTCAGTTCCGAGGCTTCCGAAGCCGGGTCATCTGCGGACCCGGCTCCGGCGGCCGCCGATCAGGAATCTTCTGATTCCGAAGCCGCCGATTCGGAAACCGCCGCCACAGAAGCCGTGGCCTGCCCTCTTGCGGACGGACTGTACGAAGCCGAATTCATCACCGACAGCGGTATGTTTCATGTCAATGACGCCTGCGGCGGCAAAGGCACTCTGACCGTTGAAAACGGCCGCATGACCATTCACGTTTCTCTTGTCAGTAAGAGCATCCTCAATCTCTATCTTGGCACTGCCGATGAAGCCATGAAGGATGAAGACGGCTGGCTCATGCCCACCACCGACACCGTCACCTACAAAGACGGCCTCAGCGATGAAGTCTACGGCTTCGACATTCCCGTGGAAGCGCTGTCTGTCGATTTTGACTGTGCCCTTATCGGCAAAAAGGGCATCTGGTACGACCACAAGGTCAGTGTCGCCAATGCCGTTCCGCTCTCTCCGTAAAAACACCTTCAACAATAAAACGGGCCGTGAAGAAGTGATCTCTCATCTCTTCACGACCCGCTTTTTTACTTTTATCGGCTATGCCGGTTTTCATCCTGAAGGGCCGCCTCATGAACAAAGGTGGCCGTCACCTTATCGCCCGGATATCCTGATAATAATGATAAAAGGTCGTTCTGGCGATACGGCTTTCCTTCACAATATCACTCACGGTGATATCATCCAGCGTTTTGTGCCGCAGCATCTCGGCCAGCGCCTCGCGCATCAGTGCTTTGGTTCTCTCCGTTCTCGGATCCATAATATGCCTTAGCCCAGATAAGCTTCCACGATCTTATCGTTGCTCTTGATCACCTCAGACGGACCTTCGTAAGCAATATTGCCCGTCTCAAGAACATAGCAGTAATCGGCAATATCGCAGGCCATCATGGCGTTCTGTTCGACCAGCATGATCGTCTGGCCGCCTTCGGCGATCTTCTGGATCGTATCGAAGATCTCCATGACAAGCTTCGGCGCAATACCCATGGAGGGTTCGTCCAGCAGCAGGATATCGCCGCCTGTTACCAGCGCCCTGGCAATCGCCAGCATCTGCTGCTCGCCGCCGGACAAGGTGCCTCCAGCCTGATTCAGACGTTCCTTGAGGCGCGGGAAAAGCGAATAGACATACTCCTTTCGCTCCTCAAAGAGAGTCTTGTTCTTTGCTTCATACAGATACGCTGCCACACGGAGATTCTCGGCCACAGTCAGCGCCGGGAAGATATGACGACCTTCCGGCACGTGGATCATACCGTTCTGTGTGATCTTGTGGGCAGGCATGCCCGTAATCGTATTACCCTTGAATTCAACCGTTCCGGCTTTGATCTTAAGAACACCGGTCAGCGCATTCAGCGTCGTTGTCTTGCCGGCGCCGTTGGCGCCCAGAAGTGAAACGATCTCACCGGGAAAGACCTCGAAGGAGATACCCTTGAGAGCTGCTATCTTGCCATAAGCCACTGTCAGATCCGTAACCTTGAGAATCGGGCTTTTTCCGTTTCCTCTGTCGCTCATATGATCACCTTGCCTTTCCCAGATAAGCTTCTCTGACCTGCGGATCATTCTTGACGACCTCAGGGAGACCCTGAAGCAGCTTCTTACCGAAGTTAACGACCAGAACTTCCTCGCAGATCGACATAACCAGTCTCATCTGATGCTCAACGACCATAACCGTCAGATTATAGTGATCACGAATGTTTACAATCAGCTCATTCAGGCTGTCGACCTCATTCGGGTTCATACCGGCAGCCGGTTCGTCAAGAAGTAGCACTCGCGGTTTGCAGCACAGGGCCCGGGCGATTTCAATACGTCTCTGTTCGCCGTAGGGCAGGCTGCCGGCCTTGACGTCGGCGTATTTATCAAGATTCAGATAGCTCAGAATCTCCCGGCTCTCCTCATCGATGCGCTTCTCTTCATCGCGGAACTTTTTCGTGCGAAGCAATGTGTCGGCCAGATTGTAGCCGGTATGCGCATAATGGGCCACCTTCAGATTATCAAGAACCGTCTCGGAATCGAACAGCTTGATATTCTGGAAGGTTCTGGCGATACCGTTGCCGGTGATCACGTGGGGCTCCAGCTTATTGACGCTCTTGCCCTCGAAGAGGACATCGCCGGCGGTGGGCTTGTACACACCCGTCAGCACGTTGAAAAGTGTGGACTTACCGGCACCGTTCGGGCCGATAATGCCGAAGATCTTGCCCTTTTCAACATCAAAGGTCATATCGTCGATGGCGTGAACGCCGCCGAAATACATACAGACATTTTTGAAAGAAACGATGTTTTCCGCCATTATTTTTCTCCTTTCTTGGAAAGCTTCTTCTTAAGAGAAACAATAACGTCCGGAAGTTCTTTATAGCCAAAGACACCGTTCGGCAGGAAGATCATGACCAGACACAGAATCAGGCCGCCGACGACCCAGCGCCACGTACCGAGACTCTTGAGGAGCTGTACCAGAAGCTGCCAGATGAGTGCACCGGTAACGGAACCGGTGATGGAACCGACACCACCCAGGTAAACCATGACAAGACCGTCAACCACGTTGGTATAGCCGTAGGAAGACGGGCTGGTATAGCCAAGCAGATGGCAGAGAAGACCACCGGAGATACCGATCAGGAAGGCGGACACGGCGAAAGCCACGGTCTTGGCCTGACGGACATTGACCGATGACATCTGTGTCGCCACCTGGTCTTCCCGGATAGCCTTGATGCTGCGGCCGTACTTGGAACCGATGAAGAATCTCACAATAACCACGGCCAACAGCAGGAAAACGAACACCCAGTAGATATTGGTGAACTTATCGATATTGGTCATACCCTGAGATGCACCGACCACACGGGCGTTGTTCAGGATGCTCTGAAGCATCAGGGTAAACCCCAGAGTGATGATGGCCAGATAGTCACCCTTCGATTTGAAGGAGGGAATAGCCACGATGAGACCGACGATCGCAGCGGCCAGACCTCCGATGAGGATCGTTATCGGAAACAGCACCGCCGATGTCAGCAGATAACGGCTCGTCAGAGATGCCGCATAGGCACCGACGGCCATGAAACCGGCGTGAGCCAGTGAGAAGGTACCCATGTAGCCGTTAATGATGTTGATGCCCATGACCATGATGGAATAGATACCGATATACTGAACGATCAGAAGGCGGGATGTGGAAACAAGACCCAGCTCCTTACACGCGACCAGGATAAGGGCAACAACAATGACAGAAATAATGCTCGCACGATTCTTTTTCATTATCATCACCTCAAATCTTCTCAGCAGAGTTCTTGCCCAGAATACCGGTCGGCTTGACCATCAGCACGAGGATCAGAACAGCAAAGAGAACGATATCCTTGTAGCTCGATACCGGCAGCAGGGCCGGCGCCACGATACTGATGGCACCAATGATGAAACCGCCCAGAACGGCACCTTCGATGGAGCCGATCCCGCCGATAACCGCGGCAATGAAAGACCACCAGTTAATACTGTCACCGACATCATAAGTGAAAATACTGTAGGCAGAGACATACAGGATAGCGGCTATCGTGGCCAGCACAGCGCCGAAGACGAAGGCACTGGTGATGACACGGTTGGTATTGATGCCCATGAAACCGGCAGCCTTCTTGTCCTGGGCCACGGCTCGCATCGCGGTACCGAGCTTGGTCTTTTTGACAATGAAGCTGAGGATGATCATGGTAATCACGGCAAAGATGATGATCAGAATTTTATAAAGTGGAACGACCACGCCTGCCATCGTGATCGATGTGTTCGGGATCAGAGCCGGCATACGTTTGGCCTTGGAACCGAAAAGATTCAGCATCAGGTATTCAAGAGCCATACCGACACCGACAGACGAAACGACGGTCGCCACAGCAGGGGCGGACCGCAGCGGTCTGTAGGCCAGACGCTCAATCAGCATACCGACAAGGGCCATAACGACACTGCCGAGTACCAGGGCCACGGCGAAGACCAGCCAGGATGAATCGAATACGGTAAACAGATAGGTGCTGAAGAAAAACAGCATATACATCGAAACAGTAAAAATACTGCCGTGGGCAAAGTTAACCAGACCGGCAATGCCGTAAACCATCGAGAATGAGATGGCTGTCAGAGCATAGATACTGCCGAGCTGAAGAAAGTTGATAAACTGCTGAATAAAAACACTCATGACTTATCCCCCTTGAAAAGGATATCCGGTATATAAGAAACCGTTCGGCGCCGGCGACGGCACCGAACGGTCTGTTACTTATTTCGTACCGATTTCCCGAATATCACTTTGTTTACGGTTCGACAGTGGCCAGATACTTGAATTCATTATCTTCAATCTTGATAACAACTGCCGACTTGGTCGGATCGCCGTTGCCGTTATTCCATGTCATGTTGCCGGTAACGCCTTCATAGGATTCTGTGCTGTTAAGGGCTTCATGGATCGCTTCTCTGTCGAGCTTGTTGGCCTTTTCGATAGCCATCTTCAGAAGCATGACGGAATCGTAATTCAGAGCCACGATATCGTTCGGATCGCCGTCTTCCTTATAGGTTTCATGATATTTGTCGATGAACTTCAGCGCCGCGTCGGATGCCACATCCTTGTGGTAATGGCCGCACCAGACGGAGCCTTCCAGCAGGTTTTCGGTATCCCATTCAAGAAGAGAAGTATCGCCCCAGGTATCGGAACCAATGAACTTGCCTGTGTAGCCCATGGCTCTGGCCTGTGTTGTCTGAGTCACGATCTCTTCATAGAAGTTCGGCAGCAGCAGGATGTCCGGAGCCGCTGTGGCGATCTTCGTCAGCTGAGACGTGAAGTCAGCCTCACCGGTCTTGCCGTTGTAGGACTGATATTCCACGACCTTGCCGCCCATGTCTTCGAAAGCGCTCTTGAAGTTGGAAGCAACACCTTCGTTGTACGGATTGGACATATCATACAGGACAGCCGCTGTCTTGGAGTCTTCATAATCATAGGCATACTTGGCAAGGATGTAACCCTGGAAGCTGTCTGTGAAGCAGCAGCGGAAGATATACGGATTATCTGTCAGTTCGACCAGGGTGGACCACGGTGCAATCATCGGGATCTTGTATTCTTCGACGATGGCGGAACCGGCCATACACATATCTGAGTCGTTCGGGCCGACCATGGCCAGGATTTCCTTATCATCGGCAAATTCCTGTGTGTTCAGAGCGGATTCATCGGTGTTGAAGCCGTTGTCCAGCGCTTTGTAAGCCAGCTTGTAAGACTTGCCGTCGACAGTGACGCCGCCGTTGGCGTTGATCTCTTCGACCGCCATATCGATACCCTTGATGGCGGATTCGCCGATGATCGGGTTGGCACCTGTCAGCTCATAATTGACACCGAAATAAATCGTATCTTCGGAAGAGCCCTTATCCGCTGAGCCGCCTGATGCAGCACCGGATTCAGAACTGCCGCAGGCTGTCAGGGAAACCGCCATCGCTGCGACTAAAAGCGTAGCCAGTAGTTTTTTCATAACAAACTTCCTCCTTTTTTGTTTTGTCGTTGATACTGACTCTTTTTGACCGTTTTCCAAAAAGAATCTGTTCACAACACCTCATGAAGAAATAGTATCATCGCCTGCTGAATCTGTCAATTCTCTCAATTTTGCCTTTTTTTGTTGGTGTCAATTTGTTTATTATGCACACATTTCATGTCATTGACCGTCTCTCAACGATTTGATAAGATGAAGCAAATACACCATTATCGTTCATTTTGATTCATTCCGCAGCGTTGCGAAAAAAGGAGAGAAATATGACTGATTTTGATGTCATCGTCATCGGCACCGGCATCAGCGGCGCCTGTATTGCCCGGGAGCTGACCCGCTGGCGGCTGTCGGTCGGTGTTCTGGAAAAGGGTTATGATCTCTGCTGCGGTGCCACCAAGGGTAATTCCGCCACCGTTCACTCCGGCCACGATGCCGATCACAATACCCTGAAGGGCAAATACAATGTTCTCGGCAATGCCATGTATGATCAGCTCTGCCGTGAGCTCTCCGTCCCTTTCCGCCGCAACGGCACCATCATCTTTGCGGCTTCCCCTGCCGAAGAGACAGAGCTCGTCCGTCTGAAGGCCAATGCCGACAAGGGCGGCGTCCCCGGTGTCCGGATCCTGACCCGGGCTGAGATGGACGCCATGGAAGGCACCTGGGGCAGCGATGTCCGAGGCGGGCTCTATGCGCCGACCGGCGGTGTAGTCTGTCCTTATACCCTGACCTTTGCCCTCTGTGAAAATGCCGCCCGCAACGGAGCCGAATTCTTCACCAACCGGGAAGTCACAGACATCCGACGCGAAGGCGGCCGCTTTATCGTGACCACTCCCGCCGAAACCTACCGCTGCCGTTATGTTTTCAACTGTGCCGGCACCCATGCCGATGACATGAACAATTTTGTCAGCCGTCACAAAATCACGATCATTCCCCGTAAGGGATCTCACATTATTCTTGATAAACGACTGGATCCG
Organism: Lachnospiraceae bacterium; assembly: GCA_029005135.1. Taxonomy (GTDB): domain Bacteria; phylum Bacillota; class Clostridia; order Lachnospirales; family Lachnospiraceae; genus Chordicoccus. The sequence continues at coordinate 19,985 of JAQXFO010000010.1, forward strand.
TATGTACGCGCCACCCTGGTCCAGACACCGTCGCCGCTGCCCGGCGGAGGACATACCAAGGGTCAGGGTATCCAGCCGACGATGGACAGAACCGTTATCATCGGCTGCGAAGCCCGTGACGTCGCCGATAAAGATGACATGGCAACGACGCCCGAGGGTCTTGATGATGTTCTCTCCTATTTCAGAAAGAACTGGCATCTCTTCCCCATCAGCCGTTTCTATCCGTCCTTCCCCCAGGATCTGGTCATCGGTGCCTTTGCCGGTATACGTCCTCATCCGACAACGGACGATTACATTCTCGGCGAACCGGAGGATTGCCCGGGCTTCTTCAATATGGCCGGTATCGAATCCCCCGGCATCACAGCCGCACCGGCCATCGCTGCCGATCTTGTCGGACTGGCGGCTGCCCGTTACGGTTTTGAACCCAACGAAGCCTTTGATCCGATACGCCGCGTCCGCAAGCCCTTCCGCGACATGAGTGCCGACGAAAGGGCCGCCGCCATCGCGGAGGACCCCGACTACGCTACCATCATCTGCCGCTGCGAGCAGATCACGAAAGCGGAGATTCTGGAGGCCATCCGACGGCCTCTGGGCGCACGCTCGGTCAACAGCGTGAAGATGCGCGTCCGCGCCGGCATGGGGCGCTGCCAGGGCGGCTTCTGCTCTCCGGAGGTCGTTCGTATCCTGTCGGAAGAACTCGGCATTCCCATGACGGAGGTTCTGCAAAGCGGCAGCGGATCCAACGTGCTGCCCTATGAAGCCGGTATCGAGGAGGGCCTGTCATGACAGAAAAAACCTTTGATCTTGTCATTATCGGCGGCGGCTGTGCCGGGATGGCGGCAGCGATAGCCGCTTACGACAGCGGTCTGCGCGACATCATCATCATCGAAAGAAGCCCGCTGGCCGGCGGTGTTCTCCGCCAGTGCATCCACAACGGCTTCGGCATCCAGCAATTTGAACGGGATCTGACCGGTGTCGAATACGCTGATGCCTTCCTGAATGAAGTTAATAAACGGCAGATCACCCTGATGACAGAGACCATCGTTCTCGAAATCACGCCGGACAGATCCGTTCTGGCCTGCGGTTCAGGGGAAATGGTGCTCATCCGCGCCGGTGCCGTCATACTGGCCACCGGCTGCCGCGAACGTCCCCGCGGTGCTCTGCTGATCCCGGGAAGTCGTCCCGCCGGCGTCATGACGGCCGGCTGTGCTCAGCGTTATCTGAATCGGGAGGGCTATCTGGTCGGCAAAAAGATCGTCATCCTCGGTTCCGGTGATATCGGCCTCATTATGGCCCGTCAGTTCGTTCTGGAGGGTGCCGAGGTCTCCGCTGTCTGTGAGATCATGCCTTATTCTTCCGGTCTGACCCGCAATATCGTCCAGTGTATCGAGGATTATGATATCCCGCTCTTCTTCAACACCACCGTCACCCGCATCATCGGCGACAAACGGGTGGAAGCGGTAACGATCGCCGAAGTCGACAAAGACCGGCGTCCCGTTTCCGGAACAGAGCGCCGGATCGACTGCGACGCCCTGATTCTGTCAGTGGGTCTGATCCCCGAAAATGAACTGGCCATTCAGGCCGGTCTCGCCATGGACAAAGCTACCGGTGGTATTGTCGCCGACAATACACTGCAGTCCGACACGGAAGGCATCTTTGCCTGCGGCAACGCACTCCACGTCCACGATCTGGCCGATTTTGCCGCCGCGGAAGGCGCCCTCGCCGGCCGCTGTGCCGCCGATTATGTCAGAAACGGCCGTTCTCCCAAAGGTCAGGTCTTAAAGACCGAAGCCGGCTTCGGCGTACGGGGTCTTGTTCCTCAGAGGATCCGTCTTCCCCTTGACGAGGCTGTCCGTATCCAGTTCCGTCCGGCCTCCCGCTACACCAACTGCCGCGTGGTAATCCGTTCCGGCGATCGGGTAATCGCTTCCCTGAAAAAGCCGATCCTGACCCCCGGAGAAATGTTTATCCGTGAGATCAGGGCCGCCGACATCGACGGCGATATTCATGTGGAGGTGGTCTTATGATTCGTGAACTGATCTGCATCAACTGCCCGATGGGCTGCCGCATGACTGTCACCTTGGAAAACGGTACTGTTACCGATGTGACCGGCAACACCTGCCCCCGCGGAAGGGACTATGCCATACAGGAAGCCACACGACCGCTGCGTGTGCTCACAGGCATCATGAAAGCCGAAGGCTGTCCGTACCCCTTCTCCGTGCGATCCGACGGCCTGATACCGAAGGACATGATCCGTGACTGTGCTGTCGAACTGAAGAGGCATCACCCACCGCTGCCGGTGGCGGCCGGTGATATCGTCATCGCCGATATTCTCGGAACCGGCGTCAATATCATCGCCACAAGCCATCTCGATGCCTCCTTCGATGTGACAAAGCAAAAGTAAAGGACGCTTATGGTTAAAGAACAGCGCTGGCAAAACATACTGAGTGAGATCAAAAAAAATGACTCCGTCACCATCGAAACGATCATGCTGATCAATCGCGTCTCCCGCTCCACGGCCCGCCGGGATCTGGAAGACATGGAAACAGAGAACCTCCTCCGGCGCGTACGCGGCGGTGCCATACCGCTCCGCACCTATGCCCGAAGCGACAATGTCTGGCACCTTGCCGAGACGCCGTTGCCTCTGGGGTCATCAAATGAAGCGGAGCCGACCTTCCGCGCCAGAGAAACGCTGTTTCAGGAGGAAAAAAAGCGTATCGCCCGGGCAGCCCATAATCTTATCAACCCCGGAGAAACACTGATGCTGGGCGGCGGGACCACCATTCTGGCCTTTGCGCATACACTGTCGGATATCAATCCGCTGTATCTGGCGACCAACGACCTGCAGAGTGCCCTTGTCCTGTCCGATTACGATAATGTTGAACTGACTATCCTGGGCGGCAGCCTCCGCCGCAAGCACTACGCCATGCGGGGCTACTTTACCGAACAGATGATAGCCCAGATGCATGCTGATAAAGCCTTTATCGGCATTGATGCCGTCGATCTCAACGTCGGCTATATGAACTATTCCACCTCAGAGATCCAGACCAACAAACTGATGCTGGCCAACTCCCATCAGAAAATCATACTGGCCGACCATTCGAAGTTTGAAAAGATCGCCTTCGTCAACATATGCAAGATCCACGAAATCGACCTGCTGATAACCGGCCGCGAGATTGATGAACGTTATCTTGAGAAGCTTCATATTCTGGGTGTTAATGTCATGACCGTATAAGCAAGTGACCGCCGGTGTAACAGACACACCGGCGGTCACTTTTATGAAAAGCAATACTAAAGGAAGACAGCAACAATCAGGCGTTCACCTGTGCATTAAAGGTATCCACCATGATATCCCAGGCTTTGATCAGATCCGGATCATTGTTAAACAGACCTGAGGAGCCGACGATAAAGGATTCAATACCGGCATCAGCCAGAATCTTAAAGGTCCTGGCATTGCAGGAGCCATCGATCTCGATAATGTAATGATATTTCTCCGGATTCGACTCTCTCAGAGCTTTCGCTTCTCTCACCTTGTCGAGAACTTCCGGGATAAACGGCTGACCCGCAAAACCCGGATCCACACTCAGGAATGTGATTTTATCCACCTTATGCAGATAGGTCTGAACCATCGACAGAGGTGTTTCCGGATTGATCACGACACCTGTCTTAAAGCCGGCAGCTTTGATCTGATCCATAATGCGGAAGGCTTTCCCATTAATGACTTCGGCATGCGGGCAGTAATAGCTGATGATGCCTCTGTCGGTCATCGGCTTAACAGCCTTGCTGCAGGCTTCAATGTACTGAGCCGGATCAGTCACCATCAGATGGAAATCCATCGGAATATCGCAGGCCGGAGCCATGGCCTTCGCCATATCCGGTGACAGCGTGATATTCGGAACAAAATGACCGTCCATGATATCAAAATGATACAGATCGGCTCTCTTGTTCAGAATATCGAGCTGTGCTTTCATATTCAGAAAATCCATGCACATCAGAGACGGGTTAAAAATCGGTTTCATCTTTTTTTCTCCTCATTGTTATGCCGGGTTATTTTTGAATAACCTGTAATAAAAAACTGTATCTATGATAATATTGAAACAGGTTCAATATTGCACAAAAGAATCCATACGCAGCCGCCAGAGCTGTCAGATTTACCAAAACAATCATTGAGGGGTATGACAACGTGAAGTCAAATTTTCTGAATCGTAAGAATTATATTCTCGAAAAGCTCGAAGCCGAAGGACAAATCGATACCGCTAAGCTTGCCGAGGAGCTAAATGTTACAAAAGAAACTCTCCGAAAAGACCTGACCTCTCTTGAAGAAAAAAGGCTTCTCATCCGTACTCATGGCGGAGCTTTACGTGCCGACAGCAGTTCTCCGGCCATCGCGCAGACAGCCTACCGCCAGATGCTTCACCGCGAAGAAAAGGAAAAGCTGTGCCGTGCCGCCGCCTCCCTGATCAAAGACGGCGATACGATCTATATCGACGGCAGTACAACCTGCTTTTCAATTCTCAAGTTCATCGATCCTTCCATTCGCATAACCGTTATCACCAATTCGATTCAGCTCATTGTCGAATCCGAAGAATACATAAGCGACAAGATTCTGGTATTCCTTGTGGGCGGCATCTATGTCAAAGCCTTCCATTCCTGTTTTGGCGATATGGCCATCAAGATGTCTTCATCCTTCCATCCGAACAAGGCCTTCTTTTCGTTTATGAGTCTTGATGATGAAGGAAACCTGTATGATGCCGATATGTACGGTGTTGATCTGAAAAAGCATTTCACGGCCAATACCGAATCGGTCTATTTTCTCCTCGATCATTCAAAAATCGGCAAGCGAGGCGGCATCTCCCTGATCGCGGTCGATGCTGCCGATGTCATCATAACTGACGACCGTATTACGGAACAGCAGCGAATGATTCTTGAATGCTTCAGAAAAAAGCTGCTCATTGTTTGAAAACAGGCTGGCTCTCTGTCATCCCCCGCGATCTGCGTTCAGCGCTGACCGTAACTGTTTTTTACAAAATCCTGCATAAACTGAACTTCTTCATCCGGAATGCCGCAGGGTGTTCCATGGGAGGCCTCCACCATATACAGGATCTGAGCCGTCATTTCCAGAATCGTCGCCGATGTGAAAGCGCCTTCCATATCACGGCCCACGCAGAGGGCGCCATGGGAATTCAGAAGACAGGCCATCGCTTTTTTACCCAGAGCTGCTATAGCCGCATCCGACAGGGCATCGCTGCCGGGTATCTCATGTTTCGGGGTACAGCGCACCACATCACAGAGAAGCTGAGCGGCTTCGTCGATAATCATCGGGATATCTTCACCTTTAGCGGCAAATACGGTCGAATACAGCGCGTGAGTATGAATAACGGCATTAATATCCTCTCTGGCTCTGAACACTGCCGTATGCATCGGTGTTTCAACGGTGGGCTTTCTGTGTCCGTCCACAATATTTCCGAAAAGATCGGTGACAACGATATCCTCTTCACCGATGGTATTGTATGGCATACCGCTCGGTGTCAGATAAACCAGCTGTGTTTCAGGATCTCTGACGCTGATATTACCGTAGGTTGATACTGTCAGACCGGATTCAGCCATACGCAGCCCGCTTTCAACAATTAATTTTTTGTAATTCATACTATCTCCTTTCAATCCTTACCGGCAGACAATCTGTCGGTAAGCTTTATTCCACATTTCTCGGTTTGCCGGGAAATATTGCCTGACTTCAAAGGACCTTCTGATAACATCAGCATAGGAATCGCCATCCGGTAAGACGCCCAGAGCGTCAAACTGCACAAGCGCATTCCCGGCAGCCGTGGCTTCTGTCGGCCCCGCACAGACGATCTTACCGGTAGCATCCGCAATATAGCGGCAGAAATCACGATCCTGAACAGCTCCGCCCAGAAGATACACTTTATCGACGGTTTTACCGGTCAGATCTTCCAGTTCTTCGATATTTTTGCGATAGTGCAGAGCCAGTGATTCCATCACACAGCGGTACAAAAGTCCCTGATCATGTGTCTCTTCCTGCCCTGTCCGACCAAAATACTCGTTGATGGCCGCTTCCATATCATCCGGAGCCTCGAAAATCGTATCCTCGACATCGATATGGCGGGACAACGGCGGTGCCGCTTCGGCTGCGGCAATCAGGTACTCGTAATCGATCGGTTTGCCGGCTGTCTCCCAGCACTTGCGCAGTTCCTGGATAAACCACATACCCATGATGGTATTAACCATCTTGACTTTCCCGCCGGCCGCACCTTCATTAGAGTAGTGCGCCAGACGGACACGATCATTGATAACAGGTTCATCCATCACCATACCGATAATCGACCAGGTACCGGAGTTGATAAAGATATAGAACTCCTCTTCTGCCGGCACCGCGGCCGCGGCAGAGGCCGAATCATGCTGTGCTGCCGATATCACCTGCAGGCTTTTCGCCGTATCAAGCCTGATCTTGCGGCAGACTCTGTCAGACAAGCGCCCGCGAACCGATCCGGTCGGCATAACAGGAGGAAACGCCGTTTCCGTAAGCCCTGCCGCCTCCAGAATCGACGGACAAAACGTTTTATCCGCCAGGCTGTATAGCTGTGTTGTCGACGCAGCAGTATATTCCAGCCCCCGGTTCCCGGTCAGGAAATAGATCAGGGCGTCAGACAGCATAAGAAAGGTATCGGTATTCTTCAGGATATCCGGATTTCTCTCTTTCAGCCCCAGAAGCTGGAAGACCGTATTGTACCACATATCCTGAACGCCGGTCATGCCAAAGAGTCCGCCTTCTCCAAACAGCGTTTCTGCCTTTGTGATCATATTCTCACTCTGACGATCACGATAATGGTACGGATTTGTCAGCAGTTCTCCCTGTTTATCAAGAAGAACAAAATCAACCCCCCAGCAATCAATGGCCATCGAAGCCAGATCGTCATATCGACGGCAGGCTTTTTTTAATCCGGTCAGAATCTCATGATACAGATACAGGATATCGGTATATAACCGCTGCCCCACCGCTATCCCTTCATTCGAAAAGCGATGGATCTCCTCCATGGTCATCATGCCGTCTTCCAGGTTCACCGCCATGACACGTCCGCTTGACGCACCAAGGTCAACAGCAAGAACTCTCATATGACTCTCCTGCGATGATAATGACGGTTTTCAGTAATGTACGGAAATGCCGTACTCTTCGGCCAGTGCTTCTTTCATGACTTCAGCATCAGCGGTTTCGCCGGTCCAGTAGCGAATGCTTTCCACGCACTGATTGATCAGCATGCCCAGACCGTCAATGGTTTTTGCCTGACGCTTTTCCGCCTCCTTAAGAAGCTGCGTATGCGGATGATTAGGAATCACGTCGCAGACGATCATCCGGTCATGAATACTGTCAAAAACAATATCCGGACGGGCATCCACATTCGGATACAGGCCGATATCGGTCGTATTGACCAGAATAGCCGTATCCTCATCAATCGTCATGGTATGATCCCAACAGCGATAAACGACTTTCAGATCAGAAAAATGGCTTTCCAGTGTCTCCACCAGGCCTTTGCCGCGCGCCTCGGAACGGTTGATAATGACCAGCTCACCGATGCCGGCCCTGGCCAGTTCAACCGCAATAGCTCTGGCCGCTCCGCCCGCACCCAGCATGGTGACTTTCTTTCCTGTCACATCAATGCCGGCATTGACAACGGAAGCCATAAAGCCCTTGCCGTCTGTGTTTTCTCCTCGGAGCTTGCCGTTTTGATTAACGATCGTATTCACGGCGCCCATAATAGCCGCTTCTTCCGAAATACTGTCCAGATAAGGGATCGCAGCCACCTTATGAGGTATAGTCAAATGCATACCCTTGAAATTCATGGCCTTGAGGCCTTCAAGAGCCGCCGGTAAGGCTTCCGGATGAACATTGATCGTCAGATAGCGATATGGGATACCCAGTGTTTCAAAGGCTTTCTGAGCCACGACCACCGTCGGATTCTCATCCACCGGATCTCCAAAGACACCTACCAGTTCTTCTCGATAAGATTTTCCCATTGTTATAACTCCATTACCTTTTCGATGTCATCGATTCCCAGATACCTGGCGGCACCGTCCACAGCAGTCTGATGATCCATCGTATGTGTCAGTCCCGACACCGCCAAAACACCGATGCAGCCGACGCCTTTCACAACGATCGGAAAACCGCCTCCCATATCAGCATAATCCTGCGGATCAAGATGAGCATCGCGGTAGATATCATCTTCGCCGGCAAAGGGCATATAATGAATCCGCAGCGTACTCCTGTGAAACATGTTAACCGTATTGATCTTACGTCTCAGCCACCAATCATTATAACCATTTGTTCCGTTAAAGCCATAACGGAACACCTGATAACCGTTAATATGGATCTCAACAGCAATAGCCTTACCGGCTTTCCTGGCCTCCTCAACGATCAGGGATCCCAGGTTCCAGGCGTCATCATTATCAAAGTGCTCGAATAGGATTCTCTCCTCCTGTATTTTGACGATCTCGAGATTTTTTTCTTCGTTTGTCATATTACAGCTCCTTAACCAGAATATCCGGGCGCTTTATCGTTATGCCATCAATATCAACATCGCGATAGACCCATTTACCGGTATAGGATACAATATCCTGTGTATCACCCTTGATAACATAGGTATCTTCAAGCTTGACACCGGCGATGGTGGGATTCCAGGAATACCCCTGATGATCCAGCACCACGGCCTCTGTTCTTTCATTCGTGCAGTAATCTCTTGTCAGATAGCCAAGGGCGCCGCCCTGATGATGCAGATGGAAATCAGCTTCAAAACCGGTCTCTTTATAAACCTCATACGCTTTCGCCAGAACATCGCGCGACATAACACCGGCTTTGGTATTCAGAATATACGTGGCATCGATCTTCAGAAGTGCCTCATACTTTGTCCTGATTTCTTCTGACAGCGGTTCAAAGCTGACAATACGGCTGATAGATATGGTCAGGCCGTATTTCTGAGCACAGATCGCGATCATGGCGTACTTTTCAATCTTCTTTGTTGTCGGCAGCGGATGGCGGTATTTGAAAAGACGTTCATCCGACGCCACCAGCATGACCGGTACCGCAAATCCGGCGGCAATCAGTCTGCCGGCACAGCGTCCGGCTGCTTCCATTTCCGTTTCTCCCGGTTGGATATCTCTCACAGAATCTTCCAGAATACCGGCGGCTAACGGGCCGATCTCCTGCATTCTGGCTTCTTCTTCCGGAGTCAGAACATAGCGCAGCGGATTGATGAGACCGGCAATTTGGCGTGTACCGTAAACGCCGGTATCACTGCCGGTTTTTGACAGATCGACGTAACGGGATACCACGGCGGTTTCATCCTCATGCCAGCGGAAACCGATCAGTTCAAAAGTCCCATCTGTCAGTTCTTCATCAAAAACACGATACATTTCACTGGAGTTGCAGATAGCGTAGGCTTTATCTTTGGTAATCAGGATCTTGGCCGCCGCTTCGCCGCAGCTTCTGTCGACCATATCACCTTTACCGCCTGTGATCCAGTAAAAATTGTGAATGGAATTCAAAATGACAGCATCAAGCGATTCTTTCGCCATCAGTTCTCTGACACGTGACAGTTTGATCTTCAATTCATCACTCATGTTTCGCTTCCTCCACTATTCTGACGAATCTGCTGTACATCTCCGTCCATTTTTCCCGTTCTTCCGGTTGGAATTCTTTGATTTCAAAGGAATCACGGATAATCTGCCTGCCTTCCTTCAGGTCTCTGACCTCGCCGTAAGTCCGCATCTGAACGATCAGATTGCCGATCAGACCGGCTTCATAGGGCCCTGCATACACGGTTTTCTGGCAGGCATCCGCGGTCCACTGATTGAGAAGGTCATTGTGAGCACCGCCGCCCACAATATGAATCTGTTCCAGTTCATAGCCGTCCACGGCTTCGATCTGGTCATAAACCATCCGGTATTTCAATGACAGGCTTTCAAGAACACAGCGCACCACATGGCCGAAATCCTCCGGCACCGGCTGCCCGCTTTGACGGCAGAAATCCTGAACTTTGGCAATCATATTGCCGGGCATATAGAACAGTCGGTTGTCGGGATCAATAAGACATTGTCCGGACGGCGCTGCCATAGCCATGGCGTTGATTTCATCATACCCCGGCTTCTGTCCTGTCTTCTTCTGATAATCAAACAGGCATTCCTGGAATATCCAGAGACCCATGACATTCTTGATCTGACGATAGCGATGATCAATGCCGCCCTCATAGGCAATGTTGCAGGCAAACGTGTCATCGCTGATAATCGGTTCCGGTACTTCTGTGCCGACGATAGACCAGGTGCCGCTGCTGATAAATCCGACGTGATCCTTTGACGTCGGCAGGGCCACCACCGCTGCCGCCGAATCATGTTCCGTGACGGCCACCACACTGACAGGCGGATCGGCTTCCGTCAGTCCGATCAGGTCCGGCTTGATCGTACCGGTAATATAACCGGTCTCCACCACATCCGCAAAGATATTTTCGGGAATACCCAGACGCCGCATCATGTCCGCCGCCCAGGTTTGGCGACGCCAGTCAAAAAGCTGTGAAACAGAAGCCATCGTGTATTCCGTCACCATATTTCCGGTAAGGAAATAGGCCAGAGTATCCGGCAGCATCATAGCCTTATGCGTATGATCAAGAAGGAATTTCTCGCCTTCATAAACCATAGCGGCCATTTCCATAGAGGTATTGAACAAGGCCGTCTGTGCGCCCGTTGTCCGATACATCTCTTCTGCCGACACCTTACCGTAGATCTTGGCGGCATGCCTTTCCGTTCTTTCATCACGGTAGCATCTGACCTGATTCAGGAGACGGCCGTCCGGCCCGATCAGACCAAAATCATTGCAGTAGGAATCCAGTCCTACACTGACCAGTCTGTCACGACGGTCTGCCAGTGAAGCCTGGATACCGGTCAGAAGATTACGATAAATATTGATGATATCCCAGTAGAGTCCGCCGCAGATCTCTGTCTGACGATTCTCAAAGCGGTGAACGACTCTGGTTGTCAGCTTTCCATTCTCCAGAAAGCCTTCCATCATCTTACCGCTGCTGGCTCCGAGATCAAACCCAAGATATTTCATAATTCTCTCATTCCGAAATAACGACATGGTCAACAAGTGACTTCAACGTTTCCAATTTGCTGTCGCTGACATGGCTGTCAACGACAACAGTATCGACTGAACTTATCGGCGATAACTGAACACCGCCCCGTACACCGATCTTGGAATGGTCGATCAACAGGATGACCTTGTCAGAATTGTTGATAAAATAGCGTTTGACATCAATATTATGCATATTGGCATCATACAGAACACCGTCTTCGCCAAGACTCATCGCCGAAATAAAGGTCTTATTCGGCAGGAAATTATTCAGCATATCCGAGGCAAACTCACCGCCAAAGGAGTAGAAGTCTTTCTGGAAAATGCCTCCGATCATGATAAGCGTAATATTGGGATGAAGGTATTCTTCATTTTCCATGACAACCTGGATCGAATTTGTCAGGACTGTCACGTTTTTACCGGGATCAATGTACTTCAGCAGAGAAAAACTGGTTGTACTGCAGTCGATGAAAATCGTATCGCCGCTCTGAATAAGAGAGGCCGCCTTCTTACAGATACTGGCTTTCTCCTCGGTATACAGATTTTTCCGATATACCGTTCTTTCAAACAGCGGCGTATTGTTCTCCGCTTTGACGGCTCCGCCGTGTGTTCTTGTCAGCAGACCTTCCTTTTCAAGAGCAGCCAGATCTTTTCGCAGAGTTTCCTTGCTGACACGGAGGATCCCGGCGATCTCTGCCGTGTCAACAAGGCTCTTAGCCTCAAGCTGTTCAAGAATGAATTTTTTTCTCTCAATAAAGGTTGATTTCACACGTCACCCCAAGTTCCCGAGGCTAAGGCCCCTTCATGACAACAGAATCAACGGATCTCGCCGCTGAACTTAATACTGTCGATCATAACAGCGATGAAGATGATGACACCACGGAAGATGGTGTAGACATAAGCGGAAGCACCCATCATCGTCATACCATTGATGATTGCCTGTACCAGGCAGATACCGATAATGGCCCCCGGAAGGACGCGGCCCTTGCCGCCGAACAGTGAAGCGCCGCCGATAACGCAGGATGAAATGACAACAAATTCGTCACCCTGAGCAAAGTTAGCGTTGATAACACCCAGGTTGCAGGAGCTCAGCTCACCGGCAAAGCCGCTGAGAGCACCGCAGATCACATAAGCCATAAAAACCGTGCGGGCACCGTTAATACCCATCTTATTCGCCGCCACAAGGTTATTGCCGACAGCATAGATCTGACGGCCAAACTGAGTTCTCGTCAATATCGTGTGCGCGATAATAACAATGGCCAGGAAGATATAAACAAAGGCCGAAACACCCAGGAACTTCGCATTGGCAATCGTCATGACCTTGCTGTCCAGGAATACCATCTTCTGATCTGTGAACAGAAGAGCCAGGCCCTTGGCCACGGAATACGTCGCCAGTGTTACGATAAAGGGAACGATTTTGACGTAGGCCACGAAGAAACCGTTGATAATACCGATCAAAGCACCGGACAACGTCGCTGCCACAAAGCTGAGCCACAACGGCAGTCCCAGGTTGTTCAGAATAATGGAACCGATAACCGCCGAGAAATACATATTCATCGACACCGAGATATCGATACCGGCCACGATCAGAACGAAGAACATACCGACGCAGGTAATACCGAGCACAGAGGATGTTCTCAGAATCAACAGAATGTTATTAATGGTCAGGAAGTTGCTGTTCTTGAAGGTAAAGAACAGGATCATAAGCAGCATGATCACATAAATGCCGTATTCCAGGAATAAGGCCTTTGCTTTTTTGCCGACTGACGGGGTTTCGGCGCTCACAACATCTTTTCCCATTATTCAACACCTCCTACCGAACACTTCATGATCTCTTCCGGATTATAATCTTCGTTTCTCATGAAGCTTCCCGTGAATTTATTGTTGCTCATAACCAGAATACGGTCGCAGATACCCATCAGCTCTTCGATTTCGGAGGAAACCATGATGACCGCTGATTTTTCTTTCGCCAGGTTCTGAATGATTGAGTAGATCTCATACTTGGCACCAACGTCGACACCCTTTGTCGGTTCGTCAAGGATAAAGACATTCGGTTCACTTAAAACCCACTTGGCAAAAACAACCTTCTGCTGATTACCGCCGGAAAGAGTACCCGCCTTCTGAGCGTTGACATCAAAGGTCTTGATTGAGAGCTGATCCCGCATGAGACCGGCATCCTCACGCTCTTTCTTGCTGTCCATGAAGAAAATGTTGTTTTTGATGCGATGTGTCTTCAGAGAAGCCAGAACGATATTCTCCTTCAGCGTTTTCGGCAGAAGCAGCCCTTCTTCACGGCGGTTCTCGGTAATCATCGCCATACCGTTGGCAATACAGTTTTCAGGTGTCACCGGGCTGATCGCTTTGCCCTTATAGGAAATCTCTCCGGATTCCATCGGATCCAGTCCAAAGATGCAGCGCATCAGTTCCGTACGGCCGGCACCCATCAGGCCAAAGACACCCACGATCTCACCTTCTCTGACCGAAAGGTTAACATTACGGAAACGGTCTTCAGAGCAGATATCTTTCGCTTCAAAAACAACGTCGCCGATTTCCTTTTCGCAGGTCGGATAAATATTGGTCAGTTCACGGCCAACCATTTCTCTGATGATCGTATTCGGTTCACATTCCGACGTGGGTCTCTGGGAAATGATCTCGCCGTCTCGCAAAACCGCTATCTGGTCTGTCTCAGCAAAGACGTCCTCCAGGATATGTGAAATGAAAATGATCGATTTACCGGCCGCCTTCATCTGTCTGAAGATATTGAAAAGCTTTACCTTTTCAGAATTGGACAGTGAGGTTGTCGGCTCGTCAAAGATAATGATCTGAGCATCCATCATGATGGATTTTGTGATCTCAACCATCTGACGCTGACCCATGGGCAGTGTTCCGATAATAGCATTCGGTGACAGATCATCGGCACCGATCTCTTTCAGTTTTTCTTTGACCACGTTGTACATGGTCTTCTTGTTGATGAGACCCAGCTTATTCTTAACCATGTCGGTAATATAGAGGTTCTCAGCAACACTCAGGTTGGTGAAAAGGTTCAGTTCCTGCTGTACAAAGGCAATGCCGGCAGCCGCGGCATCCTTCGGGCTGTGCGGCTCAAAGGGCTGGCCGTTGACCAGAAACTCACCGCTGTTCTTATGATAAATGCCGTCAAGGACGTTCATCATCGTGGATTTGCCGGCACCGTTTTCACCGACAAGGCCAAGGATCTCGCCCTTTCTGACTTTCAGGGTGACATCCTTAAGAACCGTAACGTCACCAAAAGACTTTGTAACATGATTTAACTCAAGTGCGTATTCACTCATCTATCTGTACTCCTTACATCCTTCAACTGTTCCCGGATTACTTGCTATCCCGTTTCTGGATTCTGATCAGGTCGATACTGGCCGCCACAAGGATGATCAGGCCCTTAATCAGAGTGATGTAATAATAGGGAACACCTAAGATGTTCAGCGAATTGTCGATCATCGAAATCAACAGAGCACCAAGAACCGTATTACGGATCTTACCGCTGCCGCCGGCCGGGCTCGTGCCGCCGACGATAATACTGGCCATGATATCATTGAACATCGTGGAGCCGTAGTTGACGGAGCCGCTCTGCATATAGGCCAGTTCGACGATGCCGGCAATACCGGCGCAGATACCGCTGATAACATAGGCTTTGAAGATCGTCTTTCTGGGTGAAATACCGGATGTCAGAGCTGTTTTATGATTCGTACCGACAGCATACAGCTGGCGGCCGAAGATTGTTTTCGTTGTTATAATGTGAAGAACGATTGCCACGCCCAGGGCAATAAAAAGAATAAACGGGAAAATGCCGATGCCGCCTTTAAACTTGCCGAAGGCTGCCGGCAGACCGGATACGGATGCGCCGCCTGTAAAAACAACCGCAATACCGTTCACGATCATCTGAGTTGCCATCGTAACAATGAACGAAGGCATTTTAAATGTTGTGATGGATAAACCGTTGATAATACCAAGAAGCAGGCCAAGGCCGACCATGGCCAGAAGTGCCAGCACAATCGAGAATCCGCTGCCGCCCAGAGGTCCGGCTGTTCTCATAATTGAAGCACCAACGACAGTTGTCAAGGCCAGAAGTGCAGTACTGGTAAAGTCTACACCGCCATTAAGAACGACCATATGGACGCCGCAAGCCATGATAATCAGCACGCTGCTCTGACTCATAAAGCGTGATAATGTGTTCAGATTAGCAAAACCGGGGACAACCACCAGCGAAAAAATAAAGAATGCAATTACGAACCAGATAATGGCATCTATAGATTTAAATTTTTTTAATGTACTCACATTCAAACCCACCTTGCTTATAAAAAAGGAGCGGGCGGATATACACCTGCCCGCTCCTTCATTTTTTATGCTACGAGATTATTCAGATTCTTTTCGAATTAATAACCTGTGAAGTCAGCATAATCGGTATCGACGTTTTCGGAGCTAACTGTGAAGCCCGGATCGATGTAGTCTTTGGACGGTTTGCCGGAGGCAGCGTCAACAGCAGCATCGACACAGAGTGTAGCCTGAACGGTAGCATCCTGAACAGTAACGCAGTCGACATAGCCATCGCGGATAGCGGTAACGGCATCGGCAGCACCGTCGAATGTCACCAGAGTGACGTGACCATCTTCACCAACCTTGTTGTACTTGCCAAGCTGCTGCAGACCGGAAACGATAGACGGCAGAAGGGCATCAGACGGGCTGAAGATGAAGTTAACGGTATCATCGGAAGAGAATGTGTTCTGGACACCGGCCAGAGCCTTGTCACCGGACCATTCTGTCGGAACAGTGGCAACCAGTTCGAAGATATCCGGATACTTGGCGATGGATTCTTCGAAGCCTTCCTGACGGGCAATAGCATTGACGTCAGTCAGAGAGCCAACCAGTTCAAGGCAGCGATACTTTGTGCCTTCCGGAGTGATGGAAACGATGTATTCGATTTCATCAGCAACCATGGCCTTGTTATCGGAAGAAATGGTGGCATAAACTTCGCAGCCTTCACCGGCAGCTCTGTTAGCCATGACAACCGGGATACCGGCGTTGTTGCATTCGACGATAGCGGAAACAACAGCCTGGCCGTCGGCCGGAGCAATGATGATAGCATCAACGCCCTGGGCGATGAAGTTTTCGATCTGTTCATTCTGCTTCTGAACATCATTTTCAGCAACAGATTCGATCAGAGTGATGCCTCTGGCTTCGCATTCGGCCTGGATTGTTCTCTGGTACTCAGCCCACATCTGGGACTCGATAGCGCACCATGAAACACCAACTGTGACAGCGTCGGATTCCTCTTCTGCCGGAGCAGCTTCAGAAGATTCTTCAGCCTTGGATTCCTCAGCAGTGCTCGCCGGAGCAGCTGTTGATTCGGATGCAGCGCTTCCGCAGCCGGCCAGCATGCTGATAGCCATAGCAGAAACAAGCATCAGGGATAAAACCTTTTTCTTCATTTTCGTTTCTCCTTTTTTCTTATTACATTAACGGCCCTCTGCCGATAATGTTCTGTCATTGACTGATTACCGGATGGTCTCAATTCTGACCTGTCCCATCAGTTCTTTTGCCCGCTTCGGATCAAACCCGACAGTATCATGAGATTCTGCCGTTGCCGAGGAGACTGCCGACGCGATTCTGAGTGTCTCTTCAAAGGGAAGCTCCTGATCCAGGCCATATGCCATCCCGCTCAGGAAAGCGTCTCCGCAGCCGATCGTGTTGATAACATCGACTTTAAGCGGATGGACGCGATAAATAGCATCTTGATAGGAAACAAAAGAACCGCGGCCTCCGCAGGTAACAGCGATGCAGGCAATACCTTCACCGGCCAGTTCGCGGATTCCTGCCACAACGTCATCATCGTTTTCTATCTTCCGGTGCAGGATCTGTCCCAGTTCATCCTCGTTGGGTTTAATGAGGAAGGGTTTCAGTTTTAAGCCTTCCTTCAGATTCTCAGAGCTTGAATCCAAAAGAAATCTGACATTTTTTCCGGCCAGGCGCTTCATAGCCTCAACATAGAAAAGAGGGATCTCGGTATTGGAAGCATCACCTGACAGAACCAGAATGTCGCCGCTGCCAATCTCTTCTTCCATCTTTTTAAGAAGCAGTTCACCTTCTTCTGCGGTGATCATACGGCCTTTTTCGCTCATCAGAGTGCAGCAGCCGTTTTCTTCGACAATGGCATAGTTGGTTCTTGACTGACCGTATTCGTAATGATCAAAACGCATATCGATGTAACCGTCGTTCATACGTTCTTCGATCTGCAGGCCGACCGAACCGAAATCAATACCGTAGGCTTTATTGCGGCATTGCAGGATTCCCAGATTAACCGACACATGTGTGCCTTTTCCGCCAAGGACATCCTTCTGTCCCGTAATACGGTTGGTATTTCCCAGTGAAAGGCCTTTCAGATAGACGATACGATCCATCGCCGGATTAATTGTCAAAGTACATATCATAATTCTTTTCTCTTGTGTTTTCTTTGTTTTCTTTTGTTGATTGTTTTGTTATGTTTTGTTTTTGCGTTTTGTTTTGTTTTTATTGGAGAGCGCAAAACAATTCTGTTGATTTTGTTTAATGCAATTTTAACCGTCTATCCCTTGCATTTCAAGTGTGCTTTGGCTATTTAGTACTATTTCGTGAATCTCTAACAGATATTTTCATGTATTTTTTGTCTTTTTGCTGTTTTTTATTTAACTTGCTTATATTTTTGTTTATTTCTCCTTTTCGGTGTTATAATCTTTGAAACAAAACTTTTCTTTTCTTTCTTTAGGAGGATAAAACATTGAAAGATTTAAGCAAATATTTCGGCATGCCCATCATGCTCGACGAAGAGACCGGCAAACTGGTTTCCAGCGATCCGGATGTTTCCTGGGAAGCCTCTTCACGTAAGTTCTCCGATAAAATGATCGGCCTGATCGCCGATCCTTCTTATGATAAGAAGGATGAGATGTACTACGACTTCTATAAAGCCATCGTCAGAAACAGCGACAAAGAAGTCTTCACATCCCGCGAACTTCGTTATGATTCCACGGTTATCTTCGCCGGCACGGCCAATGGCGAATTCAAAAAGACTGCCGGTCATTTCCATATGCCGATCCCCGGTAAAACCTGCAGCTATCCCGAACTTTACAGTGTTATTAACGGTACCGCTGTTTTCGTCATGCAGAAGGTCGATAATTACGAAACAACCGACACGATGACCGTCGAGGATCTTGTTCTGGCTGTTGTCCATCCGGGTGAAACCATTGTTATCCCGCCGAATTACGGTCACTGCACCGTCAATATTTCCGATGAGACCCTTGTCTTCATCAACCTGGTTGCCGAAGACAGCCACAACTACTATGACGGCGTCAAAGCCAGTGTCGGCATGTCCGCCTACGTCTTTAAAGATGGCGACAGCTTTACCGTTAGGAAGAATCCGAACTACAAATTCAACTGCGAGCCGAGAATCACGGCACCGACAGACTGCCCCGAACTTGGCATCGTGGCCGGCAAGACAGCTTACGACGCCTATCTTGAAAACCCGGATCTCTTCCTGTATCTGAAAGATCCCGAAGAAAAAGCGCCCTACTGCCTGTCCATGCTGAAGGATATCTGAGCATCATGCTGGCTGACCTGCATTGTCACAGCACCTGGTCTGACGGCTCCTGCACACCGGAAATGCTTGTCAGGCTGGCTCTGAGAAAAAAGCTCAGCTATCTGGCCCTGACCGATCATGACACTATGCAGGGTGTCATTCCCTGCCGGAAAGCCGCCGAGGGCACGGCCCTGACGGTCATCCCCGGTGTCGAATGCACCACGAAAGATGCTGAAACCGGACGTTCCGTTCACGTCCTCTGCTATGCACCAAAGAAACCGGACGTTCTGGACGACCTTATGAGAACCACCTCCGAGCGGCGGCGCGCCGCCAAAATCGGCATGATGGAGAAGCTCGAGAAGCTCTATCCCGATGTTCGTGTTGAAGACGCCGAAGCACTGTCCGAAAACAGTGCTTCGATGTTTGAGAGCCATGTCATGACAGCTCTGGCTAATGCCGGTGTCACCAATCAACCCTTCGGCCCTCTGCTGAAATCACTGATCGGAAAACACGGCAGCTGCTATGTGCCGATTCAGTACCCGGACACATTGGAAACCATCGCCCTGATGCACAGGGCCGGCGGCTTTGTTGTCATCGCCCACCCCGGGCAATTTGATTCCATGGCCTTGACCCGGCGGCTGGCAAGGGAAAAGATGATCGACGGTATTGAATGCCGCCATTATCGCAACGATGAGAATGTCACAAAAGAATGCCTCGCGTTGTGTGCCCGTTATGACCTGGCCGTTACAGGCGGCTCCGATTTTCACGGAGCCAACTCTGTTTCCCCGCACTCTCTGGCCTGCTGTCACATCAGCGGCAAAGAAGTGGATGTTTTTTTGAGAAGACTTGATAATTTTTAGAAAGGTTAACACATGTCACTGAGTTATTTAAAAGAGCGCGAAGAAATGAGCAAAGTCGCCCATTATATGTGGGATCGCCGTCTGACAAATGCTGCCGGCGGCAACTTTGCTCTCAAGGTTGACGAAGACAGAATCCTGATATCCCCGTCACTTATGTCGGAACGTCATTTCTGTGAGATGGCCCCGGAAGACTTCCTGCTCATCAACGCCAACATGGATGTTCTGGAAGGTGAAGGCAAGCTGTCCAGGGAAGGCTATATGCACGTCCTTATTCTGACCCGCTTCAAGAACATCACCGCTACCATTCACGCACATCCGCAGTACTGCATGGTCTATGTGGCTCAGAACAAGCCGATTCCGAACATCACGGAAGCCACCTGGAAGCGCGGCCCGGTCGAAGCCATCCCGCCGACAAAGGCTTATACACGTGAACTGCATGAAGCGGTCTACGAGTACTGGGAAGAACGGCGCGAACTCGCCGAAACCTATCCCATCGGCTGCATTATGCCTTATCACGGTGTCGTCGTCTCCGGCAAGGATCTCTATCTGGCCTACAGCCAGTTGGAGCGTATCGAACAGGATGCCATGTGCGGCATTTTCAAAAACTTCATATGATCCAATCCACGTGATGAAAAAGTTGACACAGTCATTAAGTATGACTTACAGGAGGTAAAGTATGAAAACCGTGAAAGACAAACAGGTTCTGGTAGCCGCCGACTTCGCCGGTGTCCCGCTGAAAGATGCTGTCGTCGAACATCTGCAGCAGAAAGGCTGGACAGTCACCGATATCGGTGTCAAGTCCCTGGACGATCCGCATCCCGAAATGTTCCATCGCATCGGCCTGCGTGTTGGTGCCAAGATCACAGAAGGCGAATTTGAACGTGCCCTGATCTTCTGCGGTACCGGCATGGGAATTCACCTGGCTGCCGCCAGATGCCCGGGCGCCATGGTGGCTGTCGCTGAAACCATCCCGGCTGCGCTGCGTGCCATTACCGGCAACAACTGCAACATTCTGGCCATGGGCGGACACTACATCGCACCGCACACAGGCATCCAGATGGCCGACGCTTTCCTGGAACATAATCTGGGCGATGGTCACGAAGAATGGGAAGGCTTCTACGAATTCCATAAGCTGGCCTATGACGAGTTGATGGCTTTCGATTATGAAAAATTCAAAGCCGATGGCTTCGAATTCATCGATCCGGTTGATCCGTATCTGGCTCCGGAACCGCTTGAAGAAAGCTGGGATCTGAAATATCACTGCGAAAAATGATCTGACACGAGGTGATCCTATGGAAAAACCGGTTTATCTCGGCAATGACACAGCCGGCTGTTATCTGAAAAACAAATGCATCGAATACCTGGAAGGAAAAGGTATTCCCTATGTCGATTGCGGTTCCGAAGAAGATCCGGATATTGAAAAAACCCGTTATCCCTTCTTTGCGGCCAAAGTCGCCAAAGCTGTCGCCACCGGCGAAGCCCGGTGCGGTGTCCTTATCTGCGGCACCGGTATCGGAATCAGTATGGTTGCCAACAAATTCAAAGGCATCCGCGCCGGTCTCTGCAGCAGCACCTACGATGCCGTTATGACACGCCGCCATAACAACGCAAATATTCTCTGCATGGGCGGAAAAACCACCGGTGAGTGGATCGCCATCGAAATGCTTGACGCATTTCTTAACACCGGCTACGATGCCGGCTTCCACGAAGGTTCTCTCAACCTGATCACAGAGATGGAAAACCTGATGATGAATGACCAGATCTGGTGTGAAGAACCGCGCAAGATTTCTACCGGGCCCCTGGCAGATGCCGAACTGTTTGACAGGAGCAAAGGTTGAAATATCCATTCATACTTCTCAGGGAAAGAGCTGTCGTTAAAGACGACGGCTCTTTCTCTGTCTTCAGACTACTCGGGACAAGGGCGTCCGCGCGATCGGCTGACTTCTTTACGATAGGCTATAGGCAGGTTCAAAAAAAAGGGACAACCGCCGGGTTGTCCCTCAGAATATAAAACCATGCCGCAACTCTTGAACGGCCTTCAGGAACCATTGTGGGAGTCTCTTCCGGCCCTCCTGCCGCCTTGCGGCTCGTCGGCGTTGGGGCTTTCGGAATA
>JAQXFO010000011.1 GCA_029005135.1 Lachnospiraceae bacterium
GATTTGTCAATATGTGTTTTAGCTTGATTCGACTTAACGAAGTAAAAAGTGCACGCTTCGCCGATTGTGAAGTGGGTAAAACGGACTACATCAAGGGGATGCCGCCGGCAACGCACCGCTGCCGTTCAGTGTCGCACCGCCTGCCACTGGCTGCCGCCTTATGCCGGTATCACTGATAAAAACCTTTCATGTCACGAATATTACGCATTACCGTTCTGTGTCCTTGACGTGGCAGGTCATTACTGATATCGTGACAAGATTTAGCAAAGGTGCTATTTGGAGGCTTGGCAGATGGCTATCGTTCCGATTCACTCAAGGAAATAATCAGAAAGGTTTTTAATGGAGTTCTTAACAGAAATGGATGGGCGCTAGCCAGGACTCAACATCCGTACAACTACCGAACAGCGTGTGCTGAAGAAAGGAAACAAGATCACCTTTAGCATTGACACTACTGAAGATCATATTCGTTCCTTACCGGAGCTATACATACCACATACAGGATGAAGCCATCCTTCGCCGCGATCATGCCTTTTCCGGGAATATTACCGAGAATCCCTGAAAATGTCAATTTTTTTACAGATTATTCGGCATAATACCGGATATTATCTGCTTTTTTGATGGTTATTTACCCAACTGCCACTCACTAAAAAAGAATGGCGGTGAAAGCAACATCGCGTTGCTTGCCGAACATGCTTCCGGGAAGCATAATGGAGTCAAAAGCATACCGAAGGTGTTCGCATGGAGACAAAAGATATTCTGAAAGAACTTCGTGAGAAGCATCATTTGACACAGGATCAGATGGCAGAGCGGGTTATGGTGACACGGCAGGCCGGTGGTGCTATGTGGATGGAACGTATACTTACCATGACATGGATGATCTGATCCGGGTATGTCTTCCGCTGATGGTGAAACAGGGGTTTTCTGAAGAACAGGCCCGCCTGTATATGCAAGAGAAATTGCCGACGCTGGACTATTGGAAGAGATAATGCACGGGGATGTATTGGCGATTCCCGATGACAAGCTGACCTTTATGTATCGCCGGAGACGGTTTCTCCGGGCCAGCTGTTGATGCCGCCAAACTCAACGATACGGGTGTAGCCCAGTTTCACCAGCTTTTCAGAGGCCTGCTTGCTGCGATTGCCGCTGCGGCAGTATACCAGTATCAGCTGATCTTTATCCGGAAGTTCAGGGATATCTTCTGTACCGATGGCTTCGTTGGCAATATTGACGGCACCGGGAATGTGTTTCTCACGGTATTCCTCAGCGGTTCGCACATCAAGGATAATATAGCCGGTTTCTTTCGCCATCATCGACACCGCTTCCGCCATGGTGACCTGGCGATAGGTGTTTTCGGCGGTCTGCGCGCCACAGCCGGAGATGAGCAGCAAAACCATCAGAACAGGCAAGAATCTTCTCATAGGGAACCTCCTGGTGGATAAGTCTGTCGTAATCCTTTTCTTTTTAGTATAGCCTGTTTTGCAGACATTTGTTATCTCCGATGTATCGATTGCCGCAAGGACAGTCGGTGATGCGGTGAAGAAAGGGGCAGCGGCCGTCAAAGAGAGTGCTGAGGAAAGCCGCAAACGTCTGGATTTGAAGGTTCTTCAGCCCATCTTTCCGGATACTTTGGATCAGGCAGAATTCCTGATGTCAAAGCTTATTCGTGTCGTTGATAGAGATAAGAAACACGCTGAGAGTGACGTCTGTCAGGGTTCCATTGGCTTTTTATCGGACAAAGGCGGACTCAGAGTGGTCAATCTTTTCAAAGATTCTCTGGGGTCTTTTGGATTGACGTTTTATCCGGATCCGGATTGCGAATTCTACTATGTGAATCCGACAGACCGAGATAACTATATTTCATTGGACGAATACTTTAGTTATCTTAAAATGGTTCGGGTTAACGAATTGCAGCGCGTGGCCCAAGACCTTGGCGCAAAGCATTTCAGGGTTACCTACAAAGAGGAACAGACGTCTTTTTCCGAAACAAAGACAAAAGCACAGGCTAAGGCGGCGAAAACCGGAAATGCCGAAACTTCACGCAGTGAAACAGAAAAAAAGTATTCCATGATCGATGTGGCCGCTGAGATGGTCATGGAGGGGCATGCACCGGAGATGCCGACGCTCGTGTATCTCGCGAAAGATGACAATGTTCAGAACCTGATTCATCTCAGAATGACCGGCGGCGAAGGCTTTCATAACCACAAAATCAGCATCAAAATGAGCCATTCTTCCGGCATTAGAGAAAGTGACGCCGTTAAGATCGATACTGTCCTTAAGAGTTTGAAAATTTCCGGAAATGCCACCGTTACCAACGAAGCCGTCAACGAATCCCGCCGGTATTTGGAATATGAAATTGATTTTTAATATAGAGAGAATCGGAACAGGCAATGCCGTCAAAACTTTCGCTCATACAGCACAAAGAAATCGTGCTGTTCTGGACTGTGACCGGTTATTCCACCTTCATCATCCGGTAGCCCACACCGATATGGGTCTGAATATACTGCGGCGAATCCGGTGCCGGCTCCAGTTTTTTCCGGAGAGTGGCCATAAAGACGCGCAGGGAAGCAATATCATTTTCCCAGCTTCGCCCCCAGATGTTCTGTGTGATAAAGGTGTGCGTCAGAACTTTGCCCACATTTTTGGACAGCAGGCACAGCAGTTTGTATTCAATAGGTGTTAAATGCAGCTCCTGGCCGTCCAGGTACGCACAGCCGCCGGCATAGTCCACTTTGAGTTTGCCGTTGACAAAGACGGAAGAAGCCGACAGCATCTCAGCTGTCATATAGGACAGCCGCCTCTGTGTCACCCGGAGCCGTGCCAGCAGCTCTTCTACGGAAAACGGCTTGGTCAGGTAATCATCCGCTCCCGCATCCAGGGCCTCGATCTTATCGTTATCTTCGCTGCGAGCGCTGATCACGATGATAGGCAGATTGGACCAGGAGCGGATATTCCGGATGACCTGTACACCGTCCATATCCGGCAGGCCGAGATCCAGCAGAACGATATCCGGATTATGGGAAGCGGCTTCCAGAATGGCAACCTCCCCATTGGCGGCTGACAGATACCGGTAGTCGTTTGTCTTAAGGGTTGTTGTGATCAGGTTTCTGACAGGAGGATCATCCTCTACGACTAATATCAAGGGTTTATTCATGCAATTCGACCTCCCCGGCGGGTAGTTTTAATATAAAGACGGTGCCTTGCGGATGATTGTCAGCCACAGAGATCGAGCCGCCGTGGGCGGCAGCGATGGATTTGCACAGGGACAAGCCCAGTCCGAGGCTTCGGCGGCTGTCGGCAGCTTTGTTGGCGCCGCTGTAGAACATATCAAAAATATGAGGCTTTTGTTCGTCAGGAATGCCCGGTCCGTTATCGGAAACAGAAACGATGACCTGATGCGCTGCTTTTTCCGTATGTATTTCAATGACAGAACCGGCGGGTGTGTATTTGACGGCGTTATCCACCAGATTGATGATGACCTGCACGATCAGCTTGGCATCGATGCGGGCTAAAATCAGATCCTCTGAAGCGCTGACACGAATGGTATGTTCCCGGCTTTTCCGGTTGATGTGGTGCAGGGCTTCTGCGATTACCTCATCCATGAGTTCGACAGACTGCGTCAAACGGACCTGCCCGTCTTCGAGCCTGGTGACAGCCAGGAGGTTTTCCACCAGATTGATCAGCCACATGGCATCATCGTATATATCCGAAAAGGTTTGTTTTCGTGTGCTGTCGTCCATTTTCCGGTAGTTGGCCAGAAGATTATCGGCATTGCCGGAAATGGAAGTCAGCGGTGTGCGCAAGTCGTGTGAAATAGCCCGCAGCAGATTGGCCCGCAGCTGCTCATTTCTGGCCAGGATAGCGGCTTCTTCTTTTTCCCGGGCGTTTTTAATATTTTCCAGTGCCAGGGCGCATTCACCGAGTATCGACAAAAGCACGCTGTTTTCAAAGGAATCCAGAGGGATTTCGTTCATGGCGATGCCAACGACACCATAAACCTGCTGATTGATTCGAATGGCCAGATACAGGCATTTGGCGTTGGATAAGGTCGTGGTGGTGGCCCCGGCGTGTGTGTTGTTTCGAAGCACCCATGCCGCCACGGCTTTTTCGTTTTCGGAAACCAGGGCACTCAGATCGCTGTCAGGTGTTCGGAAAACACTGGGCTCCGCCAGCGTGTCACCGGTCGACAAATAGACCACAATATCCCTTTTCAACAATTTCAGAAGCTGCTCTGCGGCGGCTTTAATCACGGCATTTTCGTCGGTCTCCTTTTGAAGCAGCTGATTTGTTTCAAACAGGATTTTTGTCCGATAGGCGGCGCGGGCGGATTGCCTGGCGCTGTTTTTCAGACGGGTGGCCAGCGATCCGGTCAGCAGCGCCACCATGAACATGATCGGGAAGGTGACCAGGTAGTTGGGATCATTAAAGTGAAAGGTAAAGCGCGGCACGGTAAAGAAGAAATTAAATACCAGTACGCTGACGATGGACGCTGTCACGCCGCAGAACCGATTCGTTGTTATGACGGAGATGACCAGAACAGCGAAAATGTAGACGGCTATGACGTTGGCTTCCGAAAAACCCCTGTTATAAAACACATACCCGATCAGGGTGGCCGCCAGCAGGACGAGGATGCTCTTCACCGCGTCGCGAATCGTCATAGGCGTGAGATCGTGTGTCATAGCCGGCCGCTTTTGACTGGCGTTTCCGATATTGACGTCCGGAATCACATGAATATCCAGATTGGGGGCGTCGGCGATCAGCCGTTCCGTCAGCGTCGGTTTGCTGAAAAAGCTCTTCCGCGCCGCGGCACTGCGGCCGATCACGATTTTGGAAACGCCGGACAGTCTGGCAAATTCCGCAATCTGATAAGGCACATCCTCCCCATAGCTGGTTTCGATATTAGCACCGAGCTGTCGGGCCAGGCGGGTGTTTTCACGCAGTCTTTTTTTGTCATCATCGCTCATCCCGGCAGTAGCCGGTGTCTCCACATAGAGAGCGGTAAAATTTCCGCGAAAGGCCCGGGCCATTCTTGCCGCTGTACGGATGATCCTGGCGTTAGACGGAGATGATGACAGGCAGACCAGGATATGCTCATCGGTGTGGTAATCGCCCCCGCTCTGGATTCTTTCGTTTTCAGTCAGCAGGTTCACCCGATCGGCACAGCGCCGCAGGGCCAATTCCCGCAGCGCTGTCAGATTTTCAACGGTAAAAAAATTGACAGCGGCCCTCTGCGCCTGGTCTTCCCGGTAAATATTGCCGCTTGCCATGCGCTCCAGAAGCTCAGCCGGCTCCACGTCCACCAGCTCGACCTGATCGGCCCGGTCAAAAACAGAATCCGGAATACGCTCACGAACCATAACGCCGGTAATGGCGGCGACAGTATCGTTCAGACTCTCGATATGCTGGACATTGACGGTGGTGTAAACATCGATGCCGGCATTCAGCAGTTCCTGAACATCCTGATAACGCTTGGCGTGCCGGCTGCCCTCTGCGTTGGTATGGGCCAGTTCATCCACCAGAATCAACTGCGGATGGCGTTTCAGAGCCCCGTCGATATCAAACTCACGGAGCGTTATCCCACCATAATACACCTGAGTGGCCGGAAGCTGCTCCAGTCCGTCAAGCAGTGCCATTGTCTGAGGTCTGGCGTGAGGTTCAATATATCCGGACACCACGTCCACACCACGCTCTTTTGCCTGGTGCGCGGCCTGCAGCATGGCATAGGTCTTCCCCACGCCGGCAGCATAGCCGAAGAAAATTTTCAGACGCCCCCGCTTCTCACATAAGGTATCGTTTTGGATGGCTTTCAGCAGCTGATCCGGATCTTGTCTGGTTATTTCCATTCGGAGGTCTCCCTATGGGTGAAACGGCTGTTCTCAGCCTTTGTGTTCAGCTTTCTATTATACTCATTTTCAGACTCTTTTTCAGAAGAAATGCGTTCTAAAAAAGTATCCAGTTTCCGCATAAGAAACCAGCCGATGATGAACATAATCACGACCGATAACAATAATTCAATATTCTGCATATCTCCACGGCCTCTCTGCCTTAAAATTTTTCTTCTGTACAGGAAACTCTGCAGATGTTTATGCTACGCCTGATGCAGTAAAGAAGACAAAAGGTTATTTCAGCAGGCATTAAGATCGTCTAAAGATTACAGCCAGCCAAAAAGATAGGCCATCGGCAAGGCAATGACAGCAGTACCGATAAAAACACCGAGGAGAATAAGCAGCGGCATGCCGATCATGACGAAGAGAAAACCCGGCAGTGGATGCTGCCGGAAGAATTTCTCTGATTTTGAATCAAAGCGGTATTCCCATTTTCGAAGGAAATTTGAGAGACTCATATCTGTCACCTCGTATCACGATGTGACATTAACTTATCTCATGAAGAATTAAAGAGGGAAAAGCGAAAAAAGACAGGGATTAAGAGCGCATTATGATTTTAGGGGGAAACCGCCTCCGATCCGTAATTATAGAGATAACAGTAAGAACAGACGGGAGACTGCGAAGATGAAGAACCGGATCGATATTATTTCCAGAGACAAAGCCGTCAGGATGATCAACAGCGGGTTTCCCGATCATGCGGCAGTCATCAGCTTTTATGATCCCCGGGGCAGCCGATCGTTTCGCGCGGATAGTGAGCCGGTGGATTACAGCCGGGTATGCCGGCGGGTGTTTTCCTTGGCGGTGTATGACATTGACCCGGAGATCCTGGAGGACTACGGTCTGACTTATGAGACCTATCTGCCGGAAGCTGATGCGCTGGCGGCTTTTATTGCGGCTGCTGTGGATGACGGCTGTCATATCATCTGCCAGTGTGAATACGGCCAGAGCCGCAGCGCCGCGTGTGCGGCCGCCATCAGAGAATACTATGACAAAGAGGGTATCGCGGTTTTTGCCGATTATCGGTATTATCCGAATCCGATGATTTTCAACAAGATTCTGGCCGCTCTCAGCGCCCGGGATCCTCTTGGACAGATTCCCGGCAGAAAAACAGAATGATATACGAACCGATAACAGCTCCGATATCGGGACCGAAAACGGACACATACACATGAAAAAAAGACTTTAAATGAAAATTTAAATGCAAAAAACACCTTATTTTTACTCTTGCAAACGTGCGTTTAGTTTTGCAAAAACAGCTCTCTTCCCTGATAATGGTCTTGTCCGTCTGACCGGAAAGGAGAAGCATGAGCAAACATCTTTCTCTATCGGACCGAGCCATCATAGAAAAGGGCATTGCCCAGGGCTGTTCGTTTGCTTATATCGCCAGACAGCTCCACCGTGATCCTTCTACAATTACAAGAGAAGTTCGGTATCACAGGGCTTTTGTCTTTGATGAACGCTTCGATATCAATTCCTGTCTGGAGTTTCATCGCTGTCTTCGCCGCAATCTATGTGAAACGGAAACGCGATACTCCTGCCTTGGCAAGTGCAAGAACTGTACCGAGTACGATTGTACGCAAATATGTCCTTCTTTTCAGTCAGTCAACTGCGATCTTCTCTCTCGGGCTCCTTATGTCTGTACACGCTGTCCAGAAGAAAAAACCTGCCGCCGGAATCACGCTTACTATACCGCTCATCGCGCACATGCCGAGTATGCACGACTCCTGCGGGATTCCCGGCGGGGACTCAGGACTCCTCCTGAAAAACTGTTGGAACTCAACGACCTCATTGCACCTCTCATAGCCAAAGGACAGTCCATCAATCATATCTTCTCGACGCATGGCGATCAGATCGGTCTCTCTGAACGAACGATTTATAATTACATCGATGCCAGGGCCTTTGATATCCGCAACATCGATCTGCCCCGCAAGGTCAAATATCGCCAGCGTCACCCGCAGAAGATCCTGACAAAGCTTGAGTACAAGTGTCGCAAAGGTCGTACTATCAATGATTTCAACAGCTATCTCGAGGCAAATCCCCATCTCCCTGTCATCGAGATGGATACCGTCAAAGGGGCGCGGGGCAGCAAGCAGGTCCTGCTTACTTTCATTTTCAGGGAAACCAGCTTCATGCTCGTCTTTCTCTTAAAAGATGGCACGCAGGAAAGTGTCACAAGCGTCTTTGATAACCTGACCGCTCTTGTCGGACTGGATACTTTCAGAAAACTCTTCCCTGTCATCCTTACCGATAACGGTGTCGAGTTCAAAGGCCCCCACAAGTTGGAGTTCACGGAAAACGGTGCAAGGCGCACGCGTATTTTTTATTGTGATCCCCAGGCCTCCTGGCAAAAGCCCCATGTCGAAAACAATCACACCCTGATTCGCAGAATACTGCCGAAAGGGACAAGCTTTCAGTTTCTTACTCCCGAAGATATCCACCTCATGACGTGTCATATCAACAGTGTCGCACGGGAACTGTTTGCCAACAACACGCCGTTTTCGATGATGAAAGAAGAGAAATATAAAAAACTGCTGGAAGCCCTCGCGCTTTCACCGATTCCACCCGACGAAGTGTGCCTGCGGCCGGCATTGCTAAAACGTAATCATTAACCAGTTTTAACAGGTCAGACGGACGAATACCTTAGGTAACTACGGGGTTGCGGTTTCTTTTACAAAGAAATCCTTCGTCGTCTGTTTGTCATACCGCAAAACATGGACAAACCAGCAGCTTTTGCCATTATTATACCCTAAATGAGGCCGCTGAGAGCCATTTAGACAAACGATTATCTTTTCCCCATACCTTTCTTGCTTTTAGTTTTTCATTTGAGCCATGAAAAAAAGACCTGTATGAAAACGGCACATCCCCGTAAAATAGACCTGCCGCAAGGGACGTGATAGGATTACCGGATCCTGTTAAGGATGTATGGTAAGGGGGTTAAAATGGAAAAGAAATCGATTCGCGATAGTGTGACTGTGGTTTTTAAGGGCGTGACACTGCTGGGCGAGGGCTCAGACTGTGAGAAATAAGCTGCTGAATCCGCTCGTGCTTTTTCTGCTGGGTCTTCTGGCCGGAGGACTGGCGCGATGGCTGGATCTTTATACGCAGAATCTGGGCGATGTCTTCTCGCGGATGGCGGTATGGATTCTCATCGGTACCGTGATCGCGATCTATAGCCGAACGCCCAAAAAAGCCGCGGTCAATACGCTTACCTTTTGTCTGGGTATGCTGGCAGCATACTACACGGCGGCGGTACTCACACACGGAGTCTATGGCCGGTCTTTCATCATCGGCTGGACACTGTTTGCCCTGTGTACACCGGTCCTGGCCGGGTTGACCTGGATGACAAAGCAAAAAGGGCTGATTCCCCGTCTCATCAGTGTCGGGATTGTGGGCGTTTCGGTGCTGTCTTCCCTTCTTCTCTTTGACGGATGGGATATATCCGATCTGCTGATTGACGGCTGTCTTATTTATTTCCTGTTTTTGGCTGAAGTTAAGTAAAAACCTCTTGTGTCTGAAAAACAGACATAAGAGGTTTTTTGTCCGTAAGCAAGGCCGTGCCGCCTCGCTATGCTGTCGGCTGAGCCGGTCAGTCCTCGATGAGGAATTCAATATCGCCGATCTTTGAGGAATACCGCTCGACATATTCTGCGATGAGATAATCGGGGTTTATCTCGTCAAGAAGAGCGGTCCTGTAATAGGATCGGTGAATCACATAGACATCGGAAAAGGTTTCACACAGGGCCGGCTAACCATGCGTCTTCGGGCCTGTTGAAGAGGGGGAGCTTATCGACACGCAAAAAGTCTTTTATTGACTTTGGGACATGAAAATCACTTAAAATCTTTGACTTTCCTTTCTCCGGTGGTATTGTAAAAAGGAGATAACAAGACAACACATAGGGATCCGGTCTATAAGGATCCGTGAGGGAGGCTTATGAATAAGAAATATCTTCTGCGCCTTATTATCTGTTTGCTCTTAGTAGCGGCGGCTGTCGGAGGCGGCCTGTTTACCGGTCTTTTTGAATCGGCGGGACAGGTGTTCGGAAGCCTCCATCTGAACGCCGCCGTGCTGGTTCAGGTGGCGGTCATGGCTTTCCTGGTGCTGGGGCTTGAAAACCTGCTGGTGTTAATCCTGGGGCTGCTGCATTTTAAAAGCGGCAGAACCAACACCCTGCTGACGATCGTCAGCAGCGTTGTCCGGTATGCTTCGGCGATCGTCATCGTCTGCTGGGGCCTTTATATTCTGGGAGTGGATGTCTCCACCATCGTGGCCAGCGTCGGCATCATCGCTCTGATCATCGGCTTCGGGGCGGAGAGTCTGATTGCCGATATGATCACGGGCCTTTTTATGATCTTTGAAAATCAGTACAACGTGGGTGATATCGTCGAGGTGGGCGGCTTCCGGGGTACCGTGACCAGCATCGGTATCCGGACCACGGCGCTGACGGATGCCGGCGGCAATATCAAGATCATCAACAATTCCAATATGAAGGATATCCTGAATCGCTCCAACATCGTCTCCAAGTCCATTGCCGAAATCGGTGTACCCTATGAACTGGATCTGGAGGCCTTTGAGGAAAAGATCCCGGCGATCCTGGAGGAAATCTACAGGAAACACCCGGATGTGATGAAGTCGGCACCGACATATCTGGGCGTGTCGGCCCTGGGCAGCTCGGCGGTGATGCTGAAATTCTGCGTGGAGGTCAGCGAGCCGGATATTTTCAAGGGGCAGAGGGTGCTGAATCACGATCTGTACTGCGGCTTTAAAAAGGCCGGTGTTGAGGTGCCCTACGACCAGCTCACTATTCATAACAAATCATGAGAAGAGAAGACAGAGAATTCGGCTGTCCCGGTCAGGAGACGGCCTGTGCCGGCGAATGGCAGGTCTGCCGGGAGGAGAGCTGTCCGGCCGGCGAGGAATACGCCATGCCGCCGGCGGACGGGGAATTCACCTCTGTGCGGCAAAAAGATGAGTTTGCCGGAGATACGGGATACACGGAAGCCGGTACGGCTGCGGCGGGGCGGCAGAAGGACAAACGTCATCGGCGGCAGCTGATGGCGCTGATGTCGGCTGCGGCGGCAGCGGTGGTTCTGTCTGTGTCGGTACCCGGTTTTTCGATGCTGTTCGCCTATCCGGAGACGCCCGCCCGCGTATCGGAAGCGGAGGATACCGGAAACCCGGTGGGAGAGCTCGTATCGCCCGGATTGCCGGGGATGGCGGAGACGACTGCGCCTGCCGGAGATACGGACATGACAGAGGCTCCCGTGCGCCCCGAGGCGCCCGGCGCGGCAGAGGAGTCCCTGCCTCCGGGAGCTCCCGACGGCGGGGCAGGCACGGCAGAAGCGGTGGTCTGTCCGGATTGCGGGGGGACCGGCATTTATTGCCCGGGGGATCCTAATTTCGGCTATGACCGCGGCAACGGCACCGGTTACGCGGGCTGCGGCGGAACAGGCTATTCGCCCTGCCCGGACATCTGGTGTCATGACGGCATCCGCACCTGTGCCAATTGTCTCGGCACCGGGACGTACGAAGGCGAAAGCTGCCGCGTCTGCGGCGGTGACGGCATCGACGACTGCGAGTTCTGCGGCGGGACAGGCATCGCCGAGTGTATCAGCAAGGATGCCCATGAGGTCTGTCTGACCTGCGGCGGCACCGGCGAGTGTCCGGAGTAGCGGCACCGGTGGGTACCCGGAGTAGCGGCACCGGCCGGCGGTTTCCGCCGTCCGTCCGTGAGTGAATCACCCGGACAAGGGTGAACCTTATAAATTGTGATATCTGTATGGATAGAGAAAAGCGCGTGAAAAAGGGTCATTTTTCACGCGCTTATGACTGTATCCGTTTTTGTTGTCAGGCGATCATGTGTGCTTGTGGATGCCGCCGTCAACCATGAAAGACTGGCCGGTGAGATAACCGCCGTCATCGCTGGCCAGGAAGACGATCAGAGGAGCACAGTCTTCTTCGGTAGTCCCCACGCGCTTCAGAGCGGTGCGGGCTTCCAGAGCCTTGAGGGCTTCGGGCTGTGTCTGGCGGAAGGTCTCGGTCGTGATGATGGGCAGGAAGACGTTGACGGTGATACCGTACTGTCCCCATTCGTTGGCCGCTGTCCGGGTGAGGGCTCGGATGGCTTCCTTAGCCATGCCGTAGGCACCGAAGCCGGCGCTGCCGTCATAACCGGCGGCCGAGGCGGTGTTGATGATACGGCCGTGGCCGCTTTCCTTCAGATAGGGGAAGCACTCCTGCATGAACAGCATCGAGGCCAGAGCACCGCTCTTGAAGGCCAGGAGAGCATATTCCTCATCCACTTCCATCAGCGGACGATACAGCATGGCGCCCTGAGCCAGGTTTACCAGAATATCCACGCCGCCGTAATGGGAGACACACTGCTCCACCACGTTGTGGATCTGGGCGGGATCAGTCACGTCGCAGGCGACCGGCAGCATATCGCCGCCGAAGGCGCGGACCTCTTCTACCAGCTCTTCCAGCTTTTCCATTCTGCGGGCGCACACACAGACCCTGGCACCGTTTTCCGCCAGAACCTTGGCGACACCGCGGCCGACGCCGGAACTGGCACCGGTCACAATAGCTACTCTGTTGTCAAGTTTACCCATGTTATCCTCCTGTAAAACTCTGTGAAAAGATCACAGTCCATCCCCTGTAATATAGCACTTTTTTGTTTAGATGGCACTAACAAATCGTGAGGGCCCTGTCAGTTTTCTCTTCACGGAGCGGCAGAGGCGTCGGAGGCGATGGGGTCGATATCCCCCGGTGTCAGATACGTCTTCAGCACCGCCGTCAGCTTATCGACTTCGATGGGCTTGGCCAGGTGGCCGTTCATGCCGGCGGCGAGGGCATTTTCCTTATCCTCATCAAAGGCGTTGGCCGTCATGGCGATGATGGGAATGGCAGCCTTTACCGGGTCATCCATCCGGCGGATGGCGCTGGCGGTCTCATAGCCGTTCAGCTTCGGCATCTGGATGTCCATCAGGATCAGGTCATAATAGCCGGCGGGGTGCTCTGTCAGCATCGCCAGGCAGTCGGTACCGTCGGGGGCCCGGTCCACGGTGAGGCCGAAATCCTCCAGAATGGCGGCGGCGATCTCGGCATTGAGATCATTGTCCTCGGTAAGGAGCAGGCGGCGGCCGGTGAAGTCGGGTTTCCCGGCGGCCGGAGCCGTGCCGGGAAGGGCCTCTGCGGCAGGGGCCTCCGCGATGCGGTGTCTGAGCGTTACCGTGAAGCAGCAGCCCTTGCCCGGCTCGCTTTCCAGTGTGATCGTTCCGCCCATCAGATCCACCAGACGTTTGACGACCGCCATGCCCAGACCGGTACCGGGTATGCGGCTCTCGGTGGTGTTGCGCTCCCGGGAGAAGGATTCGAAGATGACCTTCTGGAATTCAGGGCTCATGCCGATGCCGGTATCCCGGATGGTATAGACATAGGCGGCAAAGCCGTCGCTGTCGCAGGGGATCTCCGTGAGCGTGGAGCGGATGCTGCCGCCTTCCGGCGTGTATTTGACGGCATTGGACACCAGATTCATCGTGATTTCCGAGATCTTATGCGTATCAGCATAAACATAGCGGTGCTGAACCTGCGTTTCATGGCTGACTGTCAGATTCTTCTCCCGGATTTCCTGCTCGAAGATCGGGAAGACCGCGTAACGGTCATTCTCCACATCCATGACGACTTCGTTGAGTTCCTCTTTGCCGCTGTCGATCCTGGCCACTTCCAGCATGTTGTTGATCAGAGCCAGCAGGAGTTCGCCGGAGGCTTCGATTTTCTTCAGCTCGTCCTTCAGAATGTCCGGCTTGTCCAGGTTTTTCTCCATCAGGCGGCTGAAGCCGAGGATCGCGTTCATCGGCGTGCGAATATCGTGGGACATATTGAAGAGGAAGGTCGTCTTGGCTTCATTGGCCGCATCGGCTTTGCGCCTCAGCGCCTCCAGCTCCGTATTGAGGGCCTGTACCTGCCGGATGTGGGCTTCCTTTTCCCGCACCTGCTGGGCCTTGCGGTGAAGATTCCACGTCAGCAGGAGAATGATGCCGCCCACAAACAGGAGGAGAAGGGGCAGAAGGATGGCAAGATTATTCAGGAAAAAGTCCTGGATGTCATAGGAATAGAAGCTCTCCATGTATTTGTAGGAGCTTTCGATGCCGAAGGAGGCGCCGATGATGCGGAGACCCCGGTTGAGGATCAGAATGAGTTCCGTGTTCTTCTCGTTGACGCCGAAGCAGCGGTTGTCATCGCCCTCCAGCTGGATACAGGACAGGCCTTTGTACCGGGAACTTCCGGTCACGAGCTCTGTCCGCAGCGTGTTGATAATGGTACCGTCGGCGCGTCCCTCAAGAACGGCATCGAGGGCTTCGTTGATGGAGCCGCAGGACAGCAGCGTCACTTCGGGAAAATATTTGCGGCAGTAGGCGATCTGCATCCGGTTATTGTCATTGACGGCAATGACGCGGATCTGACTTCTGTCGTAAAGTCCCCGGGAAATGAAGGACTCACTGCCCTGAACGACGGGACTGGAGGCGTCGATCTGATTCTGCTCCAGCTCCCACAGGTTGCCGTAGACAGGGAAGGCCATATCGGCCTGTCCGCGGCGCACGGCATCCGTCATGTCATCGAAGTTCGTATAGGGAACGTAGGTCACGGCGATCCTGTCGGCAAGACCGAGGGAAGACAGGATCGCGTCGAGGGTATCTGTCATAAGGCCGACAGCCCGGCCGTCCCGGTCGGTGGCGCAGTAGGGAAGATAATTCTCCAGATAGGCCACGGTGATCGTCGGATGGCTGTTGATCCAGGCTTCCTCATTGTCGGTCAGGGTCTTGCCGATGAGAGTGGCGCCATAATTACCGTACTGGAGATTCTGCAGTATAAAAGGATCGATGGACAGGAGGGTGTTGAGGGAGTCGTTCAGCTCTGTCAGAAGTTCGGGGTTCTGCCTGCTGATGGCCAGATAGTACGGCTCCTCGCCGATCTTGGCTGTGATGCTGATGCCTTCCAGATCCAGGACGTTATTGACAGTCTGGGCCAGCAGGTCGATCTCGCCCCTTTCGAAGGCGGCCTCCTGCTCCTCGAAGCTGTCATAAGAAATGACCTCGAGGTCGACGGCTTTCTCTGCCATCCAGCTCAGTGTCAGGGCGCCGATCCGATTGTCCCGGATGACGCCGACCTTCCGGCCGTTCAGGGTTCCGGGATCCTGCGGGGAAATGGCGTCGTTGCGGGCCTTATGGAACAGATAATACTGATCAGTGCCCATGGCGGGGTCGGGGAAGAGCATGGACGCGGCCCGCTCTTCGGTGTAGGACACGCCGCCGAGACAGTCGATCTCGCCCTGCTGAAGCTTATGAAACAGTTCCGTCCAGCTGCCGTAGACATACTCGTATTCCCAGCCGGTATAATCGGAGACCTTCTGGAGGAAGTCATAACAGTAGCCGCTTTTTATCTCGCCGTCCGTCGTGCCTTCCTGGAACATATCGCTCTGATACCAGCCGACGCGGACCTTTTCCCGGGCCGTCTCTGACGGGGAAGCCTCCGGCGAGGCAGATTCGGAAGCGCCGGGGGAGACGGCCGGGGCGGCTGCCGAAGCGGGGGTATCGCCATAGACGGCCGCGGCCGGGAGAAGGCAGAAAAGCACTAGGACGGCCAGGCAGGCGGACAGCAAAATTCGGTATGTTGAGCGGGTTTTTCCGGCTTTTTTCACGGGCGTCATCCTTTCGGAACGGGTATCTGTTAGCTTTCTTAAACTATAGCTTATCAGGTGGGGCAATACAAGACAGCGTTATGGCAGCGTCCTTACGAGGGCATTGAAGTTCCTGTTGCTTTTCACCAGTCCGCAAACGATATTCGTGGGACAGCTTCATGGCGATCAACCGAAAAAGGTTGGTCGCTTTTCTATTCATGAGAGTGCTGTTTGCAGCGATGGAAAACGCAATGCCAAAAGAAGGGGATTTGATTTGGATTGCAGCAAAAAATAGGTTACAATTTTAATAATATGGCAAGAGTCAAGGTGAGCCGGGATATGGCGACCTTCCCGCAGGAGAACCATGATCGATGATGAGCTGATGGGCTGGCTGAAGGAAGCGTATGATTTCAGCAACAGCAAATAAGAGTCACCATAAAAAGGCACACAAAATAGACATACCCAAAAGATACCAATAAGAGACCGGATCGAGAGGCATATTATGACGGAATTTGAGCGTTTGCGAGAGGTGATTGCCCGCCTGCGTGCGGAAGATGGCTGCCCCTGGGATCGGGAGCAGACTCATGTCAGTCTGAAACCGGCCTGCATCGAGGAGGCGGCCGAGGTCATCGGCGGCATCAACATCCTGGAGGCGACCGGTGATCCGGACAATCTCATCGAAGAACTGGGGGACCTTCTTCTCCAGGTGGTGATGCATGCGCAGATCGCTGAGGAAGAGGGGCTCTTTACCATAGAGGATGTCTGCCGCGGCAGCTGCGAAAAAATGATCCGCCGCCATCCCCACGTCTTCGGCTCCGACACGCATCGGTCCGCAGCCGGCAATGTCAACGCCGGCGACGTGCCGGTCACCTGGGAGGAGATCAAGAAAGCCGAGAAGGCGGGGAAGGCGAAGACGGAGACCTACCTCTTTGAGGCCTTTGATGAATCCGAGCGCCTGATCGCCAGGGCCCGCGAAAGAAAGCAGAAGGCGAATACCTGATCGACAGCCGGAAAACCGGCTCTGCGGCAGATAAGTAGGGGGTGAGGGTGATCTGTGATGAATGAAGACCGTTTGCAGGCTTTTGAAAAAATGCTTTCCGCCATACTTGCGCAGTATGACGCGGATACCGCGAAACTGGCCGCGCTTAAGGCCGAAGGGAAAGAGAAAACCGCCACCTACCGGCAGTTGTTTGCGAAAAAAATGCAGTATCAGACGATACTGTCGTACTATCGGACGTATGGGCTGTTGGATGAGGTCTGCTGCTAATTTTGTATTTCTGCATTCAACCTCACGTCATCAGAGGCAAAAAAGTTACTCCGAAGGAGATTTCAATTCATGCTTAAAAAAGGTCTTTACGAACAAGTTGTTAATAAAGAGATCGAGGAAGAGCTGCACGATCTTCCGGATGCTGTTAAGCATGTTGAAAAAATCGACACAGCCGAGGCGTCTTCTGTTCTGACTCAATACTTATCGGAAGTCGTTCACAAGGGTCTTGATCGCATGGCACGGGATGATATTTCTGCGCAAATCGAGTTGGCCAATAAGATTGTGAAACTCATTTCGCAGGAGACTGCCGAAGAAGACCTTCAGGAACTGACAGTGGCTGATGAAGGCGAACAGCTTTTGGCGCTTATATCGGAAGACGATCCCCTGGTGCGTTTAGGACAGAAAAAGGCAAAGGATATTCCCCGCCCGGAGACGTCGGCTGCGCATAGCAGTTTGTTTACAGGGGCCATCCATGAACCGCAGATGTTCTCTGAATTAAAGAAAGAAATAGCAACCGCCGATCGCATCGATATGCTGGTCTCGTTTGTTAAATGGAGCGGTTTGAGGCTGCTGATTGAGTCTCTTCGGGCTTTTACGGATCGTGGCGGCCAGCTTCGTGTTATCACTACCACATATATGGGAGCGACGGATGTTAAAGCCGTGGAGGAACTTCGGAAGTTAAAAAACACAGAAATCCGGGTTTCCTATGATACCGAGCGAACCAGACTGCATGCCAAGGCTTATATGTTTTATCGTGAATCCGGTTTTACAACGGCGTATGTCGGCTCTTCTAATCTGTCGAATCCGGCTATGTCCAGTGGCCTTGAATGGAATGTTAAGCTGACGACAAAGGATATGCTGCCGACGATTCAAAAGATGGAGGCGACCTTCGACAGCTATTGGCATACTGCCGGCTTTGAAATTTACGAAGAAAACAGTAAAACGCGGCTGGAGAGGGCCCTGACAATAGACGGAAGGGCCAATCTCACAAGCGACGAGCCATTTGTTTTTGATATTCAACCGTATCCCTATCAGCAGGAAATATTGGATCGTTTACAGGCTGAGCGCGAGGTGAGGGGGTATCACCGAAATCTGGTGGTGGCAGCCACGGGTACCGGCAAAACGCTGATCTCGGCTTTTGATTATCGCCGTTTTTGTCAAACCACGACCGGGATGCGGCCGCGCCTTTTGTTTGTAGTCCATCGTGAAGAAATTTTGAAGCAAAGCCGCAGTGTGTTCCGTGGGGGTTTGAAGGATCCCAATTTCGGCGAGCTTTTTGTGGGCAATTATAAACCGGAGAGTCTGGATTACTTGTTTGTTTCAATCCAGACGCTGGCGTCTCAGCGGCTTTATGACATATTGCCGAAGGATTATTATGATTTTATTATCGTCGATGAATTTCATCATGCCGCCGCACCGACTTACCGGGGGCTTTTAAATCATTTTGAACCGAAGATACTCCTGGGTCTGACAGCGACCCCGGAGCGAATGGATGGTAAAAGCGTCCTGGACTATTTTGGTGGTCGTATGGCTTCTGAGATTCGTCTGCCGGAGGCGATCGAGCGCAAGCTGCTGTGTCCGTTTCAGTATTTTGGCGTGTCGGATGACGTTGATCTCTCGGAAATCCGCTGGACGCGCGGCGGATATGACAAAAAGGAGCTGAGCCATATTTTTTCCATGAACCGGGCGATTGCGGAAAAGCGTGCCGGGCATATTGTCAATTCGCTGCGTCACTATGTCGCGGACGTGAATAAGGTCCGTGGTCTTGGGTTTTGCGTTTCGATAGAGCACGCAAAGTTCATGGAGGAATACTTCCTTTCAAAAGGCATTCCCTGCCTGTCTCTGACGGCGGCTTCCGGTGATGCCGAAAGAAATGAGGCAAAGCGCCGGCTGGTTGCGGGCGAGATCAAATTTATCTTCGTGGTGGATCTGTATAATGAGGGTATCGATATTCCTGAAGTGGATACGATTCTTTTCCTTCGACCAACAGAATCACTCACCGTTTTTTTGCAGCAGCTTGGCCGTGGTCTGCGTCTCTCGGAAGGAAAAGAGTGCCTGACGGTATTGGATTTTATCGGCCGGGCCAATAAGAGATACAATTTCGAAGAGAAATTTGCGGCGCTTTTATCGCATAGCCGCCATAGTATGTCCTATGAGGTTAAAAAGGGCTTTGTATCACTGCCAAAGGGCTGCTATATTCAGCTGGAAAAGAAAGCTTCAAAGGTGATTTTGGAGAATATTCGCCGTACCTTCGGTGATAAGGCCGGGCTCCTCAGCCGGATTGAGACATTTACCGAAGACAGTGGCTTGCCGCTTACCATGAAGAATTTTGTCAGCTATTATCATCTGGAGGCAAAGGCCATATACGGCAAATATTCATTTAGCCGGCTCTGCGTGGAGGCCGGCGCGCGGGAAGATTTTTCGGAACCTGCCGAAACGGTTATAACGAAGGCTTTCGGTAAGTTTGTCGCTGTGGATTCCAGAAGATGGATACGTTTTCTTGTTGATAAGCTGACGGGGATTCTCGCTTCGTTTATTCATGGCGAAGCCGTCGTTCTTACTGAGCTGGAAAGACGTATGTTCCAGATGTTTTACATGACGGTTTTTCAGAAGGCAGCGGATTTTGCTTCTGAAGAAACCAGGGAAAATATGCGGAGCCTTGTGGAGAGTCCGACCATGATGAGGGAACTTCGGGAACTTATGGAATGGAATCTGGAATGCATTGATTTCATTGACCGACCCGTTGATCTGGGCTTTGATTGTCCGTTAGATCTGCACTGTACCTATACCAGGGATCAGATACTGGTGGCGATGGATTATATGACGCCGGGAAATGTGCGTGAAGGCGTGAAATGGCTGCCGGATAAGAAGGTGGATGTGTTCTTTGTGACGCTGAATAAATCGGATAAAGACTATTCACCGACGACGATGTATAATGACTACTCTATTAACGAAAGCCTGTTCCACTGGCAGAGTCAAAGTACAACAGCCGAGTCCTCAGCCACGGGCCTTCGCTACATCAATCACAGAAAGCAAGGCAGCAAAA
>JAQXFO010000012.1 GCA_029005135.1 Lachnospiraceae bacterium
CGAGTTTCCGCGCAGGCGTCGTCACAAACGCTACTATCGTGACGTAAGCCTGCGCGAATGAAACCGACGCGAAGCAAGAGCAGAGCGACGTGTTAACCGCAGTCCATCACCGCGTATTCATCTATTCTATACCCTATGCGCCTTTAATTTCCCGCCCGAGCCGCGGGACGGCATGAAAAAGCCCCCGACGGCAAGTTCGGGGGCTTTTTCAAAGCATGAATAATTAGGAATGAAGGTAATGATTTTTGTACAATAACACGGGGGATATTATTGTCGTTTTTGTTCTTTCTGACTAACATATTACATAAAAAATATTTGGATTTATATACAAATTTTGATTGAAAACATTGAAATATTGATTCATTTTCTATAGAATAAAATAAGAATTTTGCCGGCTGTTTTCTCGAAAAACGGCACGTAAAGAATAAAAATATCGTAATATTGAGGCAAAAAGAGATATGAAAAATCACTTTTTTGATGTTGACGCGACTTTGAGAGAGATTTCTCCCCATGGCAGTGAGGATTTTCCCGTTGCGGTATATCTGCAGCAGATCAACAGGAATAAGGACGGTTATCTTATCCTCCACTGGCATGAGGAGATACAGTTTGTTATTCAGCATCACGGAAAAAGCTATTATACTGCCGGTGAGAAGGACTATGAGCTGAAGCCGGGAGACGTGCTGTTTATTAACAGTAAGTGCCTTCATATGGCGAAGCAGCTGACGACGAACAGTGATTATATCTGTATCGATATTCATCCTCAGTTTCTTTATGGTTACAGCGGCAGTCGGATACACCTGAATTACGTGATGCCCTATCTGTCCTCCAGCCATATGGGGAGTCTTTTTATTGA
Organism: Lachnospiraceae bacterium; assembly: GCA_029005135.1. GTDB lineage: Bacteria > Bacillota > Clostridia > Lachnospirales > Lachnospiraceae > Chordicoccus. The sequence continues at coordinate 854 of JAQXFO010000012.1, forward strand.
CGGTTCTCAGCCGTGGCATGAAGAACTGAAGAAGCTTCTGGATCGTTTTGTGACAGTCTATGAGGCTTCCGAATTTGCCCATGAGATGGAAATCCAGAAGCTGGCTATTGAGATCTGGCTTCTGATCATCAGTAACAACCGGGATAAGGGTGAGGATGGTATCAACCTGACACCGGCGGAAGAGAAGCGTATCGAGCAGATCACGAATTATATCCAGAATCATTACAGTGAGAAGATCACACTGAAGGATATCGCTTCCGAGGCCGGCATTTCCGACAGTGAGTGCTGCCGTTTTGTCAAGAGGGCGTTGAATACGACGCCGATGGCGTATCTGAATACGTACCGTATCATTAAGAGCACCAACTTCCTGCAGTCCACCAACATGAGCGTGACAGAGATATCACAGGCCGTCGGCTTCGGTACCAGCAGCTATTTTACAGAGCGATTTAAGGAAATGATGAATTGCCGGCCGTTGGAATACCGCCGGCGTTTCGCGGCTTACCGGGCCAGTGCCAACCGGGGCCAGGGTGTTTCCGGTGACGACGATAAGGAGAAAAAAGCAAACCGGCCCGCGAAGGCGTAGGCTTCGGAGCCGGTGACGGACGGGACATTGTTATTCTGAATCGAAATTCAGAAAAAGACACCGCGGACAAAGATCTCGATGCCGATAAGGACGAGGATGATGCCGCCGAAGAGGCAGGCCCGTCCCGAGAGGCGATTGCCGGCGATGCGGCCGATCCTCAGACCGAGAAGGCAGATGGCGAAGGTGACAACTGCGATGATGAGGGAAGCCGTCAGGGCTTCGAGGCAGGTCGAGGTGGCGATGGTGAAGCCGACGGACAGCGCGTCGATGGAGGTGGCGATGCCCTGCATCAGAAGAAGTCCCCAGCTGAGGGGCGCGGTGCGGCAGCCATTTTCCTCATCGCAGGGATGCAGGCCGTCGCGGATCATGCTGCCGCCGATTACGGCCAGCAGGATAAGCGCGATCCAGGGGATCAACGGCTCGAACCGGCGAAAGCGGGTCACGAAGCTGTGGACGAGGAACCAGCCCGCCAGGGGCATGATAAACTGAAAAAAGGCGTACACACCGGCTATGACACAGCGGCGGCTGCGTTTCATGGCCGGCTCTATTATGGCATTGACGATGGAGACTGAGAAGGCATCCATGGCCAGACTGATGCCAAGTAATACGGAGTTGGCAAAAAACAGAAGTGTCATGCCGGAAATCCTTTCTGATACGTTGATGACAGATATCTCTACCAGTATACGCCGCGTCGGCCTTTTGTCAAAGGGAAAGCCGGGCGGCCCGGTATTTTCAGAGAAGTTTTGCCTGTGTTATAATACTTCATTATGCTATCGACAAGGAGGAGACATCATGAAGGGGATGGTTTACGGCGTCGGCGTCGGGCCGGGTGACCCGGAGGATATGACGCTCAAGGCGGTGCGGCTGATCCGTGACAATGAGGTGATAGCGCTGCCGGGTAAGGAACCGAAGGAGACGGTGGCTTACAGGATCGCTGTTCAGGCGGTGCCGGAGTTGGCAGATAAGATGCTGATGGCGCTGGATATTCCGATGCTGAAGGATTTTGACAAGCTGGCGGTGTACCACCGGGAGGCCTGTGACCGTCTCGAGGCGATTCTTGACAGCGGCCGCCATGTCGTCTACCTGACGCTGGGGGATCCGACGTTATACTGCTCTTTCAGCTATCTGCAGCACATTCTTGAGGAAGACGGCTATGAGGTGAAGCTGGTCAACGGCGTCAGCTCAGTCTTTGCCGCGGCGGCCCGGTTGGGCGAACCGCTGGCGGAATGGGGCGAGAGTGTACACATTCTGCCGCAGACCTACAAGAAGGCGGTGTCTCTGGATCAGAACGGCACCTGTGTTCTGATGAAATCCTGCAAATATATGGATACCGTCAAGGCCATGCTCCGGGAGAGCGGTCGTCGGGTGACGGCGGTGGAAAACTGCGGCATGCCGAATGAGAAGGTGTACCGGTCGCTGGAGGAGATCCCGGATGATGCCGGTTATTACACACTGATCATTGCAAAGGAAGCACGTTCATGAGACTGTATCTGGTGCGCCACGGCAGAACGGCCGGCAATCTTGAAAAGCGCTATGTCGGCAGGACGGATGAGCCGCTTCTGGACAGTGAACGGCAGCGTCTGTGTGAGGTCAGAGAGCGTCTGGCCGGTACCGCGTCGACGGCCGGGGCGGCCCTTTCGGTACGACGGGTGATAGCATCGCCGATGCGCCGCTGTCTTGAGACGGCGGCCTGTCTCTGGCCTGACGCGGAGACGGTGGTTTCGGAGGGCCTTCGGGAAATGGATTTCGGCGCGTATGAGTACGCTAACTACGAGGAACTGCGCGATAAGGCGGGATATCAGCATTTCCTGGATACCATGGGAGAAAGCGGATTTCCTGGCGGTGAGTCGCGGGCGGCGTTTGCCGGGCGCGTTTGCCGGGCCTTTGCCGCGGCAGTGAGATCCCTGGATGAGGAGGCGGCTCTGGCGGTGCACGGCGGCACGATCATGGCGATTATGGCGGTCCTCTATGAGCCGAAGCGGGATTATTATGACTGGATGGCTCAAAACGGAGGCGGCTATGCCGTCGATCTGGCTTTCCGGGGGAGCGGCGATGACGCTGTGCCGGTGCTGACCCATGCGGAGGAGCTGGCATTGTTATGAAAATTTTACTGACCGGAGGAAGCAAAAGCGGCAAATCCGATCTGGCTCAGGATCTGGCGATCTATTTATCGCCTGAGGGGCGGCGGTATTATGTGGCGACGATGATCCCTGCGGATGACGAGGATCGGGAGCGCATAAGGAAGCATCTGGCCAATCGGGACGGCCTCGGCTTTGAGACACTGGAATGCGGCCGGCATATCGAGACAGCCCTGGCCGGCGGCGGGACCTGTCTTCTTGACAGCGTGACGGCGCTGATGGCCAATGAGATGTTTGAAGGCACCCTTTATCATGAAGATGCCGCCCGACGGATGCTGCCGGGACTCAGGAACTTTCTGACGGGCTGGGACCATGCCGTTCTGGTTTTTGACAGTCTGTACAGCGATGCGGCTGTCTACGATACTATGACGGAGAATTACCGCCGGTCTCTGGCGTATCTTCTGCGGGAAACGGCGTCAGTCTGCGATACGGTGATCGATATGAAGGCAGGGCTGCCGGATGTGATCAAAGGCGGCCTGCCGGAAGGGTTTGAGGCGTGGATGGCAGTGACAGATAAAAAGACAGCCGGGACGGCTTATAACCGCAGCCGCAGTGCGGCGGGGAAACCCATTCGTGAGGTGGTGTTCGGCGGCGCCGGGCAGGGGCAGGAGGCCTACGTCCGTGAAAAATACGGGTTTTCGGAGGCGGATATCGGCGTCTGTACCGCCGGGGCCCTGCCGGATCTGACGAAGCCCTGCCTGCTTGATGTGGAGCAGTCGGTCCTTTTCTGCCTGAAGCATGACCGGCCGGTTGAGCCCCTCTGGGAAAATGGTGCTGTTCTTGTCTTCACCGATATGTCGCGGGGTATCGTGCCGATCGATCCTCTGATGCGCCGCTGGCGGGAAGAGGCCTCACGCCTTATGCGGGAGGCGGCCGGTCTGGCGGAGATCGTCACGGAGGTGACGGCCGGTCTGCCGCGGCAGCTGAAGGGCTGACGGTACCGGTCTATAAAAGAAAATCTGAAAATCCGAGAGTGATGTTATGACGAAGATCATTGTGATATGTCTTTTCGCCGGGTTGGTGCTGGATCTGATCATCGGCGACCCGCCGAAGCTGCCCCATCCGGTGCGGCTCATCGGCCGGCTGATCATATGGCTGGATAAGAAACTCCGGTGCGGTGAAGACAGCCCGGAGAAACAGCGGCTGAAGGGCGGCATTTTCGCCTTTCTGACGGTGTTTTTGACGGTGCTTGTTACCGGTGCGGCTGCGGTTTTTTCCTATTGGCTGCATCCTGTTCTCGGCCTTCTGATGTGTGTGGTGCTCAGTGCGTACTGCCTGGCCTCCCGCAGCATGGCGGAAGCGGCCATGAGCGTGTACCGGCCGCTGAAGGCCGGCGATATCGAGGGGGCCCGCCGGGCGGTCTCGATGATCGTCGGGCGGGATACCGAGGCTCTTGACGAGGCCGGTATCACCCGGGCGGCGGTGGAATCGGTGGCGGAAAGCACCTCCGACGGCGTGATCGCGCCTCTGTTTTATCTGGCGATCGGCGGCCCGGTGCTGGCGATGGCTTATAAGGCCGTGAATACGATGGATTCTATGGTGGGGTATACCAATGATACCTACCAATATTTCGGAACGGCAGCGGCCCGTTTTGACGATGTCCTGAACTATCTGCCGGCCAGGCTGTCGGCACTTTTCATGATGGCTGCTGCGGCTTTCTTCAACGACGATGTGATCGGCGCCTGGCGTATCTGGCGGCGTGACCGGCGTAAGCATGCGTCGCCGAACAGTGCGCAGACCGAGAGTGTCTGTGCCGGTGCCCTGGGGGTGCGGCTGGCCGGTGACGCGGTGTATTTCGGCAAGGTGAAAAAAAAGCCGTACATCGGGGATGATACACGCCCGATCGAAGCGGAGGATATCCGCCGTGCCTGCCGTCTGATGTATGGGACCACGGTGCTGGCGGCTCTGGTGTTTGCCGGCATCCGGGTGCTGATCGGCTGTCTGATCTGAGAAAGAGATGTTTGAAATGAGGTGAGCCGGATGGCAGCTTATCTTGATATTATCAGTTTTACCGAGGCGGGTGAGACGCTGGGACGGCGTGTGAGCCACGCCCTGGAAGGCAGCGGCCTTGAGGTGTCACAGGCTTCGGGGCGGCGTTCGGCTGTCGGTACGGTGACGCACTGCCCGGCCGGTGTCTGGGCGGAAGCGCATTTTCAAAAGGGACATGTGCTTCTTTTTATCGGTGCGGCGGGCATCGCCGTGCGTGCCATCGCCCCGCTGGTGCGAAGCAAAACGACCGATCCGGCGGTGATCGTGATGGATGAAAAGGGCTGTTTTGTGATACCGATCCTGTCGGGGCACATCGGCGAAGCCAATGACTGGGCCAAACGGCTGGCGGCACTGACCGGCGGGCAGGCGGCGCTGACGACTGCCACCGATGTGAATGGCCTGATGGCTGTGGATGCCGTGGCTGCGCGTCATCATATGCTGATCACCGATATGAAGGCGGCGGCCAGGTTTTCGGCGGCCCTTCTTAAAGAGCGCCGGGCGCGCTTTATCATACCGGAGCGCTTCAGACCGTATCTTATCCCAGAAGACGTGCCGCCGTATCTGACGGTGGTGTCGGGTGAGGCGGAGACGGCGGCAGCGCCGACGGACTGTCTCGTGACGCCGGCCCTGACATCGGACGGCCGGGAAGCGGAGACCGGCGTCTCCGGCGGGCTTGTGCTGATCCCGCGCTGTCTGGTTCTCGGAGTGGGATGCCGCCGCGGCAAGGACAGCGGCGAGCTGATCGCCTTTGCCGAAGCATGCCTGAGGGATGCCGGCCTCGACAGCCGCGCAGCGGCCCGGGTCGTGTCCGTGGATCTGAAGAAGGACGAAGAGGCGATACAGGCCTTGAGCCGAGCCCTGGATGTCCCCTATGAGACCTATCCGGCCGAGGTTCTGCAGGCGGTGCCCGGTGAGTTCCGTGGATCGGACTTCGTGAAAAAGACCACCGGTGTGGATAATATCTGCGAGAGAGCGGCTGTCGCCGCCGGAGCTTCGGCTCTCCTTCTGGGCAAGACGGCAAGGAACGGCATGACGCTGGCCGTCGGGATAGTGACGCAGAGGATAGATTGCCGGTAAAGGGAAAGCATTGCCGGAATGCACAGCGATTGGCTTGGGAAAGAGGAGAGGGACACCCGGTTAGGCCGGGTGCCTTTTTTTTCGAAAAAGGCACCCCATTTTCAGAGAGAAAATGGGGTGCCTGTCACGAATCACGTTTTATTCAATCTTATCCGGGTCCGCCGCATCTATGAACACAGGGAAGCGGCCGTCAGCAATCCTGCAGCATGAGCTTGACGATCTCTTCGTTGGTGCCGACCATGCCGACGCGTCCCAGCTCACCGATGTTCTCGATCGTGTTTTCCACGCCCTTGACGACGATGCCGTCGCCGCCCACAAATTCCTGGCCGTTGAGGAACATCTGGTAGCCGAAGATGCCGGCGTCAACGCCGGAGGCGATCTTGGCGGCGCAGGAGGATTTGGCTCCGTCGCAGATGACGCCGGAGACGATGGCCAGGGCATTGACGACGGTATGGATGACATCGCGGTAGGTGCCGCCGTGGAGATAGGCGATACCGGCTCCGGCAGCCGCCCCGGCACTGATGGCGCCGCAGTAGGCCGACAGACGGCCGAGAGGCGTCCTTAAGCGGATCGTGGTCAGGTTGGCCAGGACGAGGGCACGGTAGAGGCATTCCTCGGAGGCATTCATGTCGCGGGCATAGACGATAACCGGGACGGAGAGGGTGATGCCCTGGTTGCCGCTGCCGGAATTGATGACGACAGGCATCTTGCAGCCGGCCATCCGGGCGTCGGAGCCCGCAGCCGCATAGGCCTTGGCCTTTGTCTTCAGGGTGTCGTCGGTCTTCAGCAGGGTGGAGCCGATGTTGGCGCCGTAATTCCCCCGGAGACCTTCCTCGGCAATCGCCATGTTGAAGCGGATCTGGGTGCTGATGAGATCGCGCACTTCCTCGAGATCCACACTGCCGGCAAAGTCGTAGATGTCGGCCATATTGAGAAGTGAGCGGTCTGCGGAGCCGCCTTCGGCGCTGACGGGTCTGTCCAGAAGGACGGAGCCGTTCTTTTCCTCGCGGACGATATTGGTATGATAGAGTGCCAGACGGACGCGGGCCTCCTCTTCGCCGCGGCGCAGGACGATAATGATATCAAAATCAAGCGCTGTCTCAAGCCGGTCAATACGGATAGGACAACTCTCAAGGAAGGTGCTGACAGCAGCGGCATCCTCCGGTGTCAGACCGGAGAGTACCTCCAGACGGCGGGCAGCTTTGCCGGCGACGATACCGGCGGCGGCTGCGGCGGCGATGCCCTTGAGCCCGCCGGTGTTGGGCACGGTGACGGAGCGGGCATTTTTGAAAATGCCGATGCTGACCAGGACGTCGGCACTGTCCGGCAGACCGCCCAGGATCTCCCGGGCTCTGGCGGCACCGAAGGCAATGGCAATCGGTTCGGTACAGCCGGTGGCCGGAATCATCTCTTCTTTCAGGATCTGAATATAAGCTTCTTTTGTTGTGTCATTAAGCATAACGGTTATCCTTTCCCGACAAAAATCCCCGAAATCAGTATAGCATATGGGGAATTGAAAGGAAGAAACAACTTTTTGAATGTGATTCAAATTGGCTTCGTTGATTGTCAGAGCCAAATAGTGTAAAATATCATCTGTATGGGCAGTGCCCGCGGGCCAGGTCGTGCGGGCGGAAGCGGGTGTCGATTGCCAGCCGGCTGCCGCCTTGCTGAGAAGGTATTGTTTCGGCCCCTGCGTCAGCCGTGATAAAGGACGGGCAGCCATGAATAGACATTTTCGCATTCTTCTGGTATTTATTTTTCTGATCGCCGCCACGCTGGCGGTCATCGTTCTCAATGTCAACACCGGTAATGTCAACATACCGGTCAGCAGCATTTTCAAAATCATCGTTACGCACGCGGGGGATCCCGATGAGGTCAACATCATCTGGCGCATCCGTCTGCCGCGTATTCTGATGGCCGCTCTTCTGGGCGGCGCCCTGTCTCTGTCCGGATTCCTGCTCCAGACCTTTTTCCGCAATCCGATCGCCGGCCCCTTTGTACTGGGCATTTCCTCCGGGGCGAAGATGGTCGTCGCCGTTATGATGATCGTCGTGATCGGCCGCGTCGGCCATGTGTCTTCCTGGTTTATGATCATCGCCGCTTTTGCCGGTTCGATGGTGGCCACAGGCTTTATTATCCTGGTATCCCGTTCTGTCAAGAATATGTCGGCCCTTCTGGTGGCCGGTATCATGATCGGCAATATCTGTTCGGCTCTGACGGAGCTTCTGATCACCTTTGCCGAGGATTCCGACATCGTCAATCTGCACAACTGGTCTCAGGGCAGCTTTTCCGGCATGAGCTGGAGCAGTGTCCGGATCGCGTTTCTGATTGTGGGCGTCACGACGGTGCTGGTTTTTCTGTTGTCCAAACCTATCGGAGCCTTCCAGCTGGGTGAAGCCTATGCCCAGAGCATGGGCCTCAATGTCAGGCGTTTCCGTGTGATCCTGATTACGCTTTCCAGCGTATTGTCGGCCTGTGTGACCGCCTTTGCCGGTCCGATCTCCTTTGTCGGCATCGCGGTGCCGTTTCTGATGAAAAGTGCTCTCAACACGGCTAAGCCTCTCGTGGTTGTTCCGGCGACCTTCATGGGCGGCGCCCTTTTCTGCATGGTCTGTGATCTCATTGCCCGCATGGCCCTGGCACCTTCGGAGCTGAATATCAGCACGGTCACGGCTATTTTCGGCGCGCCGATCGTGATCTACATGCTGATCCGCCGACAGAAAGCGAGGACTGCCTGATGACGACGATGATGACTGCCGGTGATCCGGCTGCGGCGATGACCGGGTATATTTCCCTTCGGGATCTGACCGTCGGGTATCACGGACGGCCTCTGATCAGCCACATTTCTCTTGATATCAGGAGGGGCGAGATCGTCTCCCTCATCGGCCCGAACGGCGCCGGAAAATCCACCATTCTCAAAAGCCTGACGCGGCAGCTGCCCATCATCGGCGGCGACATCCGGATCGACGGCCGTTCGATCCGTCAGTTTTCCTACCGTGAGTTTTCCACCAAAGTAGCGGTCGTCCTGACGGAAAAGCTGGCCCCCGAGATGATGACCTGCCGCGACGTGGTCGCCATGGGCCGCTATCCCTATACCGGCCGGCTGGGCCTTCTGACGGCGGAAGACAAGGCCATCGTCGAGGAAGCGATGGCGTCAGTCCGAGTCGGGGAGATCGCGGACAACGATTTCAGCGCCATCAGCGACGGGCAGCGCCAGAGAGTTCTGCTGGCCCGGGCCGTCTGCCAGGATCCGGAGATTATTATTCTTGACGAACCGACATCCTATCTTGATATCCGGCACAAGCTGGAGCTTCTGACGCTGCTCAGCCGCATGGCCCGGGAGAAGGGTATCACGGTCATCATGTCGCTCCATGAGATTGATTTTGCCATGAAGGTCTCCGACAGGATCATTTCCGTGGGAGAGGACCGGTCGATCATGACCGGTGAACCCGAGACGATCGTGACGGACAGCAAGGTGAGGAAGCTGTACGGCATTACCCAGGGCTCCTTCAACAGCCTGTTCGGCAGTGCGGAAATGCCCCGGCCCGACGGTGACGGCCGCAGCATTCTGGTGCTGTCCAACAACGGCCGCGGCATCCCGGTCTACCGGCGCCTGCAGAAGGAGGGGCGGGCCTTTACGGCGGCTGTTGTCAGCCGGAGTGATCTCGATTACGCGGTAGCCAGGGAACTGGCCACCCGTCTGATCACGGCAGAGCCCTGTGAACCGATCGGCGAAGAGTGCCTCCGCCGTGTCAGGGAGGCTGTCGGGGAGGCTTCCGTCGTGATCGATGCCGGTCTTCAGATCGGCAGCACCAACAGCGGTATGAAGGAGGTTCTCGATGAAGCCCGAAGACAAGGCAAGCTCCGCAGCGAAGACACAGCGGCACTGTGATTTTTTCGTCAACCGGGAGTGTGAATTTTTTCCCTGCCATCCGGGTGCCGATCCGGAGAATTTCAACTGCCTGTTCTGCTACTGTCCGCTGTACATGCTCGGCAGCGACTGCGGCGGTGATTTTTACTATAACGAGAAGGGTTATAAAGTCTGCAAGGGCTGTCTGAGGCCGCACCTGCGGGAAAATATTCCCGCCATCCGCGCCCGGTTTGCCGATATTGCAGTCAGAATGGCCCGGGACAAAGACAGGAATGACCTATGACAAGAGAAGAGCTTAAGCATTACCTGGCGGGTATCGCGCCCGCCGATCATGACATGATCCGCAGGATTACCGACTATCAGATGGCCCTGGCCAAGCCGCCGGGGAGTCTGGGAGAACTGGAGGTCATCAGTGAGCGCCTGGGCGGCATCACCGGACGGCTGCATAACAAGATCGAGAAGACCCGCATCATTGTCCTCTGTGCCGACAACGGCGTGACGGCGGAGGGAGTGTCGGTGACGCCGACGGCGGTCACGGCAGCCCAGGCGGTGAATATGACCCGGGGCCTGACGGGTATGTCTGCCATCGCCTTTGCCTTCGGCTGTGAGGTACAGCCCGTGGATGTGGGTATCGCAACGCCCTATGACTGCGACGGCGTGCTCAAACGGGTGGTCAATCCGAAGGGAACCCGCAACCTGTACCGGGAGGCGGCCATGACTGAGGCGGAGTGCCTCGAGGCGCTGGCGGTCGGCATCGAGATGGCCGAAAAGGCGGCCGACGACGGTATCGATGCCGTCGGTGTCGGTGAAATGGGTATCGGCAACACCACCACCTCGTCGGCGATACTGTCAGTCCTGACCGGTCTGAAGGCCGAGCAGGTCACCGGCCGGGGCGGCGGTCTGTCAGATGAGGCATTTCTTAAGAAAAAGGCCGTGGTCGAGGGCGCTGTCCGGCGTCTTCAGCCGGATCCGGAGGACCCCCTCGATGTGCTGACCAAGGTGGGCGGCCTTGATATCGCCGCCATGTGCGGTGTCTATCTGGGCTGTGCCCGGCGCCGTGTGCCGGTGGTGATCGACGGCTTTATCTCCATCGTCGCCGCTCTGGCGGCGGCACGTCTGTGCCCCGAGGCGCGGGATTATATGTTCCCGTCCCATGCCTCCTATGAGATCGGTTATAAGGCAGCGGCCGAAGAACTCGGCCTGACGCCGTACCTGCTCCTTGGCATGCGCCTCGGCGAGGGCTCGGGCTGTCCGATCGCCTTTCAGGTTATGAAAGCGGCCTGCGCCGTCGTCAACGGCATGCAGACCTTCAGCGACGCCGATATCAATGATGATTATCTGACCGACATTCGCAAAAAGGACAGTTTTACGGTATGAAAAAAGCGAAAGCCATTATGATCCAGGGCACGATGTCCAATGCCGGCAAGAGTCTTCTGGCAGCCGGTCTGTGCCGCATTTTCCGGCAGGACGGTTACCGGGTGGCACCGTTCAAATCCCAGAACATGGCCCTGAATTCCTATATTACCGCGGACGGCCTTGAAATGGGCCGCGCTCAGGTCATGCAGGCCGAGGCGGCAGGGATCGCGCCGGAGGTCCGCATGAACCCGATCCTGCTGAAGCCGACGACAGATACCGGCTCCCAGGTGATCGTGAACGGCGAGGTTCTGGGCAATATGTCCGCCCGGGAGTATTTTGCCCATAAGAGTTCGCTGATACCGGATGTGATGAAGGCCTATGATTCGCTGGCCGCCGAGTATGACATCATCGTGCTTGAGGGTGCCGGCAGTCCCGCCGAGATCAATCTCAAGGACGACGATATCGTCAACATGGGCATGGCCCGCCTGGCGAAGGCTCCGGTCCTTCTGGCCGGCGATATCGACCGCGGCGGTGTTTTCGCCCAGCTGCTCGGTACCCAGATGCTGCTGGAAGACGATGAAAAGGCGATGCTCAAGGGCCTTATCATCAACAAATTCCGCGGAGATGAGAGCATTCTCACCCCGGGTGTGCGTATGCTGGAGGCGCGGTGCGGCATTCCTGTGGTCGGGGTGGTGCCCTATATGACGCTGGATGTGGACGATGAGGACAGTCTGTCGGAGCGGCTCCTGTCGGAGCACAGCCGCCGGGCGGATACAGTCGTGGACATCGCCGTTATCCGGCTGCCGCATATTGCCAACTTTACGGATTTCAATGCCCTGTCGGGCATCCCCGGCACCGAAGTACGCTATGTGCGCCACACGGAGGCTCTCGGCCACCCGGATCTTATCATTCTGCCGGGCACCAAGAATACGATGGGCGATCTCAAATGGCTCCGGGAGAGTGGTATGGAGGCGGCGATTCTGCGCTGCCGCAGCAAGGGTACCGTGATCTTCGGTATCTGCGGCGGCTTCCAGATGCTGGGCGAAAGCCTTGAGGATCCGTATCAGACCGAGGAAGGCGGCGCGATGCGCGGCATGCAGCTTCTGCCGATGAGGACGGTGTTTGCCCGGGAAAAGACAAGAACCCGGGTGAGCGGCCGGATCGGTGACGCCTTCGACGGTGCCCTGGCGTCGATGCGGGGCCTGGCCGTCGAGGGTTATGAGATCCATATGGGCCGGTCCGAGGGCACCTTGCCCTTCTTCAATCATCTGACAGATGCCGTGACCGGCGATGAGAAGCGGGACGGCTTCTGCCGCGGCGATGTGTACGGCACCTATGTTCACGGTTTTTTCGATAAGGAAGGCATCGCGGCGGCGCTGGCGGAGGCCCTGGCGGCCCGCAAGGGCATGAGTCTGACCGGCTGCGGGCCGGTTATGACACCGGAGGATTACAAGAACAGCCAATATGATCTTCTGGCCGAAGGCCTCAGAGCGCACTTGGATATGGCGGCGGTGTACCGCATTCTGGAAGAGGGCCTGACATGACAAGTTTGCTGAAATCGGCGGCCATTGCCATCGCCATGTACAGCCGTATTCCGATGCCGGTCTTTGAGTGGCAGGAGGAGGATATGCGCCTGGCCATCGCCTTTTTCCCCGTGGTCGGTGTGATCACCGGCGCGGCAGTCATGGGCTGGACAGCACTCGGCCGGTATCTGGGAGTGCCGGCGGCAGCGCTGGCCCTTATGGCGGCGGTGCTGCCTGTCCTGATCACCGGCGGTATCCATGTGGACGGTTTTATGGACACCAGTGATGCGCTGAGTTCTTATCGTCCCCGGGAGAAACGCCTGGAGATCCTCAAGGACTCTCACATCGGCGCTTTTGCGGTCATAGCTCTGATGGTTCTGTCAGCTTTTTATCTGGCGGGAACTCTGACGCTGATGAACAGCGTGACGGCGGAGGGCCTGATCGCTTTGATGCCGGTGCTTCTTGTCTGGGCACTGGGCTTTTGTCTGTCACGCTCTCTGAGCGCCCTGTCCGTGGCTTCCTTCCGGTGTGCCCGGCACGAGGGAACGCTCTATGCCTTCGGGGCACCGGCTCATCAGAAAATGACCCGGGGCATCATCCTCGGCGAAGTGATTCTTTTTGCCGGTCTGATGATCGCAGCCGATCCGGCGGCGGGCCTGACGGCAGCCGGCATCTCGGTGCTGGTCTTTTTCTATTACCGGTACCGTTCGTATCGTGACTTCGGCGGCGTGACCGGTGATCTGGCCGGCTGGTTCCTGTGTCTGTGCGAGACAGGCCAGCTTCTGTCGCTGGCTCTGATAATCCTGATCCGGCAGGCGGGGTGACGGGACGGAAAACACCGGAAAGAACGGTAAATGGTTAACATAACACGGGGTCGCGGGGATCCCGATAAAGCGGAAGGACGTTTTTCATGGCATTATGGCATCACGGCGGCGAGATCTACGGCAGCGACACGATCCGCCTGGATTATTCCGTCAATATCAACCCGCTGGGCTTTCCCCGACGGGCGCTGGAGGCGCTGGGGGCCTCAGCCGACGTCTATGAACGGTATCCCGATCAGGACTGCACAGCCCTCCGAAGGGCTATCGCCGAAAAATACGGCCGCATCGGGCTGAGCCTGCGTCCCGAGGATATTCACTGCGGCAGCGGGGCTTCGGAGCTTTTTCAGCTGTTGGTGCAGGCCATAGGGCCCCGTCGGGCCGTTATCACGGCGCCGGCCTTCTCCGGCTACGAAAAGGCGCTGATCAATAACGGTATTGAGCCGACGCTGTTCCTGCTGAGGAGAGAGGAGGGCTTCCGCGTCACAGAGAGGATCCTGACGGTCATCGATGACCTGCCCGCCGGGGAACCGGCGATGCTGTTCCTCTGTCAGCCTAACAACCCGGTGGGCAATACGATCGGGCGGGAATTGATGGAAGCCATCGCGGCACGCTGCGAAGCCAGAGGCATTTATCTCATCGTTGATGAGTGTTTTCTGGAACTGACGGACAGCTTCCGGGAACTGACGATGCTGGAAGGGTATGCCGGACGGCCCCATACGATCGTGGTCAGTGCCTTTACGAAGATCTACGCGATGCCCGGCCTGAGGCTCGGGTTTCTGGTGACGCCGGATGAGGCGGTCCGGCAGCGTCTGGCGGCCTGTCAGACGGAGTGGAGCGTCTCGGGTCCGGCCCAGCTGGCCGGCCGGTGTGTCCTTGATGAGGAGATTTATCTGGCGGAGGCCCGGGAACTTATCCGGCGCGAACGCGCCTATCTGACAGGCGTTCTGGAAGGCTGCGGGTTCCGGGTCTATCCCGGGGAGGCGAATTTTCTCTTCTTCGAGGCAATACCGGATCTGAAAGAAAGGCTTCTTGAGGAGGGGGTTCTCATCCGTCACTGCGACAATTACAGAGGTCTTGGTAACAATTATTTCCGCCTGTCAGTGGGAAACCATGATAACAACAAAGCGCTGGCGGCTGCCCTTGAGGCGGCTCTCAGCCGATAATCGGGAGGTTTGGTCATGATCAGATTGGAACATGTGCTGCCGGCCGATATCGAGAAGACCAGCTTCTCGATCATCCGCCGTGAATGCGAGGAAAAGCATATCGTGATACCGGAGGATAAGGCGCCGGTTATTGTGCGCTGTATTCATACGACGGCGGACTTTGATTATGCCTCGACGCTGTGCTTCTCCGACGGTGTCCTCGACAAGGCGGCTGACGCGATCCGGCGCGGCGCCCATATCATCACGGATACCACCATGGCCTGGTCCGGCATCAACAAGAAGGTGCTGGCCGGCTTCGGCGGGGAAGCCCACTGTTTTATCGCCGATCCTGAGGTGGCTGAGAAAGCCCGGCAGACCGGCACCACCCGGGCGGCCGTCAGCATGGAAAAGGCTGCGCAGATGTCAGTGCCGCTTATCTTTGCCATCGGCAACGCGCCGACAGCCCTGGCGGCGCTCCATGACCTGATCGGCCGGGGTTTTCAGCCGGAGCTCATCATCGGTGTGCCGGTGGGCTTTGTCAATGTGGAAGCCTCCAAGGAGCTCATCATGGAAACGGAGGTGCCCTATATTGTGAATCGCGGCCGCAAGGGCGGCAGTAATGTGGCAGCGGCCATCTGCAACGCGATACTCTACGGGCTTGCCCGCTCATGAGCGGCACCAGCGCCGCCGGCGGGACGACGATCACGGTGAGTGCCGATACGTCGGCGGGAAAGCCGGCTCTGCGTTCCGGCTATACGACGGGAAGCTGTGCCGCCGGGGCGGCGGGAGCCGCCGCACGGATGCTTCTGACCGGTGACACGGTCCGGGAAGTGAAGCTTGACACGCCTCTTGGACGGACGCTTAACCTTGAGATTGAAGAGATCACACGTACGCCGGAGGCCGTGCGCTGTGCCGTCCGTAAGGACAGCGGCGATGACCCTGATGTGACGAACGGCGTGCTCGTCTATGCGGAAGTCGCCCTCAGTGAGGATGGTGACGGCTGTGTGGTCATTGACGGGGGCGAGGGCGTCGGCCGTGTGACGAAGCCCGGTCTTGACCAGCCGGTGGGCCGGGCGGCGATCAACAGCACCCCGCGGCGCATGATCACCGAAGCCGTCCGCCGGGCAGCGGTTGAGGCGGGAAAGCCGGATCAGGCCCTCCGGGTCGTGATCAGCATACCGGCGGGCCGGGAACTGGCGGCGAAGACATTTAATCCGAAGCTCGGTATCGTGGGCGGTATATCCGTCCTGGGGACGACCGGCATCGTGGAGCCCATGAGCGAGCAGGCTTTGATCGATACCATCCGGGTGGAGATCCGTGTCAGGCGTGAAGAGGGGTGTCCGGTGCTGGCTGCCGCGCCGGGCAATTACGGGCAGGCCTTTATGAAGGATGCCTATGGTTTTGAACTCAACACCGCGGTGGCTGCCTCGAATTTCATCGCAGATACGCTGGTGATGGCCGTGAAAGCCGGCTTCCGGCGGATTCTCTTCGTCGGTCATATCGGCAAGCTGATCAAGGTAGCCGGCGGGGTGCGCAATACGCATTCCCGCTATGGTGACCGGCGCATGGCCATTATGGCGGCCATCACAGCAGAGAAGATCGCGGCACTGGCGATTTCTGCCGGGGAAAAGGCGGCTCTGGAGGCCTCACTTCTGCCGGCGATAGAGGACTGTGTCTCCTGCGATGAGGCTCTGCGTCTCCTGAAGGAAAGAAAGCTTGACGGGGCGGTGATGGCGGAGGTGACCGCAAGGGTCAGAAAGCAGATGACGGCCTGGGCCGCTGAAGGGCTGCCGGATAACAGACGGGACGGCCGGAAAGTTTATGACGCCGGCGCCGAAGATGAAACACCGCTGGTGGAGGTCGTCGTGTTTTCCAACGTCTACGGAGAACTCGGCAAAACGGCGGGCGCGGAGGCCTGTATGGCGGCGATCACCGCTTTTTACGGAAGCGGAACCGGGAGTCGGAATAGTGGATAGTAAGATCGGAGGATAATATTATGGTACATTTTGTCGGAGCGGGACCGGGAGCGGAGGATCTTATCACCGTACGCGGTCAGCGATACCTTCAGGAAGCGGATATTGTGATCTATGCGGGCTCCCTGGTGAACCCGGCGCTGCTTAAGAACTGCCGGAGCGGCTGCCTGATACGCAACAGTGCCGAAATGACCCTTGAGGAGGTCATCGCGGTTATCAAAGCGGGAGAAGAAGAGGGCAAGATGATCGTTCGCCTCCACACCGGTGATCCGTCGATCTACGGTGCCATCCGGGAACAGATGGATGAGCTTGACGACGCCGGCATTGCCTATGACGTGACGCCCGGTGTCAGCGCCTTCTGCGGCGCGGCGGCGGCCCTCGATCTGGAATACACCCTGCCGGGGCAGTCCCAGAGCGTGATCATCACCCGTATGGCCGGCCGGACACCGATGCCGGAGAAGGAGACCATCGCTTCCTTTGCGGCCCATCAGGCGACTATGGTCTGCTTCCTGAGCAGCGCGCTGCTGCCGGAACTCCAGGCGGAGCTTCTTAAGGGCGGTTACCGGGAGGAGACACCGGCGGCCATCGTATACAAGGCGACCTGGCCGGAGCAAAAGACCTTCCGCTGCACCGTGGGAACCCTGGCGGAGACGGCCCGCGAGAATCACATCACCAAGACGGCTCTGATGATCATCGGCGACGTGGTCGCGCACAGCGGCTATGAGCGCTCCAAACTCTATGATCCGTCATTTACGACGGAATACCGGCGCGCACACACGGCAGACGGAGAAGACACCCGATAAGGAGAAAACTATGACAGGAAAGATCAGCGTGATCGGCATCGGGCCGGGCGCTTACGACATGATGACAGTCAGGGCTGTCCGCACCCTGGAGGCCTGTGACTGCATCATCGGTTATCATGTGTATGTGGATCTGGTCCGGGATCATTTCCCAGACAAAGCTTTTCTGACGACACCTATGCGCCGCGAGGAGGATCGCTGCCGCATGGCCTTCGAGGAGGCGCTGAAGGGCCAGGATGTGGCCTTCATCTGCAGCGGCGACTCCGGCATTTACGGGATGGCCGGTCTCGTCTATGAGATCGCCGCCGACTATCCGCCGGTGGCCATCGAGGTCCTGCCGGGCATCACCGCCGCCAGCTCCGGTGCCGCCATTCTGGGGGCACCGCTGATCCATGATTTTGCGGTGATCTCCCTGAGCGATCTTCTGACCCCCTGGGAGAAGATCGAGAAGCGCTTAAAATGCGCAGCCGAGGCTGACCTGGGAATCGTTCTTTACAACCCCTCCAGCCGCAAGCGGGCTGATTATCTTGAGCGCGCCTGCGACATCCTGCTGACGATCCTGCCGGAAAGCCGCATCTGCGGCACCGCCGGCAATATCGGCCGCGAGGGTGAGGAGACCCATATCTATACTCTCGGCGAGCTGAGACATGTCAGCGTCGATATGTTTACGACTGTTTTCATCGGCAATGCCGATACCACTGTGATCAACGGTAAAATGGTGACGCCGCGGGGGTACCATGTCGAAAGAAAAGCCAATGACTGATATTCTGATCTTTGCCGGCACGACGGAGGGACGCTGCCTGGCGGAGCACCTTTCCTCCAGGGGCGTGCGCTGTACGGTCTCTGTGGCGACGTCCTACGGGGCCTCCCTGATGACGGCATCGGAGACGCTGATCATCCGTGAAGGGCGGCTCGGCCGCGAGGGTATGGCGGTGCTGATGGAGCAGGGCCATTATGCGGCGGTCGTTGATGCGACACATCCCTTTGCCACGCTGGTCTCCGATGAGATCCGGTCTGCCTGTGAAGCTCTGGGACTTAAGTACCTGCGTCTGAGCCGCCGGACTGAGGACGCGGGCAACAGCCGGCCCGGCCAGCGGGGTGACGGCCTCTGCGTGACGGTGTCCTCCGTGGAGGAGGCCGCTTTCACGCTGGCTATGACAGAGGGGAACATTTTCCTGACCACCGGCAGCAAGGAACTGGCGGTGATGTCCCGCATGATCGGAGCACCGGAGCGGCTCTATGCCCGCATTCTGCCCCTGGCCGACAGCCTGGCCCTGGCCGAAGCGGCGGGGCTTAAGGGGCGGCAGATACTGGCGGCCCAGGGTCCTTTTGACGTCGATATGAATATGGCGATGCTCAAAGCATCGGATGCCGCCTGGATGGTGACCAAGGAGACCGGCATTCAGGGGGGCTTTGAAGAAAAGCTTGAGGCGGCGGCCCGTCTCGGTGTGAAGACGGTCATCATCAGCAATCCCGAAAAGGGCAGCGCCGAGGGTCTCACTCAGGAAGAGATTATCGGGCAGCTGGAGACGCTGACGGGCTGTTCCCTGAGCGAGGCAGCGGACACAGGCTTAAAAACACTGTATCTGGCCGGTATCGGTACCGGCAGTGCTGCCCAGCTGACGGCGGCTGTCAAAGAGGCCGTGCAGAAGGCCGATGTGGTCTTCGGGGCGCCGCGTATCCTCGATACGCTGGATTTTGTCACCTGTCCGAAGGTGCCGCTCTATATGAGCCGGGATATCCTGGCCTATCTGGAGGCCCATCCCGGTCTGACAACAGCCGCGGCAGCCTTCTCCGGCGACAGCGGCTTTTTCAGCGGGGCGGCCGGTCTTCTGAAGGCGGCGAAGGAGGCTCTGCCCGGGACTGAGATTACGGTTCTGCCGGGCATTTCGGCTCTGTCGTATTTTGCGTCCCGCCTGGGACGGTCCTGGCAGAATGTCCGCATCATCAGTGCCCACGGCCGCCGGGCCGCGGTGATCAGCCAGGTGCGTCGCTCGGCCTCCTCCTATGTGATCGTGTCGGGAGCGGAAGATGTGCGCCGTATCGGGAAAGCCCTTCAGGCGGCGGAAGAGGCCGCTGTCCTGTCCGGCGTCACGGTTTCGGTCGGCTATCAGCTGTCCTATCCGGAGGAGAGAGTCTTCACCGCCGGGCCGGAGGCCCTGGCCTCGGTGACGGAAGAGGGACTCTACGTTCTTCTCATTGATCATGCCGGTGCGGCCCTCTGTCCTTCTGTTCCGGGAATTCCGGATGAGGCTTTTCTCAGAGATAACGTGCCGATGACCAAGGAAGAGGTCAGAAGCCTGTCATTATGTAAACTTCAGCTGACGGCAGGGGCGGTGGTCTGGGATATCGGCGCCGGCTCGGGTTCCGTCTCGGTGGAAGCGGCCCGCCTGTGTCCCGACGGTCATGTCTATGCCATCGAGCAGAAGGGCCCGGCCCTGGACCTTATCGAGAAAAACCGGGCGCATTTTGCTGTCGATAATATGACGGTGATCGCCGGCACGGCACCGGAGGCCCTTGAGGGACTGCCGGCGCCGACCCATGCCTTCATCGGCGGATCCGACGGCCGTATGGAGGAAGTCCTGGCGCATCTTGTCCGGGAGAATCCGTCGGTCCGTGTGGTCATTAACACAGTGACGCTGGAGTCGCTGGAGGAGGCCCGCCGCGCGTTGGCAGCCCTTCCCTATGAGATCCTGTCGATCGTGCAGGTGCAGGTCAGCCGGGCCGAAAGCCTGGGGCGCTATCATTTGATGAAGGCTCAGAATCCTGTCTGCATTCTTACCGCGGCAGGCAGAAAGGACTGATATGAGTCAAGCTGATTATCCGCGTGTGATGATCGCCGCCCCCAAAAGCGGCAGCGGCAAAACGTCGCTGGTCTGCGGTCTTCTGAAGCTTCTGATGAAGACGGGAAAGCGGCCGGTCTCCTTCAAATGCGGCCCTGATTATATCGATCCGATGTTCCATCGCCGGGTGCTGGGTATTCCCTCCTGGAACCTGGATACCTTCTTCACCGACGGGGAGACGGTCTGCTCCCTGATGGCAGCCCATGCCGGCGAGATCTCTGTGATCGAAGGCGTGATGGGGTTTTTTGACGGTCTGGGCGGAACCTCCCTCCGGGCTTCCTCCTATGAGGTGGCAGCGGCGACGGAGACACCGGTCATCCTGGTGGTGGATGTGAAGGGGATGAGCCGGTCAGTGGTGCCTCTTCTTAAGGGCTTTGCCGGTTACGGTGACAGGAAACTGCTCCGGGGTGTGATTCTCAACCGGGTCTCGCCGATGCTGTATCCGGCCATGAAGGCCATGATCGAGGCGGAAACGGATCTGGCGGTGCTGGGCTATCTGCCGGTGACGCCGCATGCCGACTGGGGAAGCCGCCATCTCGGTCTGGTGCAGGCGGATGAGATCACGGACTTCCGTGATAAGATCGAAGCCCTGAGCTGTGAACTGGAAAAAACACTGGATCTGGAGGCCCTCCTGGCCATTGCCGCCGGGGCGCCCGATCTGCCGGCGAAGACTGCCGACAGCAGAAAAGACGTCTCTGCCGGTCTGCGGCCGGACGAGATGCAGCCTCCGTTACCGGTGCGCATCGGCGTGGCCAGGGACGAGGCCTTCACCTTCTACTATGAAGAAAACCTGTCAATGCTTGAGGCACTGGGGGCCGAACTGGTGCCGTTTTCTCCGCTGAGAGATAAGGCGATCCCCGATGTGGACGGTCTTCTCTTCGGCGGCGGCTATCCGGAACTTCATGCGTCGGCTCTGGAGGCCAATGAGAGCATGAGGCGTTCCGTCCGGGAGGCAGCCCTTGCCGACATGCCGATCCTCGGTGAATGCGGCGGTTTCATGTATCTGGAAGACAGCCTTACGCTGGAGGGCCGGTGCTATCAGATGGCCGGTGTCCTGACGGGCGGGACAGAGATGAAGGAGAGACTCGTACGTTTCGGCTATGTGACATTGACGGCAGCGACGGACGAGGCTCTGTATCTCCCGAAGGGGGAGAGCATCCGCGCCCACGAATTCCATTATTTTGACAGCACCGATAACGGCAGTGCCTTCACGGCCGTCAAGCCCTCGGGCCGGGCAAGCTGGCCCTGCATGCGGGTCTTCCGTCAGGTCCTGGCGGGCTATCCGCACCTGTACTACGCATCCAATCCGGCATTCGCGGCGAATTTCGTTGCGGCATGCCGCCGGAGAAAAGAATCAAGAACTGAGGTTATTCACTGATGTCACAAGAACAAACCCGCATCACGCGGCGGTTTTCCGTTTTTCAGTTTGTCCTGTGGTCAGCCATGTTCGGCGGCTACTATGTCACCACCTATCTGAAGGAGATCGGTTTTTCCGGCACCAATATCGGACTGATCGTATCCGTGGGTTCCCTTCTCGGTTCGATCCTCCTGCCCCTCCTCGGGCGTATCAGCGACAAGACGGGATCGGCCCGATGGCCCTTCCTTTTTGTGGTGACGGTTACCGTCGTCCTGACCGCCTTCCTGCCCCTCATCACCGGCAATTCGGCAGCGCGCATCGTGGTGCCGTCCCTTTACTGCCTGGTGATCATGACCTTCAAGGCCTGCGAGGTATCCCTGAGCGACAGCCTGTGTCTGGAACGGATCACGCCCTGGAAGACGGGGTTTGCCACCGTCAGGATCTGGGGTACGATCGGCTATCTGGTGATCTCGGTGGCGGCGACGCTCCTGCTTCTTCGGTATAACTCCGAAGTCACCTTCTACCTGTCCCTTCTGCCCTTCGCGGTCCTCTTTGTGATGGTGCTGAACGAGGATGCGTGGGAAAAACGTCAGCTCGGTGCCGTCAGCTGTGCGGCGAGGAAGCCGGACAACAAGGGGAAGACCAGAAGCTCCCGGGAGGATGTGAAGAAGATATTTAAAAATAAAGCCTTCATGGCTTATCTCTTCCTGGCCCTGGGTCTCAATGTGGAATGCAGCATCACCTTGCTGTATCAGGCCTACCTGCTGACGGGAGCCGGCGTCGAAGGCAAATTCATCGCCTTCTACCAGGGAATCCGTACGGTGATCGAGCTTCTCTGCATGCTGGTTCTGATGCGGCTGCTCAACAAAGGGAAGCTGACGCTCTGGCACGGAATGGCCCTGTGCGGTATTCTCTATATCATCGAGCATGCCCTCTATCCCTTCCTGCGGACGCCGGGAGCTCTGCTTCTCATCATGATCCCGTCGGGTATCGGCAGCGGCCTTTTCTACGGTGTCGGCCCCGAACTGGTCAACCGGATCGCGGCCCCGGAGGTGAAGAGCACCTGCCAGACCCTAAACGGCATGTGCACGGCCCTGATGGCGACGCTCGGCACCCTGACGGGCGGCATCATCATTGACCGCTTCGGCATTTATTCGCTGACGACCATTTGTCTTGTCATCCTCGTCATCACGACGGCTTCTTTTGTGACGATCAATCTGATCTCCGACCGGAAAAAGGCCTGAGACAGGCCGATAATCAAACTCCCGCACGGCCCGATGGGGCAGTGCGGGAGATTTTTGTCAGAGAATTATTCAGCGTCTGATGTGTTTGCGCCGGTGTCGGTGCCGTCGTCCTCGAGGTCCTCTGGCAGCAGGGTCATCAGATCCTCTTCGGTCGGGGCGGTAAGGGAGGCTACCCGGCGTGCCTGGTTCGTGATGATCTCCTCGAAAAGGTTGCGGACAAAGCGGGCGTTGGCAAAGTTCTCTTCCTTGCTTTCGACCTCCCCGGCGATGATCTTGCCGACGGCCTCGCGGGTTTCCGCTGTGGGCGTGTAGCTGTATTTCTTACAGTTCATATCGAAGATCGCCAGCAGTTCTTCGGCGGTATAATCCGAGAAGTAGACGTATTTGTTGAAACGGGACTTGAGGCCCGGGTTGCTGTTGACAAAATCCATCATCAGGTTGGTGTAGCCGGCCACGATAACGACAAGATCGTCACGGTGGTCCTCCATGGCCTTGAGGATCGTATCGATGGCCTCCTGGCCAAAGTCGTTATTCTCACCGCGGCAGAGCGTATAGGCTTCGTCGATAAACAGGATGCCGCCCAGGGCCTCCTGGATCTTCTCCTGCGTTTTGATGGCGGTCTGTCCCACGTAGCCGGCTACGAGGCCGGAACGGTCCACTTCCACCAGCTGCCCTTTGGAAAGGATGCCGATCTCCTTATAGAGCCGGGCCAGGATGCGCGCCACGGTCGTCTTGCCGGTACCGGGGTTGCCGGCAAAGACAAGATGAAGGGAGGTGGGCACAAAGCGCATGCCCTTTTCCTGACGCATCTTGCGGATCTTGGCCAGGGCCACGAGCTCCGCCACATCGTGTTTGATCTCACGGAGACCGATCAGTTCGTTCAGCTGTTCCATGCCGCTTTTTTCGGGTTCGGCCGGCGCGGCTTCTTCTTTGGCGGCGGTCTCTTTCCTCGCGTCCTTTTCCTCCCCGGCTTTATCGCCGGCCGCCGTGCCGCCGTTGACCTGGGTATTGGCCGGTGTCATCGCCGGTGTCTTCGGCGGGGACATGACCGGATCCTCCAGAAGGGCATTGGTGATGGCATTTTTCAGGGCAAGAGCCTTGTCAGCGGTCTCGTCATGGTTGAAGCGGCTGACAAAATCCTTGCCGAAGAAATCCTGGTAGACCTCTTCGATCGTGCTGTTGATCGAGGGATCCTGCCGGTCGATGAGAGAGGTCAGCTCCTCGTTATTGCGGCGGATCGTCTCCTCCAGTTTCCGGTTGCGGTTTCTCAGAAAATCCTCGACAGAGGTCAGCGTCTTATCGTCCATAATGTCCCCTTTCCTGTGGGTGAAATCACGATAATTATATGAAATATCGCTGTCTCTTTCAAGAAATGATGAAAAATGCAGCGGCGGGCATAAGGCTTTCGAGCGGCGGGAAAGTGTGTTAGAATAGTACCGCCCCAATGGGCAAATGTCATAAGAAAGTGTGATCATGATGGAATTATATAACGGAAGGCCCCTGACGACAGAGGGCCGCCAGGAGCGGGAGATCCGCACCTATGATTTTTTGGACAGTCTGGGCATCGCTTATCAGCGGACCGACCACGGCCACGCGGACACGATGGAAGCCTGTCACCGGATCGACGCCGTCCTCGACGTGCTGATCTGCAAAAATCTGTTTCTCTGCAACCGCCAGAAGACGGAATTTTATCTTCTGATGATGCCGGGGGACAAGCCCTTTAAGACGAAAGAAATCCCGCCGCAGGTGGGCTGCGCCCGCCTCTCCTTCGCCCCGGAAGAGTATATGCTGGCTTATCTGGATATCCTGCCGGGAGCGGTCAGCATCCTGGGCCTTATGAATGACCGGGAGAAACGTGTGCGCCTGCTGATTGACGAGGATGTGCTGAAGGGGGAATACATCGGCTGCCATCCCTGTGTCAACACCTCGAGTCTCAAGATCAGGACGGCGGATCTGGTCAATGTCTTTTTGCCGGCCGTCGGCCATGAACCGACGCTTGTTCATTTGACGGGGGAATAACAGATGGCGTTTGCTGAGAGATTTGAAAATGATATGCAGGCCGCGGGGGAAGAGGCTCTCCTGGCGATCCTCAACGGCGGCTTTGCCTTTGATTACAAGATTCCTTATCAGAACTGCGGTATCCGCCGCATGGGGGATACACTGACCGGGGACGGCCTTCTGGAGACCCGGTATTTCTGTTTCCCGCAGAACGGCCAGAAGGACAAGCTGAAGGTGGGCGTGACGATGACGGTGGTGTCCGAGGTGGAGGACAGTACCGCCAAAACGGTGGTCTTTCGCAGGCCGCGCCTGACCGCTGTTGAGCGAGCCTCCATGCAGGAGGTGTATTATGCGGTGGCGGCGGTGAAGGGAGGACGTCTTATCGAAAAAGACGGCCACAATACCTATCTGCATCACGATGTGATGCTGCTGACACCGGAGAAGGAGACCGTCACCCTGGAGGGCTTCGATTTTGCGTCCCATGAGCTTTTTATGCTGGGGCTTTTCGGCGGCGATTATAAAGTGGGTATTAAGGAAAAGGCGTGAAGACAGGCATGAGCGGAAAAACCGGGAAAGTCGAGAAAGCCGGGAAAGTCGAAAAAGCCGGGGAAAACGGGAGAGAGCACTCCCGGAAGACACAGGCGCGCTGCCTCTACGCGGGCCGCTGCGGCGGCTGCTCCGGGGAGACAGATTATGAGGCCTATCTTCAGATGAAGCAGAAGGCTTTGATCCGATCCTTCAGCCGTTTTGGCCGTGTGGAACCGATCCTTCCCATGGAGGATCCGCACTTTTACCGCCACAAGGTCCATGCCGTCTTCGGCCGCGGGCCGAAGGGGAGGCTGATCTGCGGCACCTACCGGGCCGGTACGCACCGTATCATTCCGATCGAGTCCTGCTTTATCGAGGATGAGTTGTCCCGCCGCCTGGTTCTTTTCATCCGGGATCTGGCGGAAGCCTTCCGTCTGGAGCCCTATGATGAGGACACCGGCCGCGGTTTCCTGCGCCATGTTCAGATCCGAAAGGGTTATGCCACGGGAGAAGTGCTGGTGACGCTGGTGGCGGCGTCGCCGGTATTTCCGTCGGGCAAGGCCTTTGTCCGCCTGCTGACAGAGCAGTTTCCGTCTGTCGCCTCGGTCGTTCTTAACATCAACAGCCGCCGCACCTCCCTGGTGCTGGGGGAGAAGGAGAAGGTCCTCTACGGCAGCGGCAGCATCCGGGACCGTCTCTGCGGTCTTACCTACCGCATCTCTTCACGGTCCTTCTATCAGGTCAATCCCGCGCAGACGGAGAAGCTGTACCGTCTGGCGGTGTCTTTGGCGGGCCTTACCGGGCGGGAGACAGTGCTGGATACCTACTGCGGCATCGGCACCATCGGCATGACGGCCGCCTCGGCGGCCCGGCAGGTCATCGGCGTCGAACTGAATGGGGACGCCGTACGTGACGCCCGGGCTAATGTGAAGACCAATGGTTTGCATAATGTTGACATCGTGGGCGGCGATGCCGGTGCCTTCATGCAGGAACAGGCGCTTCGGGGCCGGGCGCCGGATGTCGTTTTCATGGATCCGCCCCGCAGCGGCTCCACGCCGGTCTTTCTGGAGGCTCTGACGGCGATGGCCCCTCCGACGGTCGTCTATATCTCCTGTGGCCCCGAAAGTCTGGTGCGTGATCTGACTTATCTGACCGGACACGGGTATGCCGTGAAGAGACTGTGCCCGGTGGATATGTTTCCTTTTACGGAACATGTGGAGATGGTGGTGCTGCTCTCGCGAAGAAAGGCCTGACCGCCGAAAAGGAGTTTACGTGGAATTTCTTGATATTGTGGATGATCACGGCCTGCCGACCGGGCAGGTCGTTGAGCGCCGTGAGGCCCATGCCGGAGGCATTCCTCATCGCACGTCTCATGTCTGGCTTTTGCGGAAGCATAACGGGAAGACAGAGATTCTTCTTCAGAAGCGCTGTGAGGCCAAGGACTCATTTCCGGGGTGTTATGACATATCGAGTGCCGGGCATATTCCTGCCGGCGATGACTTTGTCCCTTCGGCCATACGCGAGCTGAAGGAAGAACTGGGCCTTGATGCAGCCGGAGAGGATCTGATCTTTTGCGGTGACAGAAGCGTGGTCCGGGATGATGAGTTCCGGGGCAAGCCCTTTCACGACAGACAGTATTCCCGGGTGTTTGCCCTGTGGTGCGACAGAGCTGAGACCGGATTCCGGCTTCAGGCTGAAGAGGTTTCCGCGGTAAAGTGGATGGTACTCGACTGTGTCATAGATGCGGTAGAAGAGGGGACCATACCCAATTGCATCGACCCGGAAGAATTGAAAATGGTGAAGGCCGCGATATCACAACACCTGTGAACGGTTCTTCTGTCCGGCCGGACAGACCATAGGTACAGATGAGGAGAGAATCACATGGCATCATTCACAGCATTTATGAAGGCGGCGCTGCCCTGGATCGGTATGGGTTTATTTCTGGCCATCTTTTGCGTCAGAAGCGCGGGACAGAAAAAGAGGGGAGAACCGGCCGACAATTACGGCACTATGGGGATGAGTCTGGGAATGTGTTTCGGCACGGCCATCGGCACCGCGATCGGCAGCAATACGGGCATCGGTATCGTTCTCGGCATGCTGATCGGCCTGGCTGTCGGCAGCAGCATCCCTAAAGAGAATTCATGATAAACGGGTATTCACAGACGGATAAGGAGGGATCGGCTGATGAGAAAAAGTATCGCTATCTGCGGTCTTGATTGTGAGACGTGTGACGCTTATCTGGCGACGCTGAATGATGATCAGGCGCTGCGGGAAAAGACCGCGAAAGCCTGGTCCGAGATGAATCAGGTCACAATCCTGCCGGAGCAGATCAACTGTCAGGGATGCCGCGGCGACGGCGTCAAAACGGTATTCTGCGAGAGCCTCTGTGAGATCCGGGGGTGTGCGCTGTCAAAGGGCTATGAGACCTGCGGGGCCTGTCCGGACATGGCAGCCTGTCCGACCGTGGGGGCGATCATCTCCGATAATGAGGAGGCTCTTAAAAATCTGAAGGGGTAAACGGCTTACCAACCGGCCGCTGCCCATGTAAGGGCCGCCTGATGCGTATCGGGCAACGGTGTGTGAAAAAGATCGTGCTTTTCCGACGGGTTTGTACTACAATCGGAAGCGTGCGCATCGTTGGCAAAGCATCGGAGTGAGACCACGGGAGGTTGGCGGTTATCATGGAAAAGGTCAAAGCTGTTTTCAGAGAGGATTCCCCTTACAGGCTGTTTCTTCTTTCTGTCATCGCGATGGGGGTTTCTTACGGGATATATAAGGGAATCCTGGACAATTACCTCGCCGAGATCGTAACCATGAACGAGTTCGACAAGGGCGTCTCCGAGTTTTTCAGAGAGCTGCCCGGCCTTTTTCTTGTCTTCCTCCTGGCCGTTCTCTATACTTTCTCGGCGGAAAAGCTCTATAAGATCGGCGCTGTCATCATGTTGATCGGGATGGGGCTTCATGCCGTCGTTCCGCCGGTCAAGATCCTGACGATCCTGGCAATAGCCACGTATTCCCTGGGTGAACACATTCAGCTGGGAATGAAGAACACCCTCAGCTTGCAGTATGCCCGGCCGGGGCACGGCGGCGAAGCCCTGGGGTACAACAGTTCCGCCAATCAGATCGGTCATCTCACCGGCTATGTGTTTGTCGCGGTCTTTTTCATGATCCTGTCAAAGACGCAGCCCTTCAGGCTGTTTTTCTGGATCGCGGCGGCTGTCTGCGCCGTGGGCTGCGTGCTGTCCCTGAAGGTCTATGGCCGGACGGCGACAGATCCGCATAAGAGGCGTTTCTATTTCCGCAAAAAGTACAGCAAGTATTATATGCTCGAGGTGTTCTACGGAGCCAGAAAACAGGTCTTCTTCACCTTCGGCCCCTATGTTCTGATCCTGTTCTACAAGGCCGACGCTTCGGTGATCAGCCTTCTCTATGCCGTGTCGGCCGCGGCCTGCTTTTTCATGTCACCGGTGGTGGGGCGCATCATAGACCGCCTCGGCTATAAGATAGTCATGATTACGGACACGCTTATTCTGGTGATCGTCTGCTTTTTCTATGGGTTTGCCCATCGGATCTTCCCGATGAACGTCGCCTTTGTCATCTGTTGTATCAACTATGTGCTGGATTCGGTCATTTCGCTGGCCTCTATGGCTTCCAACGTCTATGTCCAGGATCTGTCCGACAGCGAAGAGGAGACCAAGGCCACCTTATCCACAGGCATATCCGTCAATCACATGATCACCATATTCATCGCTCTGTTCGGCGGCTGGATATGGCAGAAGCTCGGGATGGAGACACTGTTTGTCCTGTCGGCGATACTGGGGCTTTGCAACAGCGCTTACGCAGCCACCATTAAGGTCAAAAGTCCACAAGATAGATCCCCACGGCGATCTGCGTAAAGGAGCCTTTTGGCTCGATCCTGGAGATGCGGGCCTTCTGGAGCTTTCCGGCGTCCATGAGCCGGGCGAAGATGATGTTGTCTTTCTCCGGAACATAGCCGGGCTTCTGACCGTCCTCACACAGGATGAGGATGGCGTTGGTGTCGAGCTCCTCCATTCCTTTCTTATCCCGATCCCGACGGATTTCGCGAGTTTTGCCGCCGCCTGCGAGGCTTTTGAGGCGGTGGGCATCCGCAGCTTCGTCTCTGACTTTGCTTCGGATTTCACCTGCATGGAGGAGGTTATCCGGACTATTTCGCGGGATCTGAAGGCTTCACGCCGGTAATGTGAACAACGGTTAATATTTTTTCCTTGGGATTAACAGAGGCTCTCTGGGCTTCCGGTCTTATCTGCGTTATGCTTGACATGGAAAGACCGGAAGCCTTTTTCGCGGCGTCGTTGCAGGTGCTGAGAACGCAGGGAGGCAAAAGAGGAGGAAAAGGTATGATTGGTGATGTTATCAGACAATACCGCCGTAAGGCGGGGATGACGCAGGAGGCGGTGGCGGATCGTCTGGGGGTGACAGCCTCGGCTGTCAACAAATGGGAGAGAAACAGCTCGCAGCCGGATATCGCGCTGCTGGCACCGATCGCACGGCTTCTCGGGATCAGCACGGATACCCTGCTGTCCTTTCGCGAGACCCTTACCGACGGGGAAATCGATGACTATATCCGTCGCCTTGGCCGTGATCTGGAGGAGCGGGATTTCGGCGAGGTCTTCGCCTCTGTTGAAGCGACGATACAGGAATATCCCTCCTGCAACAGACTGATCTGTCAGGCGGCGGTGATGCTTCAGGCCCGTCTTCACATGACGGAGACGTCGGAACCGGACCGCACGGAGGAACGCGAACGCCGGCACGGGAAGATCCTGCGCTGGTTTGAGCAGTGTCTGACAGCAGAGGAGGCCTCCGTGCGCAAGATGGCGGCGGAGTCGCTTTTTCAGGATTACTGCCGGAGGGAGGACTATGACAGGGCGGCTTCTTTTCTGGAGTATCTGGCAAAGGAGGATCCGGAACGCCGGATGAAGGAGGCACAGATCCTTGAGAAGACGGGAAAGAAAGAGGAAGCCTGCCGGAACTACGAAGAGATCCTCTTTTCGAATTATCAGCTGAGCCGCATGGCCCTGACCCATCTTCGTCTCCTGGCGATGGGTGACGGGGATGATGCCCTGGCGGAGACTCTCGCGGCGGCGGAGTCGGCTCTGGCGGGGGCCTATGACATGGGAATCTTCAACGCGACGGGTGCCGCCTTCGATCTGGCGGTCTGGCGAAGGGATGCCGATGCGGCAGCGGAGGCTATGAAGGAACTCCTGGACCATGCGGACAGTATCACTGCCTTCACAGAGTCGCCCCTTTACCGTCATATGACTTTCAAAAAGCCGGAACCGGCTTTTGAGGAGCGCTATCGCACCATTCTCATCGCCGGGATGGCCGATGAGACCTATGATTTCATGAAAGGTCACCCTCTCTGGGAAAGCCTGAGAGCAGGAAGAGACGCCGGTCATGATAAGGCGATACTGAAGAATAACGACGGATAAGCTGTCCGGCGGAAAGTGTCTTGACAAGTTGAGTTAAAGTGATATCATAATGATATCAAAAAGGAGGGCTTGTCCTATGTCTGAGAAAATATACACCACAAAAAAGAACGGCATGATCGCGATGCTTTTGACGCTTCTTGTCTGGCTCGGCGGTATCGCCCTTGTTATCCTGTCGGCGGTCAGCCTGAGCCAGTATACGACGCCCGGCGCTGTCGTGACTCTTATCCTGGGTATTCTGATCGGAGCCCTGGGGTGGATCCCTCTGTGCGGCCTCAAGGTGCTGAAGCCCCAGGAAGCCCTGGTGCTGACCTTGTTCGGCAACTATAAGGGCACGATCCGGGAAGCGGGGTTCTATTATGTTAACCCGTTCTGTTCTGCTGTGAATCCGGCTGCCGGTACGAAACTGGCCCAGAGCGGTGATGCGCCGGGCAGCAGCAAGAACGCCATCGAGCTTTCGGTCGAAGGGGCGACGGTATCGGCCTCGAACCTTTCCAAAAAGATCTCTCTGAAGGCTATGACTCTCAACAACGGCCGTCAGAAGATCAATGACTGCCTGGGCAATCCGGTGGAGATCGGCATCGCCGTCATCTGGCGCGTTACCGACACCGCCAAGGCCGTTTTTAACGTTGACAACTATAAGGAATATCTGTCGCTCCAGTGCGATTCCGCCCTGCGCAATATCGTCCGGATCTATCCCTACGATGTGGCCCAGGGAGTGGACACCACCGGTGACGGCAATGCCGATGAGGGCAGCCTGAGGGGTTCCGCGGAAGTGGTCGCCGAGCGCATCAAGCAGGAGATCCAGTCCAAGGTCACGGACGCCGGTCTGGAGATACTGGAAGCCCGCATAACCTATTTGGCTTATGCTCCGGAGATCGCTTCGGTCATGCTGCAGAGACAGCAGGCCTCGGCTATCATTGATGCCCGCAAGATGATCGTGGACGGTGCCGTCGGCATGGTTGAGATGGCCCTGGACCGTCTCAATGAGAAGCAGCTGGTCGATCTCGATGAAGAACGTAAGGCAGCCATGGTCTCTAATCTTCTGGTCGTTCTGTGCGGGAATCATGACGCTCAGCCGGTTGTGAATGCGGGGAGCCTGTACTGATGGCTGCCAAAAAGCAGATCCCGCTTCGCCTGTCAGAGACCCTGTATAACGATCTGGCAGCCTGGGCCGAGGATGATTTCCGTTCGGTCAACGGACAGATTGAGTATCTCCTGACAGAGTGCGTACGCCGGCGGCGCCGGCAGCACAGCGGCATCGCGGAGACGCCGCCCTCAGAAGAAGGCTCGTCGTCATTGTAAGAAAAAAGAAACAATTACACCCACCGACCTGTGTTATTTTTGTTTCGTATGGAGAAAACACAGACGGTGGGTGTTATGGTAAAAAAAACAATTCTGGTCGTAGATGATGAGAAGGAAATCGCGGAGCTTGTCAGCGTCTGCCTGACTTCCGAAGGGTATGAGGTGATAACCTGCGGCAGCGGGCTGGATGCCTATGATGCGGTCTGCCGCCGTCGGATTGATCTGGCACTGCTGGATGTGATGCTGCCGGACATCGACGGTTTTACCCTGTGCCGCAAAATTCGCGAGAATTATTATTTTCCGATAATTATGCTGACGGCCCGGGTCACCGGGGAGGATAAGGTCAGGGGGCTTAATCTGGGGGCTGATGATTATATCACCAAGCCCTTCAATCCCCGGGAACTGGTGGCCCGTGTGAAGGGACAGTTTCGCCGTGTCACCCAGTACAATCCGGCCATGCCGGAGGAGTCGGGAGAGGAATACTATGACATTCGCGGTCTTGAGGTGGATGTGGCCCGTCATCAGTGCCGCCTCTACGGCACCGGCCTTCTGCTGACGCCGATCGAATTCGAGATCGTTTTGTATCTGTGCCGTCATCTTGACAAGGCCGTGACCTCGGAGGAGATCTTCGAGGCGGTGTGGGGAGAGAAATACCTGGAGAGCAATAACACGGTGTCGGTCCATGTGGCCCGGATACGGGAGAAGATGGGCGAAAATGCCCGGAAACCCCGGTTCATTAAGACCGTCTGGGGGATCGGCTACAAGCTGGAGAGCGGGGACCGCTGAATGAAGAAAAACCGACAGATCTTCCTGGAACTGGTTAAAAACTATTTCCTGATCATTTTTATTGCCCTGATCCTTCTGGTGACGATGATGTACGTCGGACGGAAGCTGCTGTTTACCCTGCATCCCATCTGGTATCCGGAGGATACGGGGTATGCTCTGCTGCATTTCATCGACGGAAACAAGGCGATCATCGTCTGTATCCTGGTGATCGTCGTGTCAGCCCTGGCAGCGGTGATCGAATTTCATAAGATCAGCAGCGGCATCGGTGCCATCACGGCGGCGGTAAATCATATCTATGCCAGTCATGAGGATGAGATCGTGCTGCCGCCTTCCTTCGGCTATCTGGAGGGACTGCTCAAGCAGATCCAGTACGATGCCCGGGTCAATAAGCAGGC
Organism: Lachnospiraceae bacterium; assembly: GCA_029005135.1. Lineage (GTDB taxonomy): Bacteria > Bacillota > Clostridia > Lachnospirales > Lachnospiraceae > Chordicoccus. The sequence continues at coordinate 34,051 of JAQXFO010000012.1, forward strand.
GCTGACCGAGACCAATCAGCGCAAAAATGACATGATCATGTACATGGCCCATGATCTGAAGACGCCGCTTACCTCGGTCATCGGTTATCTGACCCTTCTCCACGAGGAAAAGGAGCTCCCGCCGGCCCTGAGGGAAAAGTATACCGCCATCGCGTGGAACAAGGCGCTGCGGCTTGAGGAGCTGATCAACGGTTTCTTCGACATCACACGCTTTAATCTGACCCATATCTGTCTGCAGAAAACGAAGGTCAACATGACTGTGATGCTGACGCAGATCCTTCCCGAGTTCCAGCCTCATTTTGATAAAAAGGAGCTGACCTGCCGGCTGGATGCTTCTCCTGATGTCATGGTGACCTGTGATGTCGATAAGATCGAGAGAGTTCTGGACAACCTGCTCAATAACATTGCCAGCTACAGCTACGACAACAGCGAGATCCTCATCGTGCTCAGGGCTAACGGCAGCAGCGGTATGCATCTGGTGACCCGCAACCACGGACGGACGATCCCGCCGGAAATGTGCCGTCGTATCTTTGATCAGTTTTTCCGTATGGATTCATCCCGCTCCTCTGAAAGCGGAGGCAGCGGTCTCGGCCTTGCCATCGCCCGGGAGATTGTCTCTCTCCACGGCGGCACGATTACCTGCCGCAGCCATGATGAGCTCATCGAATTCGATGTGATCCTGCCGGGGCTGTGATGCCGGTCGTTATAGTATTGTAAGAAAAACAGGGGAAAGTATTAAAAAAACCTCCTGCGGCATGGTCTATACTGACGTCATCCGAAGGAGGTTTTGTGATGCTGTCCGATTATGAGGTGATCAGAAGAAAAAAAGCCCGCCGCCGTCACCGCCGCTGCCGCCGCCTGCTGGCGGTTATGTTCTTTGTGCTTGTGGCGGTGACAGCGTCAGGGTGTGTGGCCCTGCCGCAGCTTTACCGAACGGCGGTTATCGAACGGCTGCGGGAGGACGGGTGTCCGGAAGATCTGGTGGAACTGGCAGAGCGCAATCCCGAGGCACTGACCTTTGTCATGGATTATTCCGAAAAGGCGGGTCGCCATGAACCGATCAGCGTGGCGGAGGATATCGCCGGCGGCGGGATTCCGCTCTTTCTTCAGTGGGATGAGCGTTGGGGCTACGAAACCTACGGCAGCAATTACCTGGCGCTGACCGGCTGCGGCCCCACCAGTCTGGCTATGGTCTGCTGCGGCCTGACCGGCGATGCTTCTGTCAATCCCTGGTCCCTGGCTCAGAAGGCCGAGGACGAAGGGTATTATGTCAGCGGCAGCGGGACCGCCTGGTCGATGATGACAGCCATGGCCTCGGAGCTCGGCCTTGCGTCCTCGCCGGTAATGTGCCGGGAGGAGACCCTGGCAGCGGAACTGGCCGCGGGCAGGCCGGTGATCTGCAGTATGGGGCCGGGGGATTTTACGACGAGCGGACATTTTATCGTGCTGACGGGCCTTGACAGCCGCGGTGATGCGATCGTCAACGATCCGAACAGCCGTAAAAACAGCGGCAGAACATGGCCGCTCGACAAGCTTGCGGCGCAGATGAAGGGAGCCTGGAGCTTCTCGGTTTCAGCCGGCTGACGCACTCTGACGGGAACGACAATATGAAAAATGATATTGCATTATCCGGTTAAAAGAGACTAATATTATCTCATAAGGACACCGGCCGCATGAAATGCCGGTATGTCAAGGAGGATAAAAATATGTCAAATCGTTATGAAGGTACCCAGACAGAAAAGAACCTTATGGCGGCTTTTTCCGGTGAATCGGAAGCCAGAAACAAGTATACCTATTTTGCTTCCAAGGCAAAGAAAGAGGGTTTCGAGCAGATCGCCGCGCTTTTCCTGAAGACCGCCGACAATGAGAAGGAACACGCCAAGATGTGGTTCAAGGAACTGAACGGCATCGGCGACACGGCCGCCAACCTGGCAGCTGCCGCGGCGGGCGAAAACTATGAGTGGACCGATATGTATGACGGTTTTGCCAAAACGGCTGATGAAGAGGGCTTTCCGGAGCTGGCGGCCAAATTCCGTCTGGTCGCGGCCATTGAGAAGCATCATGAAGAGAGATACCGCGCTCTTCTGAAGAATGTCGAGATGGCTGAAGTCTTCAAAAAGAGCGGTGTCAAAGTATGGGAATGCCGCAACTGCGGTCATATTGTCGTCGGCGAGGCGGCACCGGAGGTCTGTCCGACCTGCGCTCATCCGCAGAGTTATTTCGAGATCAGCGCCGAAAATTATTGATGGGATGGCTGTACCGCGCTCCGGGAAGCTGATGCCGGCAGTTGTGCCGGTATATGAAGATGCCGGAGGTAATCGCGGTGGCACGCCGCCTGGCGGCGGACATCGAGGCTGCCTTCATGACGGAAGGGAGCCGCATTTTCCAAAACTGAAGAGTTGACCGACATATCCGCCCGGAGGGCGCTGGCGTAGACAGAGTGATCTGTCAGCGGCAGTGTCAGACGGGCGGCTTTTGTGAGAAAGCAGGCGTGAAAGCGCACTTCGGCCGCGAAGGCGTGGCAGGAGGTGTCGGCGGTGTGGAGGGCGAGGATCAGGCGTTTTTCGTTCTCGTCGAGGGCATCGGCGTCACGGAGCCGGATCTCACGGTGGTCGCAGATGAGGCGGCCGGCCAGTGCGTTGATCTTGTCTACAAAGCGGGCCAGGCGGGCATCCTGTATGCGGGCTTTGCCGCTGCTGCCGGTGCTCTGCAGGCAGACGGGAACCGGCAGCGCGCCCCGGACACTGAGACCTGCCAGGAAACGCACATAGAGCTCGGCGGCCAGATAGGGCCCCTGGGCCTCGACACGGCAGAAATACGCCTTAAGATCCGGATGGTGCGTCTGACCTTCGGCGGACACCGTGCGGCTGATCTCGTGGGTCAGTGCTTTGACCTTGTCAAAGGACGGATCCTCCAGGGCGTTGATCAGACTGGCGGTATCAAAGGCGATGAACGCGATGGTCACACCGGGGGTGTCACCGTCGGCGGTGAGCCCATTGACGGCGTCATATTCTTGTTCGCGCATCTTGAGAAGGCTGCAGACGGGGCCGTTTTCTCCCGGTACCGTGTAGAGATACCAGTCGTCGAAGAAGAGAAGGACGGAACGCGCCTCATCCCGGTCACCCGGCCAGGTCGTGATGCTGCGGGCGGTCATGATATCGCCAAGAGAGCGCAGGCCGGCCACAAAACCGTCATCGGTAAAAGCCAGTTCGCCGGGCGTCAGACAGCCAAGCCGGATCAGTTGTTGAAAGACAGACGGCAGTGAAGAACACATACGTTTTTCCTCCTTCACTGACACGTTAGACGCAAATCCGGCGCTCGTCAAGACTTTGGCGGCGGTGTGTGGTAGAATGGCTTTTATGATGTGAATGACAAGGTATAAGGAGGTTGTCTTATGTGGTTTGTGTTTGCTCTTTTGTCGGCGGTCTTTGCCGCTCTGACCTCAATCCTGGCCAAGGTCGGCATCGACGGCGTGAATTCCAATCTGGCGACGGCGGTGCGTACGGTGGTGGTGCTGGTGATGGCCTGGGGGATGGTCTTCCTGACCGATGCGCAGACGGGACTTGCGGCTATCAGCCGCAAAAGCTGGCTTTTCCTGATTCTGTCGGGCCTGGCGACGGGCGCCTCGTGGCTCTGCTATTACAAGGCGCTGCAGATCGGCAAGGCCTCGCAGGTGGTGCCGGTGGATAAGCTGAGTGTGGTCATCACGCTTATCCTCGCCTTTATCTTTCTTCATGAATCGGTTAATGCCAAATCACTGATCGGCTGTGCCCTGATCGGTGCCGGCACGCTGCTCATGGTCATAGCCTGATACAGTCACAGGACCGGCCTCTGACGGAGCCGGTCTTTTTCTTGACAATAAGTGTATTATGTGTGATAGTACAGTTGGTACTAAGAAAAATGATTCAGCTGACACATTTTTATGCCGGCAGTCGTTTTATCCTATGAGAACGAAGAGAAAGGGACAAGAGGGACGGGTATGAAACACCGGGGAATGGCGGCGCTGCGGCCGGAACATCTGACAAGAGAGCAGCTGGCGGGACTTGCCCTCATCGTGGCGGTGAACGGCCTGGCGTATTACGGCTCCCGCCTCCTGATGAGCGGGGCGCCGCACTATGATCTGACGGCAGCCTGGGACAGGGCGATCCCCTTCGTGCCCTGGACATCGGTTATTTATCTGGGGTGTTATCTTTTCTGGATCGTCAACTATGTGATCGGGGCGTCCCGCCGGGATGAGGAGGCCTGGGCCTTTCTGGCCGGTGAGGTGCTGGCCAAGCTGATCTGTCTTCTGATATTCCTGCTTCTTCCGACGACAAATGTCCGGCCGGCGGTGGAGGGAACGTCGCTTTTTGATGTGCTGATGCGTTTTATCTACGCTAAGGATGCGCCCGACAATCTCTTTCCGTCGATCCACTGCCTTGTCAGCTGGTACTGTGTGATCGCCGTCAGACGAAACAAAGCCGTTCCGCTGTGGTACCGCGGTCTGTCTGTGCTCTTGTGCCTGGCTGTCTGCCTGTCGACGCTGACGACGAAGCAGCATATTCTGATCGATGTGATCGGCGGCGTTGCGCTGGCCGAATTGAGCTTCCGGACGGCGAAGGAAACAGGGCTGGCCCGGGGATACGGCCGCGTGCTGACCGCCCTTCTGGCAAATAAAAACGAAAAAGGAGACCGGATACATGAATAAAAAGCTCAAAGCCGTCATCGCTCTGGTGATGCTGGTGCTTATCCTTTTGATCGTCAAGGTCTTTCTCAATAACCATCTGACTTCGGTGGCGGATGTTCAGAATTATCTGAAAAGCTTCGGCGTCGCCGCGCCTCTGGCCCTGACGCTGTTTCAGGCCTTTCAGGTGGTAGTGCCGGTGGTGCCGGGGTATCTGGGCTGCGCGGCAGGGGCCGTGGCTTTCGGTCCCTGGGTCGGCTTTCTGTGCAATTACGTCGGCATCAGTCTCGGCTCGATCATCGCTTATTTTCTGGCCCGGCGTTTTGGCGTTCGGATCGTGCTGACGATGTTTTCCGAGAAGACCTACAACAAATGGAAACGCCGTCTGGAAAACAGCCGTTCCTATGAAAAATTCCTTTTTGCCGCCACGATCCTGCCGCTGTTCCCCGATGATTTTCTGTGTTATTTTTCCGGGCTTATCGACATGGATGACAAGCGTTTTGTCGGCATCATCGCCGCCGGCAAGCCCTGGTGCATCCTGGCTTACAGTCTCGGCTTCGGCCTGCTGGCCTGACAAGGAGGTTAACCGATGAAGAAAACGATGTCTGCACCGGCACAGAGCCGGACGAACACCAGAATTCCCTCTCTGATCGGTGTTTATGATTATACCGTGGTCCTGACCTACGCCGGTATGCTGGCGGCTTTCCTGGGAATCCTGATGCTCATGGACCGGCGCTTTGACCAGGCTGTCTTCTGCCTGATGGCGGCGGGAATCTGCGATATGTTCGACGGGGCGGTGGCCGCCACGAAGGACCGCAGCCCTGCCGAGAAGGCCTTCGGCATCCAGATCGATTCCTTAAGTGATCTCATCAGCTTCGGCGTACTGCCGGCCCTTTTTGTATACCGGCTCTCGGAGGGCTCTCGGACGGCGGGCCTTCTGGCGGCGCTCTATGTCCTCTGTGCCCTGATCCGTCTTGCCTGGTTCAACACCGCTGAGACGGAGCGTCAGGCGGCGGAATGCGGCCGGCGGCGCAGTTATCTCGGCCTGCCGGTGACCACGATCGCGGTGCTCCTGCCGCTTCTCTACCTGGCCTATCATCTGGCGTGGGTGCGTACCAGGGCGGCCTTTCCGGCACTGCTTCTCCTGACAGGAACGGCTTTTCTGCTGCCGTTCCGCGTGAAGAAGCCGGGCCTTCCCGGCAAGATCGGCCTGGTGGTCGTCGGTGTTGTCGAAGCTGCGGGCCTCTTCTTCTTCCTGGGCGGTGATCTGATATGAGAATGACTGACAGCCGGGAGCACGGGTCCGGCCGTGGCGGTCCGGCGGAGAAGGATACCCTGCTGATCCGCTTTCTCTACCGCACGCTGCCGGGGCGATGCCTGCTCCGGGGCCTGACGGCGCCGTCATTTTCAAAAATGATGGGGCGTCTGCTGAGTTCCCGCCCTTCACGTATCCTCGTGCCATATTATATCCGGCGGTACCGGATCGACATGACGGGCTGCCTCAAGACACACTTTGATTCCTTCAACGATTTTTTTACCCGGGAGAAGGTGCTGACGATCGAGGCGGGGGCCCGGGATGTGATCAGTCCCTGCGACGGCTTTCTGAGCTGCTATACTATCGGGGACGATCTGACGCTCCGCATCAAGAAGAGCCGCTACACGACGGCCGGCCTGCTGAGGTCGGATGCGCTGGCGGCGGAATTTTCGGGCGGCGATGCCCTGGTGTTCCGTCTGGAGCCGCGGCATTATCACAGGTATCTCTATTGTCTTGACGGGAAGATTGAGCGGACGATGACGATCCCGGGCATCCTGCACTGTGTCAGGCCGACGGCCTGCGGCACTTATCCCGTCTACACGGAAAATGCCCGGCAGTATACGGTGATCAGGAGCCCCGGTGCGGGCACTGTCGTCCAGATGGAGATTGGAGCTCTGATGGTGGGGCGCATCTGCAATCACGGGATGGAGCACCATGCGGTCAAAGGCCGGGAAAAGGGCTGGTTTGAATTCGGCGGTTCGACGATCGTACTCCTGTTTCAAAAGGGGGCGGTGGATCTGCGGGCCATAAAAAAAGACCTGCCGGAGGGCACCGAGAGACCGGTGTGCATCGGCGAGGTCATAGGGCAGAGCGGGTGATCATCGTGTGCCGTTCAGACGGCGGGCCAGATCGATCAGCCGCTCAATGTCGTTATCTTTCATTTTTCGGGCTTCGGTAACCAGTTCACAGACCAGAATGGGTTCTTCCTCGTCCCGGTCAAAGAATTCCTTCGGCGTTATCCGGAAATAATCGCAGATACCGAGAAATTCCGGCAGTGACGGGAGCGATTTGCCTGACGAGATGCTCTGGATATAGCTTTTGCTGTGGCCCAGATCCAGGCTCATCCGGTATTCCGAGACGTTTTTCTTCATCCGGAGCTCCGTTATGCGGTTTCTGATAAATGCTTCGTCCACGTTTTCACCTCATATACTGTCATTATAGTCTTCTGAAATCGTCCGCTGTCACGCTCAGAATACCGATAAGGGCTGGCAGCATACCGCCTATATCGGTACAATAGAAGGGGAGGCGGCTTATGAGGGATAACAGGATACCAACGATGATCATTACCGACAGTGAGGGCCGCACGGCGGCCGTCGATCGCTGCCGGCTCTGTTTTTACGGGGAGGCAATCGGGCGCGGTGCCCGCTGCCCCGAACCGGCGGAAACGGCGGAGGCGGCGGTCTGCCGGGCCTTTGTGCCCCTTACGGGCGAGGCTCTCCGGGACCGTCTGGCAGCCTGCTTTCTGGCCGAGGCGCCCGGCGGCCGGGTTTCGTGAACGGTACGCACAAAACCGCAATGGGCTCCGGTATTTTCGTACCTGCCGCGCCTGTGATACAATGACCTTATGATTCCCACTGGTCTGATGAACGGCAGGCTGACCTTCGCCGACGGCGAAAGCCTGACGGTGAGTTTTATTGAGATGTCACCGACGATGATCAGCTTCCGTCTGCCGCTGGACTATCGCGGCAGGACGGAGGCTGTTATTCTGCTGTCCGTTGACTGGTATGACCGGGATACGGATACGGTTCGTACGGTTGAGCTTCCGGCGGATTCCCGGAAGATCGCGGCGATAGATGAGGATGAACTGTGTCTATGTGTCCGTCTGACGATCGACGATGCGGCCTATGCGGCAGCAGCCCGGCAGGTGTCGCAGGATTATCTGACCTATATCCGCCGCCGGCTGACTCTTGATGACATTGACCTGGCAGCGGCCTACGGGGCTTTTGATAGCGGTCCGGCGGTATGGCCGGCTTCCCGCAGAGAGGCCCTCCTTCAGTTGGCACAGAAAGCCGGGGGCCGGCCAAAGGGCTTTGAGAGGCTCGGGACGGTGCCCTATGGGGTGATGCTGATCAGTGATGAGGATAGGGTGGTTTTCCTGCGAGAGAAGGAGGCGGTCTTCCGGGCGTATTACTGGCAGAGCCGTTCACTGCCCGATCATCCGCTGGCAAGCTGTCCGATAACCGCGGTGGTGTTCGGCAGCGGCTTCTGTCCGCACCGGGAGGGAACGGCGTCGGACTGGCAGATGCTGACCGGCAGAGCGTCTGATCTGGGACTTCGGGCGTATCTGGCTATCGCACCGGTGGGAGAGGGGCTGAGATCTGAGGAGGAAACGAAGCTTTCGGCTCTGGCCGGGACGGCAGCGGCCGGTCGGGATCTGACGATCCTGACGGGAGACTGGGGCATGACCGGGTGGCTTGAGGCTTCGGGCATCCTTTCGACAGCTCCCGGTATCCTGCAGAACAAAAGGATCAAGGATCCGCGCCGCGGCGGCTGTCTTGACACCTGTCTCCTGCCGGATGGGACATATCTGACCTTCGGTCCTCTCTATCAGACGAATACGGGCACTTTCTGTCCTCTGGCGGCAGCTGTCGGAACGGGGGATCGCGGCCGGAGCTGCCGTCGTCAAAGCTGCGAGGCACCCTGCCGCCGGGGCGCGTTTCTCTATCCGGTGTCGTTATCACTGATCGGATTGGGAAATTCGCTCTTCGGGTATGATCACACTATCTTGTCCGAGGGCACTGTCTTTGCGTCGGCATCGGCGGCGGGGACCGTTATTGTGAATCTGCCGCCGGTGTCATAAGGAAGGAGGCTGCCTGTGAAGATCAGTGCCGGTATCGGCAGTGTTGATGACCTGAGAGAGATGGCGGCGGCCGGGGCTGACAGCGTCTATTTCGGTTATGTTCCTCCGGAATGGTATCGCCGTTTCGGTGAAGGTACGGCTCTCAACCGCCGGGAAGCCCTCTCTTATAATGTTCAGATCGGATCCCGGGCGGAGCTTCTTATTCTGCGGGATCTCTGCCGGATACTGAGAATCCCTGCCCGGGTGGTTTTTAACGCACCTCAGTATCCGAAGGCGGCGCTTCCCCATGTTCTTTCCGTGGTACGGGAAGCGGCGGAGGCCGGCTTCCGGGATATTATCGCCGCCGACCGGCCGCTGATTCGGCGCCTTGCCGCCGGCGGAGACGGGGTGCCGTCCGGTCTTCGTCTCTATGTCAGCGGAGAGTACGGGGAACTCAATTACCACGCTGTCCGGGAACTGGCTGCCTTTGGGGCCGCCGGGATTATCTTTCCCCGACAGACTGCCATCGCCGAGATGGCAGCCCTGACAGCGGCCTTTCCGTCTCTGGAGTATGAGGCCTTTGTTCTTAATGAAAAGTGCCATTTTACCGGTGCCTACTGCAGCAGTCTGCACACCGATGTGCTCGGCGCACTGTGCCGCCTGCCCTGCCGCCTGGCTGCGGGGACAGAGGGGAAGGCAGAGCTGCCGGGCCATGATCCGGGGCCTGAGAGGGCGGAAGGGGAAGCCGGTATTTCGCCGGGAAGCGGGGGCTGCGGTCTCTGCGCTTTGCCGGCACTGCGCTCGGCGGGGATCACCTCCCTCAAGGTGGTGAGCCGGGGCTGTGACCGGGAGACGGCTGCCGCGTCGGTGAGATGCCTGAGAACGGCTCTTGACCTGCTGGCAGAGACACCGTCGCCGGAGGCTTACCGCGAGAGGATTCTCGGAACGCTTTTTCCGGAGGGCTGCGGCGGAGACTGTTATTATGATGAGACACGGCAGGGAGTCTGCCTGAGAAGGTAAATGCGCATGAGGCTGTGGGTGATCGCGACGGAAGAGACGGATCCGTATCATAATCTGGCCCTGGAAGAGACACTGATGACGCGTTTTGAAGCGTCCGAAGGGGAGTTGGCGGCGCAGGACAGCCTGATTCTTTATCTGTGGCAGAATGAGCGCACGGTTGTCATCGGCCGCCATCAGGTACCGGATCGGGAATGCCGCCTCGACAGGCTGCGGGCGGACGGGGGACATCTGGCCCGCCGCCGGACAGGGGGCGGCGCCGTCTATCACGATCTCGGCAACCTGAATTATTCCTTCCTTTGCCGGAGCGGACTTTTGCCCGAAGGCACCCTGATGGGAGTCGTGCGGGATGCGGTGCGCAGTCTGGGACTCAGGGCGGAGATCAGCGGCCGCAACGATCTGGAGTCGGAGGGCTTCAAGTTCTCCGGCCAGGCCTGGCTTGAGAAAAACGGTGTCTCTCTCCAGCACGGGACACTGATGATCGCTGTGGATCGCTCTGCGATGGCAGCCTATCTGACGCCGCCGCCTGAAAAGCTGGCGCGTCACGCCGTGGATTCCGTACGTTCACGGACAGTGAATCTGAGAGAACTCAGCCCGACACTGACGGTGCGGCAGTGCGCGGTTTCCCTGATCGGTGCTGCCGCCGATCTGTGCGGAGGGGAGGTCTGCCGTGTGCCGGACGGCAGCGTCACACCCGGCGCGGATCTCATCGACTTCTATGCCTCGGAGGCGTGGCTGTACAGAGCACAGCAGATATATCCACAAAAAAAGAAAGGGTGTTTTTGACGGTTTCACCTATTGTCGGAACGGGAAAAATATGTTAAAAATTTTAAGGAACGTAAAATTTTAATCTGAGTCAAAAAAAACGACTGCGGCAATGTCAGTGGTTTTTGAAAAAGACATCAACACGAACGAAAAGGAGACCTCTATGACAGGAAAAGAGCTTGTACTCGGCGCCCTTAATCATGAAAAAGTCGAGCGTATCCCCTGGATTCCCTATGCCGGTATTCATGCTGCCTTTTTCAAAGGCTACACGGCCACCGAGATGCTGACGGACGGCAGCAAACTGATCGAATGCCTCGAAGAAGTGCATCGTCTCTATCAGCCGGACGGTCAGCCGATTGCTTTTGACCTTCAGCTGGAGGCCGAGCAGCTGGGCTGCGACCTTCTCTGGGCCGATGACAATCCGCCGTCGGTCAGCTCCCATCCGTGGGCGGATGAGCCGGATTATTCGAAGGACATCACCAATACCGGCCGTATTAAGCTCGTCATGGATGCTGCCGCTCATATGAAGAAGGCCCACGGCGACGATACCGCTCTCTATGGTCTGTTCTGCGGTCCCTTTACCCTGTGTTCTCATTTGAGAGGCACCAACCTCTTCCTGAATATGAAGAAGAACCCGGATCTGGTGAAGGAAATGATGGCCTACTGCGTGAAGCAGAACAAGCTGATGATTGACTGGTATGACGAAGTCGGCATGGATGTTATCGTTCCGGTCGACCCGCTGATCTCCCAGATTTCACCGAAGCATTTCGAAGCGTTCATGTCCGAACCCTATAAGGAAATCTTCGATTACATCCGCAGCAAGGGCAAGAATTCCGCCTTCTTCGTCTGCGGCAATGCCTCCCGTAATCTGGAGGTTATGTGCAAGACCGGTCCGGACGGCATCTCCATCGATGAGAATATCCCGATGGCCGCCGGCAAGGCTGTGACAGATCAGTATAATGTCTGCATCGGCGGCAACATTCCGCTGACCACCACCATGCTGTTCGGCAACCAGATGGACAACATGAAATACGTCGTCGATATGGTGGACAGCCTGGAGGATACCCGCAACCTGATCATTTCCCCGGGCTGCGATATGCCGTACAACGTCCCGATCGAGAACGGCATCGCCGTCACAACGGCCTCCCGCGACATCGCCGGAACCCGTGCCCTCGTTGCGAACTACGCCAGTGTCGATGATGACGTCGAAGTCGAACTGCCCGACTACGCCAACCTGCCCAGACCGCTTCTGGAAGCCTGCACGCTTGACTCCGCTCAGTGTGCCGCCTGCGGTTATATGTGGGCCATGGTCCTGAAGGCCAAGGAAAAATACGGTGACCGCATCGATGTCGTGGAATACAAGTACAACGACAAGATCAACATCGCCCGCGATAAGAAACTGGGTCTGACCAATCTGCCGACCCTGATGATGGACGGCGAAGCGAAATACGTCTCCATCATTCCGGATGAAGAGGAATTCTTCAGCGTGATCGACGAGCTTCTGAAAAAATACGAATAACCAGGATACTTTCAAGCGGGAAAGCCGGTTCGGTTTTCCCGCTTGCGGCATTATCGGCGCTTCCTGACGGCGGACGGATATCCGCTGTGCATCCGGAGGTGTCGGCAGGAGGTAAGTATGGGGCTTTTGAAGGAAAGTGATATGGCGGTATTCCACGCTTTGGAGGAGCACTGCCTGGCGCTGTTTGACAGCGATAAAACGAAGGACGTGACGGCCATCGCCGTCAGTATGATGCAGCGAGAGGACGTCCCGATCCATTTCCCCTTCCATCATTTTATTGTGCCGGCGGCGCTGATGACGGCGGCAGCCGTCTCCCGCGGCGACAGCAGGGAGACTCTGGCATCTTATCTTGACAGGATCCGCGAGCGGGCCGAGACGGTACCCGGCGGCGTCTGCGGGAATTTCGGCGTCTGCGGCGCCTCCGTGGGCACCGGCATCTTCATGAGCGTGATGACGGATTCGACGCCGCTGTCGGGCAAGACCTGGCGCTGGAACCAGGAAGTCACGGCTGCCGCTCTGACGGCGATCGCGGCTCTGGACGGCCCCCGCTGCTGCAAGCGCTCGACCTTCCTGGCACTCAAAGCGGCCGTTCCCCTCGTGAATGACAGGCTCGGCCTTGACCTTGTCTTTACACAGCCTGTCTGTGCTTTTTATCCGCTGAATAAGACTTGTAAAAAGCAGGCCTGCCCCTTTTTCCCGGAGGTGACGGCGTGAGAGTTCCGATAATCGTGCCGGAAGCGGCATTTCCGAAAAAAGACCCCGAACATCCCTGTGAATGTCAGTTCCGTCAGATGGATCTTCGGTATAAGACCTGCCTGATGCTCTGGGTGGTGCCCCTGGGGGCAGCGGTGGAGAAGGATCAGGTGGTCTGCGAGGGCGAGGTGGAGAAGAAGGCTCTGGAGTTCACGGCGCCCTGCAGCGGTATTCTTGTCGAACGCTGTCTGGAGGATGACGAGGAATTTGCGGCCGGGGAGACCATCGGCTATATCGAGACGGAGGCATAACGATGGAAAAACCTGTGGCGCTGTATCTGGTTTCGGGCTTTCTCGGCTCGGGCAAGACGAGCTTTCTACGCCACGTGCTGGAGGGACTGCCTGAGGGCCGCGTCGGGGTGATCGTCAATGAATTCGGCCGCATCGGCATTGACGGCAAGGTCCTCAACCGGGATGGCCTTAAGCTGGTGGAAATCAACAACGGCTCGATTTTCTGCGCCTGCCTGAAGGGCGGTTTTATCCGGACACTGGCGGCTTTTCTTGAACAGCCGGTGGATTACCTTTTTGTGGAGGCTTCAGGTCTGGCAGATCCCGACAATATGGCGGTTTATCTGGCCCAGATGGAGAAGAATCTGGAGAAGAAGCCCTCGGTTGCGCGCCGGTATGATTACCGCGGCGGCATCTGCGTGGCGGATGCTCTTCATTATGAGGATTATGCGGATGTGTTTCCGGTGGTGGAAAGCCAGGTGCGCAAGAGCCGTCTGATTCTCCTGAATAAATGTGAGGAGGCAGGGCCTGAAGAGACGGCGCGGCTTTCGGCACTTCTGACGGAGGTGAATCCGGAGGCGGTCATCTGTCCGACAAATTACGGTCGTCTGCCCCTTGAGCGGCTGACAGCGCTGACACCGGTTTCTGAGGGCAGGACGCTCAATACTCCCGGGAACCGGCCTGAGGCTTATACGCTCCGATGTGACGTGCCAGTATCCGAAGAGACGGCACGGGCTTTTTTTGCGGCGCTTCGGGGACAAACCCTGCGTCTTAAGGGCTTCCTTCTGACGGATAAGGGGCGTCTTCGCGTGGACAATGTGGCGTCGGAGGTGAATCTGACGGCAGAGGAGACGGGGGAGGCGGCCGGAAATGGTGCCGGGGCTGCGATGTCCGTTCATGCCGGGACGGTGCTGGTGATTATTGGCCGGGAACTCAGGGCAGAGACGATCCGGGAGGCCTGGTTTGGCAGCGGCGGTGGTGAGATGACGCTGGAAGGAGATTAGTGTATGGTATGGGCAGCTTTGGCAGCCGGGGCGGCTGTCGGTGGATTTATCCAGGCGCTGACGGGCTTTGGCGCCGCGGTCATCATCGTGATCGTGATGTCGTTTTTTATGAGTATTCAGACGGTACCGGCTCTGTCTTCGGCGATTTGTCTGTTTCTGTCTGTGGGGATGACCTTTCGGTGCCGGAAGTCGATACGGTTCCGTCAGGTTCTCTGGCCGACGGCGATCGCCGATGTGATATCGCTTCTGATCATTTCCCGGGTCAGCCGTTTTCCGGTGGATACGCTGAAGCTGATCTTCGGCGTTTTCCTTATCCTGCTGGCTCTTTATTTTTACTTTTTCGCCGACAAGGTGATGCTGAAGAAGCCCGGTACGGCGGTCATGATCGGCTGCAGCGGACTCTCCGGCGTGACGGCGGGATTGTTTTCCATCAGCGGCCCGACGATGGCCCTCTACTTTCTGGCGGCCTCCGATGACGGCGACAGTTATGTCGCCAATCTCCAGTGCCATTTTCTGATTACCAATATCCTGATCATGGCGGGCCGGACCGCGAACGGCTTTCTCACCCCGGCTATGCTGCCGATGGTGATTGTCGGGACGATGGCGGTATTTGCCGGTGTCTATGCCGGTGAAAGAGCGCGGCGACGCCTGACGGGTGATAAACTGCGCCGGGTGGTCTATGCGGCGGTGGGTTTGTCAGGTCTGACGACTGTGCTGCAGCAGCTTATGTGATCATTTCAGGCCGCTTGGTTCTTGTAAACCACCTGCTTTTGCTTTATAGTGGAGTATATCACATATGTGATATAATACAGTTATAGAAGGAGAGACTCATGACTAAAAGCAAGTGGTTTTCACGACTGGCGGCAAGAGGTGCCGGCATCATCGCCGGAACCGGCAGACTCCTGGTTTGGCTGACGGCAGCGGCGCTGATACTGACAGGCTGCAGCCGTGAGTCCGCTGAGGCTGTGTCTGCGGAAGCGCCCGCTCACACGGAAGAGACGGCGGTCATGCCGTTGTCGGTGGGACTGCTCGGGACATCGGTCAAGCCGGTTGGTGTGCTGAATGCTGACGCTCTGGGGTATTTTGAAGAAGAAGGGGTGGAGGTCAGCTTCGAAAAGGTTTCCTCCATGAATGATGCGTACATGGCGGTATCGACCGGAGATCTGGATGTCTACCTCTTCAGCAGTACGGCGGCAGCCACCTTTATCAGTCAGGGTGTCACTACCCTTCGGGTTTTCGGCGGGACCGTCGGCGAGGGGTCTGAGATCATGGCCAGACCGCAAAGCGGCATCACGACGGATTCGCCGGAGGCGCTTGTCGGTAAATCCATTGCCTGTCAGATGCCCGAGACAGGCCAGATGGTCCTCAAGAATTATCTGATCGAGCAGGGCTATTCGGTGGGAGGTCCCGAAGACGGCGCCGATGTGACCTTTGTCTACTGTGAAGACAGCAGTACGGCTATTGAAGGGGTGGTTAAGGGCGAGTTCGATCTCTGTATCACCAATGCCTGCCTGGGGTATTATGCCGACCGTTACGGCCTTGAACTGATTGGCGGTGTCCGCGATTACGTGCCCTTCTATCCCTGCTGCCGTCAGACCTGCTGTCTGAACACTTATAACACCAACAAAGAAGCTCTGATCCGTTTTGAAACGGCGGCTTTGCGCGGCTATCAGTATTACCGGGAGCATGAGGAGGAAACGCTGGATATTCTGGAGGCCTACTCCGGAGAGGATCGTGATTTTCTTAAGGCCCAGCTTTACGGTACGGACAGTTACACACCGGCTATGCGCGTTTCTCTCGATCCGGATAAGGATGCCTGCGTCGCTTTTTATGAAGCCATGGAGGCTATCGGGCAGATCGAGGATTCGGCTGTTGACTGGGACAGCTATGTGGTGACGGATGTCTACGGGGAAGCTCTCGGAAGACTGGCGGAGCGGGAACCGGAGAATTCCCTGTGGCAGGAACTGCTGGCGTATTTTGAGGAACATAACAGCTGAGACGGGGCGCAGCGCCGTCTTGCCGGAAGGACGGAGACAAGGCATGGATCTCATCAGACTTAACGATGTGAGCTTCGGCTATGGCGAGGGCGGGATGTACCGCCCGGTGCTGTCGCATCTGTCTCAGACGGTGGAGGCGGGCAGCTTTGTCGGGATCATCGGACCCTCCGGCTGCGGGAAAACAACGCTTCTCCGGCTTCTGTCGGGACTGGCCCTGCCCGGGAGAGGGAGTCTTATCGTGGGAGGAGAGCCTTTGACGGGTCCCTGCGAACAGGCGGCTGTTGTTTTTCAGGAATACACACTCTTCCCCTGGATGACGGTACGCCGCTATGTCGCCTTCTGCCTGCGGGAGACCGGAAGAGCCGGGTCAAGGAAGACAGCCGATCGGGACGCCCTTGACTATCTGGCCTATGTGGGTATGACCGATGCCGCCGATCTTTTTCCCTCACAATTGTCCGGCGGCATGCGGCAGAGAGCGGCTCTGGCGGGTGCCCTGGCTCTTGATCGCCGGATCCTTCTGCTTGACGAGCCCTTCGGCGCCCTTGACAGGCACCGGAGGCAGGAACTTCAGAAGCTTCTCCGCGCGATACAGGCGGCGGGAAGTGTCAGAAAGACAATCATCATGGTCACACACGATATCGATGAAGCCCTTGCCCTGTCGGATCGGATCTGGCTGATGGGTGAGGGCGGAGTCAGAGCCGATGTGACGGTGCCTGAAGAGCCGGAGCACCGCCGAAAACTCCGGGAAGCCTTGATCATGGGACTGGCTGCGTCAGACAGCGCTTTTGCTTATGCCGGCGGAGGTGAACTGTGAGGCCGGCAGGCACCGGGAGGTCTGTCCGGGTGGAGAACGGTCTTTTCCTCCTGCTGCTGCTTGCGGTCATCTGCCTGCCGAAGGGCCGCACGGGTGTCGCCTCGCCCTGGCCCCTGTCGGCGGTGATCCTACTCATTGAGCTGTCCTATCAGTTTCACCGCCTGAGAGGCAGAAAAGGGACACGGGACGATATCATCATTTTTGTCTGGCTTCTTCTCTTTATGTGGGAAATGCTGACCTCGGTGCTGGGACTTGGTCATCCGGTCCTCATACCATCGCCGGAAAATGTCTTTGCTGTCCTGGTGCTGCGGTACCGGACTATGCTTCTCAATACGCTGTATTCTCTGGAACTTCTCTTTCTGGGAGCGGCTCTGGGACTCAGTCTTTCGACGGCGGCGGGTCTGATCTGCGGCCGGCTGGGGCGTCTCCGGGCCTTTCTCTGCCCGATTGCGAATGTCCTCGCACCGATACCCGCTGTGGTGATATCTCCGTACCTGGTGGCGCTGATGCCCTCCTTCCGGAGTGCTTCCGTGCTCGTGGTTTTTCTGGGGGTTTTCTGGCCGTCTTTCCTCGGCACGGTTGCCAGTCTCGATGCGGTGGATCCGCGGCTTCTCGATTCGGCACGCATGCTGGGGCTTAAGGGTCGGGAAATGACGTGGAAGATACTTTTGCCCGCCGTGTTTCCGTCGATGGTGGGCCGTCTGAAAATCACAATGACGACGGCGGTTCTGATGCTGAATTTTGCCGAACTGATGGGAGCTTCCCACGGCCTGGGATATTATATTCAGAACAGCATTGCCTATGCCAACTATACCAACGCCGTGGCCGGCATCCTGATGGTCGGTCTGGTGGTGACGTTCATGAACAAAATAATTACCCTTATCCAGAAAAAGGTGATACACTGGCAGTAAGCAGAATGATCAAAAGGAAGGGGCGTGCTGATGACGGATGAACGGGAGCCGGGACGCGGCTGTGCCTGCGAAGGCGGAACACTGACACGTTTTCTGCAGCCGCTGATACTGTCTTTTCTGACAGAAAAGCCCTGCCATGGGTATGACCTTCTGAGTCGGATAGCCGATACCGCTATCTGGGGCGAGATGCCGCCGGACCATTCGGGAGTGTACCGCGCTCTACGGGATATGGAAAAGAGGGGACTTCTGACCTCCGAGATCGTCCATCCCGAAGGCGTCAGCCTGGGGCGCCGTGTCTATGCCCTGACAGAGCAGGGGCAGCTCTGTCGGCACAGATGGCTGGAGACGCTGGTGACCTATCAGGAAAACCTGAGGGAAGTGATTGCCCTTCTGGAAAAAGCCGATACCACATCGTCTCCGTAACAGGTGAAAACGGGTTTATTGATATGACAAAGGCTGTCATACCGGGAAAGAAACCGGTGTGACAGCCTTTTTTCAGTAGAGATCGGGCCGGCGCCTGTCGAAATAGGAGATGGCGTGCATGTCGCCGTCGGGCAGATCCCGCGGCAGGATGCCGGACAGCGAGGCCGTGAGGTAGGACTCGCCGGGACGGAATTCTCCGGCTATGATCTCGCCTTTGGGATCGAGGATCATGATGCCGCCGCCGACAAGGCTTGGGGTTCCGCCGGCGTGAGAGCCGGGAAGACTGTTCATGGCGGAGACGGCTTTCTGCCGGGACGGGCGTACCAGGTTGCAGGCGATGACAAAAACGCCGTTATCCGAGGCACGGGCCGGGAGTATACGCATCCAGTGACGACGGCAGACATCACCGCTCATGCCGGAGGCGTAGGGCATCAGGACGATCTCGGCACCCTGCTTTCTCAGGACGGTGTGAAGCTCCGGTATGTGGGCTTCCATGCAGATCGAGGCACCGAGGACGGCGCCCTGACCGCGGAAGACGGGGATGGTGCTGCCGGGGGTGAAAACGGTGCGTTCACGGAAGCCGAGGTGGCATTTGCGGTAAATGACGGCTTCGGTGCCGTCCACCATGGCACAGGACAGGTAAAGGCGCCCCGCGTCATCCTTTTCGATAAAGCCGAAGGCACAGATGAGGCGGCGCTTCAGAGCATGGCGGCAGAGACGGAAAATGGCCGGATCGGTGCGGTGGATCGCCAGAGAGGCGGCATTTTCCACACCGTAGCCGGTGAGGGCGGCTTCGGGAAAGACAACCAGCTGACAGCCGTCAGCGGCAGCGCGGTCGAGATAGCGGCACATGACTTCGGCATTTTCAAGAGGCTGTCCCGCGGCGGGATTCAGAGAAACGGCGGCGGCTTTCATGGGTTTCATAGACATCACCTTGACCCGGACTTCGGGCTTCGTATATTATTTAGGAATAAGATTTTTTAGTTAGCCGGCCCATACCGATGAAGCAGGGTACGGCAGGGAGGACTTATGTATATAACTTGTCTTGATATGGAAGGTGTTCTGGTTCCTGAGATATGGATCGCCTTTTCTGAAGTGACCGGTATCCCGGAACTTCGCATTACGACCCGTGAGGAGCCGGATTACGATAAGCTGATGCGTTATCGCATCGGTATTCTCAAGGAACATGGCCTGGGCCTTCGGGAGATCCAGGACGTGATCGCCAGGATTGATCCGCTGCCCGGTGCCCGGGAATTCATGGATACGCTGCGCGCGGAGACTCAGGTGGTGATTCTCAGTGATACGTTCCAGGAATTTGCCATGCCGCTTATGAAGAAACTCGGCTACCCGACGATCCTGTGCAACAGCCTTGATGTGGCACCGAACGGCGAGATCCTCGGCCATCGGATGCGCATCAGGGACTCAAAGCTTTCCACGGTCCGTGCCCTTCAGTCGATCGGCTATGAGACGATCGCCAGCGGCGACAGCTACAACGACCTGGACATGATCCTCAACAGCAAGGCGGGCTTTCTGTTCCGCAGTACGGACAAGATCAAAGCGGACTATCCGCAGCTGCCGGCTTATGAGGAATATGATGAGCTGCTGGATGCGATCAGACGTGTCATCAACGGATAATGCCGCCGGCCGGTGAGCCGGCCTTCCGAAGTTAAGGATAGCACAGCGCTGTGTCCGGACACAAGGAGGTGTCAGACTGTGAATAACAGCGATAAGAAAATGGTATGGCTGGTGGCGGTTCTCTGGATCGGCCTGCTGATCCTGGGAGCCGGGATGACGGTCTGGGGTCTTATGATCATGGCCGGAAAAGCAGAGGGAACATGGCTCTGTCTGGTCCTCGGCGTATTGGTGATGCTGCGGTCCCTGATTAAGCTGTTTTCTCTGAGAAAGCTTGGCCGCGGTGACGGCGGGACACCCGGGGACGGGGATGCCGGCCGCGGACCTTCAGCGTAACGGAAGTGCCTATGACAAACGATACGGTGGTAATCGGTATCCTGGCCCATGTGGTTGCGGGAAAAACGACTCTGTCGGAGGGCCTGCTGTACCGGACAGAGAGCATCCGGCATCTGGGCCGCGTCGATAAGGGTGACACCTGCCTGGATACCGACGAGATGGAAATAGCCCGGGGAATCACGATCTTTTCCCGCCAGGCGATCTTTTCGGCGTCGGATGACGAGGGCCGGCTGCGGCGGTATGTCCTTCTGGATACACCGGGACATGCGGATTTTTCGCCGGAGATGGAACGCACCCTGAGCGTCCTTGATATGGCGGTGCTGGTCATCAGTGCCGCTGACGGCGTGACGGCTCAGGTCAGGATCCTCTGGAGTCTTCTGGAGCACTACCGGATTCCGGTGGTGATATTTGTGAATAAAATGGATATGGCGGAACGGCTCGGCGGCGAGGCTGCCCTCAGGAATACCCTTCTTGAGGAAATGAGTGCCAGGCTGTCGGACGGGATCATGAGCGAGGACAGGATCCGGGATCCCGGTGCGGCTGAGGATCTGGCGCTCCTGGACGAAGCGCTGCTTGAACGCTATATGGAGGGCGGGACGGTCAGTGATGACGACAGGCGCGCCCTTTGCGGCACGCGCCGGCTTTTTCCGGTGCTTTTCGGCTCGGCATTGAAGCTGCAGGGGATTGATGAACTGATCGCAGCTCTGGGACGATACAGCCGGCCGCCGGTTTATCCGGAAGTCTTCGGCGCCCGCATTTTCAAGATCACCCGCGACAGCAGCGGGGAACGCCTGACCCATCTGAAGGTGACGGGCGGTTCTCTGAAGGTCCGGGAACTCCTCTGTTTCGAGGCAGGGGAGGAGAACTGTAAGGAAAAAATCAATCAGATCCGCCTCTACAGCGGCGACCGCTTTGAACAGACGGACGAGCTGAAGGCCGGTATGATCGGTGCCGTAACGGGACCGGTGCATACCTTTGCCGGACAGGGCCTCGGCGCGGAGGAAAACCGCCGGGAGGCCCTGATCCAGCCGGTACTGACCTGGCAGGTGAGGCTCCGGATGGGTGAGAATCCTTATGATGCGTATCTGAAGCTGAAGCAGCTGGCGGAGGAGGAGACAATGCTCCATGCCGCCTATGACGAGAAGCGGCGCCGGATCACGGTCCGTATGATGGGCCGGATGCAGCGGGATATGCTGGCGGATGTGGCAATGAAGCGCTTCGGCCTGGAGATTGCCTTCGAGCAGCCCACGGTGATCTACAAGGAGACGCTGGCCGCCCCGGTGGAGGGCGTCGGGCACTTTGAACCGCTGAGACATTATGCTGAGGTGCACCTCCTGATGGAACCCGGGGAGCCGGGCAGCGGCATCGTGCTGGACAGCCGTCTGTCGACGGATGTGCTGGCGGCACGGTGGCAGAAGCAGATCTTGTCCTCGCTGCAGCGGGGCCGTCTCGTCGGAGTGCTGACGGGGTCGGAACTGACGGATGTGAAGATCACGCTGGTGGCCGGCCGGGCGCATGAGAAGCACACGGAGGGCGGCGACTTTTATCAGGCGGCCCACCGGGCTGTCCGTCAGGGGCTGATGACCGGTGAATCCGTTCTTCTCGAACCCTGGTATGATGTCACGGTAACCTGTCCGCAGGCGTCGCTGGGCCGTGTGCTCAGCGATCTGACGCAGAAGAAAGCCATTCTGGAGACACCGCTTATCGAAAACGGCACCGCCGTTCTCGGCGGTTCGGTATCCGTCTCACAGCTGGGGGATTATGCCGATGAGGTGTCCTCCTTCACCGGCGGCGAGGGCAGTCTTATCTGCCGGCCGGGGCCCTATCGCCCCTGTGCGGACAGCGAAGCGGCCATAGCCGCCTGCGGCTACGACCCGGAGGCAGACCTGCGTCATCCGTCTTCTTCCGTGTTCTGCAGTCACGGGGCGGGCACGGTGATCCCCTGGTATCAGGTGAGGGAGTATCAGCATGTGGCGGGTACCCTCGAGGCGCCGAAGGCTGTCTATGAAGAGGCCGCCCGGCGGCCGGATCCCCTGGCGGGGGCGGATTTCCGCACTCGTGAAAGAGCCATCACTGCTGCCGAGGATGATCTTATTGCGATATTTGAACGGACTTACGGGCCGATCCGGCGGGAACTGCCCACGGAGCGGGAAGCCCGCCTGAAGGAGAGGGCCTTGAGGGAGGCACTGGCGCAGGGGAAAAAGCCGGCGAAGGCCGGGCGCTCCCGCAGCACGGAGGAGCCTCTCCGGGAATATCTGCTGGTGGACGGCTACAATATTATCTTCGCCTGGGAAGATCTCCGGGAACTGGCGGCCGGCGATATCAAGGCGGCCCGGGACCGGCTGATGGACATTCTCAGCAAGTACGCCGCCTGCATCCGGGAAAAGGTGATCCTGGTCTTTGATGCCTACAAGGTCCGGGGCGGCGTGGAAGAGGTGCTGACTTTCCACAACATCACGGTCATTTTCACCAGGGAAGCGGAGACCGCCGATCAGTACATCGAGAAGGCAGCCCGGGAACTGGTGAAACGCTACCGTGTCAGCGTGGCCACTTCCGATGCGGTGGAGCAGGTGATTATCTTCGGCGCCGGTGCCCACCGCCTGTCGGCCAGGGATCTGCTGGAGCGGATCATCCGGGCGGAGGAGGATGTCCGGGAGAAATATCTGGAAACCGGGCACGGCGGCAAATATTTCCTGCAGAACAATCTGGCGGGAAAGCTGAAGGCGCTGGAGACTCAGACGGCGGAAGGCCCTCATGAGGCGAAGGAGGATAAGGCGTGAAGATAATGCCCAAAACCGCGCTGCGTGATGTGGCGGCCGGCCTCATCATAGCCCTGGTTTCGATACCGATCTCCATGGGCTACGCTCAGGTCGCCGGCCTGCCGGCTGTCTACGGCCTGTACGGCTCAGTGCTGCCCATCCTGATCTTCGGACTGCTGTCCACCTCACCGCGCTTTGTTTTCGGTGTTGACGCGGCGCCGGCGGCACTGGTGGGTATGCTCCTGTCGGAAATGGGCATCGTCCAGGGATCGGAGGAGGCTCTTCGCGTGGTGCCGGTCGTGACGCTGGTGACGGCTGTCTGGATCCTTTTGTTCCGCCTGATCGGCGCCGGCCGTTTTGTCCGCTTTATCTCTGAGCCGGTGATGGGCGGCTTTATCTCGGGCATTGGCTGCACCATTATTATGATCCAGGTGCCGAAGCTCTACGGCGGCTCCTCCGGTATCGGCGAGGCCCCCGCATTGATCCGGCATATCGCGGAGACGGCCCTTGAGGGCGTCCACCCGCTGTCTCTTGCCATGGGCCTTATCACAATCGCGGTGATCCTGATCGGCCGGCGGCTCTGTCCGAAGGTACCGATGTCGGTGATCATGATGGGGCTGGGGGCACTGGTGACGGTACTGTGGCATCCGGAACGCTGCGGCGTGGCGCTGCTGTCCGCCGTTGAACCCGGGCTGCCTTCCCTTGTGCTGCCGGATATCCGCATTCTGGCCGGCCACGGTCCTGCCATCATCGTATCATCCCTGACGATCGCTCTGGTCATCGTCTCAGAGACACTGCTGGCCACCACCAGCTATGCCCTGAAATACGGTGACAAGATCGACAACAACCGGGAGATCCTCGCCTACGGTCTGGGAAATCTGTCGGCGGCTCTGACGGGTACCTGCCCGGTCAACGGCTCCGTCTCCCGTACGGGCATCGCCGATCAGTTCGGCGTGACATCCCAGCTCATGTCAGTGAGTGCAGCCGGCTTTATGGTGCTGGTCCTTCTCTTTATGACGGGCTTCATCGCCTATCTGCCGGTACCGGTGCTGACGGGCATTGTGATTTCGGCCCTCATCGGCATCCTGGAATTCCGTCTTGCCGGCCGCTTAAGGAAGGTCGACAGGATGGAATGGGTGATCTTCTGGGCCGCATTTCTGGTGGTGCTTCTGTTCGGCACCATTTACGGCGTTATGGCGGGCGTGATCCTGTCCTTCTTCACGGTTGTGGTGCGGGCTTCCGAACCTCCCCGCGAATTCCTCGGCTATCATGCGAGCGACAACAGCTTTTATCCGCTGTCGGCTCACGGCACCCTGCCCCTTAGCGGCACGGTTATCTATCGCCTGACAGGGCCCCTGTTTTTCGCCAATATCGATATTCTGGACAAAGATATCAAACAGGCGGTCCGGGAGGAGACAAAACGTGTTATTATCGAGGCGTCCGGCGTGCCCTCGGTGGATGTGACGGCGGCCGAGAGGCTTCTGTCGCTGTACCGCCATCTGCGCGGCAGGGGCATTTCACTGATGATCGCCGGTCACCGGGCTTCGGTGAATGAACAGCTGCGCACCTTCGGCGCAGGTGAACTGATAACGGAAGAGGCGGTGAAAATGTCACTGCCGCAGGCGCTGGCCGACAGCGGCGCCCGGCGTCCCTATGCCCTGGAGGCACCGGCGGAAGAGAGCAGCTCCGACAGTGCCGGGGCTGACGTCGGTCACACCCGGCTCTACGAAGCCTTCAGCTGGGCCTACGGTCCCGAGGAGGCGGGCCGCCGTGTTCTTGAGCTGGCCGCAAAGGTGGCGGCGGATTCACTGGCCAGACAGTCGGTCGATATGGCGCTGCTGGACAGGGAAGAGGAGAAGCTGGCCGGTTCCTACTGGAATGCCGTTGATGAGGACGAGTTCCTGTCGGAGGTCGTCCGTCAGCAGCTTCTGGGTCTCGAAGAGGATCTGAAGGGGCCGGGCACCGACCGCGAGAAACTGAAGAAGCTGGCCGATCGTCTGATCCGCCGGCAGATCGATGTGGAGGAAAAGCTGGACAAGCGTCACGATGAGGATGCGCTCCGACACATCGTGGAAAGACGTCACCGGGAGGACGATTATCTCAGAGAGCATCATCCCGAGGCTTACCGGGAACTGTCAGCCGTTCGCCGGTATTATATGAGTGTTATGGAAGAGCGCAGTCCCGAACTGGCTGCGCACATCAAAAAAATGTGGGAGGAGTTGTAACACATGTACGCAACATTCTGGGCCTTGCTGCCCCCGATCATCGCCATTTTGCTGGCCCTGATCACCAAGGAAGTCTATTCGTCGCTTTTTATCGGCATTGCCGTCGGCGGTCTGCTTTATGCCGGCTTTAATCCGGTCGGTGCCCTGGAGCACATTTTCAGCGAGGGGCTGATCGCCCAGCTGTCCGATGCTTACAATGTCGGTATTCTGGTGTTCCTGGTATTTCTGGGCATCATGGTGGCGCTGATGAACAAGGCCGGCGGCTCGGCTGCCTTCGGCGAGTGGGCATCGAAACACATCAAAACACGCGTCGGTGCTCAGCTGGCCACCATCGTTCTGGGTATGCTGATCTTCATCGATGACTATTTCAACTGCCTGACTGTCGGCTCCGTCATGCGCCCGGTCACCGACCGTCACCAGGTATCCCGCGCGAAACTGTCCTATCTTATCGATTCCACCGCCGCGCCGATCTGCATTATTGCGCCGATTTCATCCTGGGCTGCCGCCGTGTCGGCCTTTGCTCCGGAAGGGACGAACGGTCTTGTGCTTTTCATCAGAGCCATCCCGTCCAACTATTACGCGCTTCTGACGATCGTGATGATGATCGTCCTGGTGGTCCTGAAGATCGATTACGGCCCCATGGCTCTTCATGAAAATAATGCTCTCAAGGGTGACCTGTTCACCGTCAGCCGTGAAGGTGCCGCCGATGATGAACCGGCTGCGTCGGCCCGCGGCAAGGTCAGCGACCTGGTGCTTCCCATCGTCGTGCTTATCATCGGCTGTGTCATCGGCATGATTTATTCCGGCGGCTTCTTTGAGGGCGAAAGCTTCGTGGACGCCTTCGCGAATTCCGATGCCTCCGTCGGCCTGGTGCTCGGCTCCTTCGCTGCGCTGGTGGTGACGCTGATCTGGTATACGGTCCGCCGCGTGCTGCCCTTCAAGGAATGCATGGGCTGTCTCTCCGAGGGCTTCAAGGCCATGGTGCCGGCCATCATGATCCTTTCCCTGGCCTGGACGCTGAAGGGGATGACCGATTCCCTGGGCGCGGCCGAATTCGTCGCCGGTGTGGTGGAACACAGCGCGTCCAACCTGCTCAATCTGCTGCCGGCCATCATTTTCCTCATTGCCTGCGGTTTGTCTTTCGCCACCGGTACCTCCTGGGGGACTTTCGGTATTTTGATTCCGATCACACTCAAGGTGTTCCCGCTGGAATCCGGCAGCCCGCTGGCCATCATCTGCGTCTCGGCCTGCATGGCCGGTGCCGTCTGCGGCGACCACTGCTCACCGATATCCGATACCACGATCATGTCCTCCGCCGGTGCCGGCTGTGATCATATCGTCCACGTATCGACCCAGATCCCCTATTCCCTGACAGCGGCGGCGGTCAGCTTCGTGACCTATCTTGTCGCCGGTTTCACCGGGAAAACGGTGCTCAGTCTCGTCGTCGGCGTGGCGGTCATGCTCATCGTGATGTATGCCCTTCACTTTAATCAGAAAAATAAAACCGGCGAAGGCGGGGTCTGACGAGGGTTTTTGTTTTATCACAATTTTGATATGGTACACAGTGATTTTGAGATTATTTTGCTAAAGACAGGAAAAAACTCAAAGGAAGGGTTGCCTAAAAAAATTGTGTGAATTATAATTTTTTTGTAATGTTTTTAACACAAGCATTCAGAGAGGTGGATAACATGATCGATTTAAGCATCAATAAAAGCGGTCTGGCGAACAATATTGCCAAGGCTAAAGAGAACAACATCATCATTCCGACGATTGCGCAGATGCGGAATCCGGAGCTGATTCCCGAGAAGATCCAGGAAAAACTGAAAAGCGTAGATCTGTGGGAAGTCAACCCGCTTAACCTGTTCCGTATCAGCTGGAAGAATGAAGCCAAGCTGTCCGGCGGTCTGTATCAGGATGTCCCGAACTATGTCGAGATCCCGTCAGCGCTGTCCGGCGTTCCCTGCCGCATTATTGCTATGTCCGGCAAGTGGTTCCCGACAGGCTGCCACAAGGTCGGCGCTTCCTTCGGCTGTCTGGCACCGAGACTGGTCACAGGTCAGTTCGATGTCAATAAACACAAGGCTGTCTGGCCGTCCACAGGCAACTACTGCCGCGGCGGCGCTTTCAACTCCCGTCTGCTCGGTGCCCAGGGTGTGGCCATCCTGCCGGCCGAGATGAGCCAGGAGCGTTTCGACTGGCTGCATGAGATCGGTGCCGAAGTCATCGCGACACCGGGCTGCGAGTCCAACGTTAAGGAAATCTTCGACAAGACAAACGAACTGAAGCTGGATCCGCAGTACATGATCTTCAATCAGTTCGAAGAGATGGGCAACCCGCTGTGGCACTACAATGTCACCGGTTATGCTCTGGCCGATCTGTTTGAAGCCGTTAAGAGACCGGGCGATCGTTTCGCCTGCGCCGCTTTCACTTCCGGTTCCGCCGGCACCATGTCCGCCGGTGACCTGCTGAAGGAAAGATATCCGGGCCTTAAGCTGGCCGTCGGTGAAGCTCTGCAGTGCCCGACCATCCTGAACAACGGTTTCGGCGGCCACCGCATCGAAGGTATCGGCGACAAGCACATCCCGTGGATCCACAATGTCAAGAACACCGATATGGTCATCGACATCGACGATGAAGACAGCCAGAGACTGCTTCGCCTCTTCAACACACCGGAAGGCCAGGCTTACCTGAAGAACGATCTGGGTATCGACGATGAAACCGTTGAGAAGCTGACATGGCTCGGCATCTCCGGTATCGCCAACGTCCTGTGCTGCATCAAGATGGCCAAGTACTATGAACTGACAGAGCATGATGTTGTCGGCACAGTCCTGACAGACAGCGCTGCTATGTACGGCAGCCGTATCGATGAGCTGAACGAGCAGAACGGCGCTTACACCGCCACCGAGGCTCTGCTTGACCACAACAAGCACATCCTGGATCTCAAGACAGACAACATGATGGAACTGACCTATGCTGACCGCAAGAGAGTCCACCATCTGAAATACTATACATGGTGCGAACAGCAGGGCAAGACCGCTGCCGAGCTGAATGCGCTGTGGTATGACACAGAAAACACCTGGGATGCTGTCCACAAGGAAGCCGCCGATCTTGATGAACTGATCAACGCCTTCAACGAAGAGACAGGCCTTCTGAAGAACCTGTAATTCAGAATCGAACACTGTGAGATGCCTGCGGACTGACATGCCAGTCCGCAGGTCTTATGCCAAAGAGAAATCAAGATAAGGAGTGTGACTGATGAAATACGATCGTACGTTTAACTTCTCCGCCGGCCCCGCTATGATGCCGGAACCTGTTCTGGAAGAGATCAGAGACGAGATGATGAACTATCGCGGCAGCGGTATGTGCGTCATGGAAATGTCTCATCGTTCCAAAGTGTTTCAGACCATCATCGATGAAGCCGAACAGGATCTGAGAGACCTGATGGGCATTCCGGACAACTACAAAGTGCTGTTCATCCAGGGCGGCGCCACACTGCAGTTCTCCATGATTCCGATGAACCTGATGAAGAACGGCAAGGCCGTCTATGTTGAAACAGGCGCCTGGTCCAAGAAAGCCATCGCCGAAGCCAAGAAGGTTGGTGAAGTCATTGTCGCCGCTTCCAGCAAGGACAAGAACTTCTCCTACATTCCGGACTGCTCCGATCTTGATATCCCGGAAGATGCCGACTATGTCTACATCTGCGAAAATGAAACCATCCACGGCCTGACCTGGAACACCCTGCCGAATACCAAGGGCCACATCCTGGTCTCCGATCAGAGCTCTATGTTCCTGAGCCGTCCGTGCAATGTCTCCGATTACGGCATGATCTACGCCGGTGTTCAGAAGAACGTCGGCCCGGCCGGTATGGTCGTGGTCATCATCCGCGAAGACCTGATCCGTGACGATCTGACAGATCTGCCGGTCTATCTGCAGTACAAGACACATGCCGATGCCGGTTCCATGTACAACACACCGAACTGCTGGGCTATCTACTGCTGCGGCAAGGTCTTCAAATATCTGAAGTCCCTGGGCGGCCTGGAAGCCATGAATCAGAAGAATATCGAAAAGGCCAAGATCCTGTATGACTTCCTGGATTCCTCCAAGATGTTTACCGGTACTGTTGCCAAGGAAGACCGTTCTCTGATGAACGTGCCGTTCGTGACAGAATCCAAGGAACTGGATGCCGAAGTTGTTGCCGCTACCAAGGCTGCTGGTTTCGACAACCTGAAGGGCCACAAGTCCGTCGGCGGTCTGCGCGCTTCTATCTACAACGCCATGCCGAAGGAAGGCGTCGAAGCCCTGGTCGAATTCCTGAAGAAGTTCGAAGCCGAGCATCAGGCTTAATAAGAATGTGATGAGGCACGGTTTCGGCCGTGCCTTTTTTCGTGTATTGAAGAGAGGAAGATACCATGCTGAAAAATGTCAAATGCGCCCGCTGCGTGAAATGTGGCAAAGAATACGAAGCCGTTCCGAATCTGACTAACTGTGAATGCGGCGGTATTCTGGATATCATCTATGACTATGATTATATCAAGGCCAACCTGACAAAGGAAAAGCTGGCGGCAAGAGAGAACCGCTCCATGTGGCGTTATCGCGAACTGCTGCCGGTGGAAGAGAGTACCCCGGACACTCCGCTGAGAGTCGGCTGGTCTCCGCTTTACGAAGAACCCCGCCTGGCCGAGATGCTGGGCATCAAAAAACTCTGGGTCAAGGATGACGGCCAGAATCCGACCGCTTCCCTGAAGGACCGTGCCTCCGCCATGGCTGTCGCCAAGGCACAGGAAGCCGGTGCTAAGATCATCGCCTGCTCCTCCACCGGCAATGCCGCCTCATCCCTGGCCGGCAACGCCGCCGCAGCCGGTCTGAAGACCTATATCTTTGTACCGGAACGTGCCCCGAAGGGAAAGGTGGCTCAGCTGATGATCTTCGGTGCCAACGTTATCTCTGTCAAGGGCAACTATGAAGAGACCTTCAAGATGTCTGCCGAAGCCATCGATAAATACGGCTGGTACAATCGCAACGCGGCCATCAATCCGTATCTGTCCGAAGGCAAGAAAACGGTCGCCCTGGAGATCGCCGAGCAGCTCAACTGGGAAATGCCGGATTATCTGGCTATCTCCGTCGGTGACGGCTGCACCATCGCCGGTGTCTGGAAGGGCCTGAAGGATCTGTACGCCATTGGCTTCATCGACAAGCTGCCGCGCCTGATCTCCGCCCAGTCTCTGGGCTGCTATCCGCTCAACAAGGCCATCCAGGAGAATAAACCGTGGGAGCCGATGGAAGAGAACACCATCGCCGACTCCATTTCCGTCGGTGTGCCGCGTAATGCCGATAAGGCCCTCAACGCCATCCGCGAATCCAACGGCCTGGCCGTCAACGTTTCCGACGAAGAGATCCTGGCGGCACAGAAGCTCCTGGGCAAGACCTGCGGCGTCTTCGGAGAGCCGGCCGGCGTCACCGGTACCGCAGCTCTGAAGAAGGCCTGTGAAGAAGGTCTTATCCCGAGCGATGCCACTGTTGTCTCTGTCGTTACCGGCAACGGCCTTAAGGACGTCGCCAACGCTATCAAGTCCGCCGGCGAACCCATCAACATCAAACCGGATCTGGATCTGATGGTGGAAGAATTCGCCAAACGCGGCGTCATTGTGGAATAAATATCAGAAAACGTGCCGCCCGGCACCGTGGTGATCCCATGGTGCCGGGCGTTTTTTTTATATATCGATGCCGACACGGGCGGAGATGACCTCCCGGGCCAGCGCGATGGTCCGCCTCTCAAGGGAAGAAAGCGAGCGGTTGCGGGAATAGATCAGCCCAAGCTGGTAGACCGGCGCCGGCCTGATGGGAACAGCTATGATATCGTCGCCCGGTTTTCCGGCCGGATACAGGCTCCGGAGGAACATCGGAGGCAGAAGGCAGGGCGTTCCCACGTCGGCCACAAAGTGGATGGCTGTCTCTATGCTGCCGAAGGTGATGGATTCCCGTATGGTGATATGGTGCTGCAGGAAAAAATCGTCGGCTATCTTCTGCAGTGTAAAGGACGGCATGAGGGATACCAGGGTTTCACCGTTGAGATCCTCCAACGGCAGTGTCCCGCTGTGCTGAGCCTTTTCGGACAGAGGATGGCGGCGGGAACACAGCAGAACCAACTCCTCGTCACAGATCGTCTCAAAGGTCAGATCGGTGTCATAGTCCAGCGGGATATCGCTCTTCGGGAAGAAGAAGCCGATGCGTGCCTCGCCTTTGGCCACGGTACGGGGAATATCGGTCATGGGCCGCTGAATCAGCTTAAGATAATTGTCGGGAAATTCCTTCCGGAAAGCCTGATACAGGTCCGGAAAGATGAAGGGCTCCCTGACTGTGGGGATCGACAGCGTGACGGTGGCCTTTCGATCGGTCTCCATGGCTTCCAGCCTGTCGCTCAGCTCTTCGGTAATGGCCAGAATTTTGCGGTAAGCCGCGAGTATGCTCCGTCCTTCCGGTGTCGGCACCCAGCTGTTATTGACACGCCGGAAAATGCGGCAGCCGTACTGCTTTTCAATAGCCGCCAGGTGCTGACTCATGGCGGACTGAGAGATGAAGCATTTCTCGGCGGCACGATAGATTTTCTTTTCTTTTTCGATCATCAGCATGTAACGCATCTGACGAGTGTTGATGGAGGGATCGGTCATGGCAGCACCCTTCCTTTATGAGAGAGGGGGTTATCTTATTTAATATAAGTTTTACTTATAATAGCACAAGAAAACGATTCTTGTAAACCGGAGCGGATGACTTTAGCATGATAAAGTGTAAAGATACCATTTTAAAAACAGGAGATAGTCTTATGTCAACTGATCGAAAGGCAGCGGTCGTTCTGCTGACGTTCTGTGCCTTCATGGGATGCCTGACGACGCGCATTTCCGGTGCCACGATCGCCGGGGCGCCCAGTCCGCGCACATTTCCGATAATCATGCTTGTCCTCCTGACAGTCCTGAGCCTTATTCTGCTCATACGCGGCGTCGGGAAGGAAGAGAAGAAGAGAGAACCCTTCGGTAAGGCCATGCTG
>JAQXFO010000013.1 GCA_029005135.1 Lachnospiraceae bacterium
TCCCGTCCCTGTAATAGCGCCGCTCCGTCTGATTGTCAGTCTTCCATCCCTTGCCGCCGAAGGTCGTGGATTCCAGACACCACTTCTGGGCTGCGGTTCTGTTGCCCTTATGGACCTGGATATTCGTGCCGTTGGCGGTCTCACCGCTCTGAATATCCAGGTATTTGCCCAGGTTGTTGATAATATAATAGCTGCCGTCGCCGTCACCGGTGCTTTCAAAACGCCACAACTGCGCCTCGGAGCCATTGGCCGTATACTGCCAGACATTATCATTGTCCGGCGATGCGGCACCGCCGGCCTTATCAAAGACCTTGCCCGAACCGACATTGGTAATGGTAAACCAGTCGTCCGACACCGCTGTCAGGATGAACTGCTGATTGACGATCGAAGATGTCTTGCTTCTGGAATAGAGCTGAACATTGGTTTTCCTGAGCCAGCTGCCGCCGGTGATGTCTGCCACCTTGGCGGTATCCTTGGCCGACACAAGGAAGTACATGCCCGGCTTGACAGACGTATCCGCCGCCTCGAAAGTCCAGGTCTGGGATCCGTCTCCCGGAGCCGCCGCCGTCGATACACAGACATTGCCGTCTGTGACGGTCAGCGGCATCTGACTTAAGCAGGATAGGATCTTGTAAGTGCCGTTGCCCAGCGGAATGATGCGGAAACTCTGGGCCGGCGTATTGTTGACCTTATACTGCTGAATATTCGTACCGCTTAGTTTGCTGCCGCCGGTCACATCCAGCGTCAGCCGGGAGGAAAAAAAGCGAAGGCGGTAGGTAGCGCCGTTATCCGGCGTCGAGATCATCAGCTTCTGATAATCGCCGCCGGTATAGCTGCCGGCCGACACATTGCTGCGCAGCGCCCGGCTGTCATCCTGCGCTTCCATGATCAGACCGCTGCCGGTATTTTTGACAAAATACGTGCCCGCCGGCAGAGGATCCGCCACACGGGAGAGCTGCCACTGCTGCGCCGCGGTGCCGTTGCTCTTCCACAGACGGATATTCGTGCCGTCGGCCATCCGGGCCGTATCGATATCCAGGACCAGCGGGCAATAGGCGGCACCGATGGTGTAGACGCCCGCGGCACTTTCCGTCAGCTTCCAGTTCTGAGCCACCGTCCCGTTAGCCTTATACTGGCGGATATTGGTGCCCTTGACGGTACCGGCCGTATCCGCATCCATCACGAAACCGGAGCCGACATTTTCGATGATATAGGTGCCGTCGCTTTGAGGTGACAGATAGAAAAGCTGGCTGTAATCCTCCCGGGTCGTGCCGAGGGCGATATTGTCGCGGGGAGCCAGTCCGCTGCCGGTCACCGTCAGGGCCAGATTGGCATAGCCGTAAGCGGTGATCCGGTAAACGCCTGCTGTCACACGCCCCGATACCGCATCATGAAGAGGCATCTCGGGAACCGTATCCTCCGGTCCGGCCGCTGCCTCCTCTGACGCGTTGCTCTCATCCCGGGTCTCCTCCGGCGATGCGCCTTCCTCCGGGACTTCCTCCCCCAATGCGCTCTCCTCCGGGGTTTCCGCCCCCGATGCGCTCTCCTCCGGGGTTTCTGCCCCCGATGCGGCATCCGCCGCCGGGAGCATCTCCGCCGATGACACGTCCGCTGCCGGGACTTCCGCTTCATCTCCCGCGACCGGAACAGAAGACGCCGCGGCGGTGGCGGCGCCGGCAGGCACACTGCCGATGAGCAGTGACAACACCAGGAAAAGACTGATCAGGGATATCTTTTTACGAAATGAAATCATAGCCAATATGAGAATTCCTTCCATGTTATGTCAACATTATAGCAGGAAGACGGTCTCTGACAAGGCGTTAAAATGTTTTGATTTTCCGGTTGACAAAAAAAAACGACGGTGCTAAAGTGCATTTAAACCGTTGAGGAAGAAATAGTAAGTAAGCCGCTTTTCTCTCAGGGAGCTGCCGATAGTGCGACGGCAGCAGAAAATGCTTATCGAATGGGCTTCCGAGGGCGATCCGAATACGCAGAGGCATCATTCACAGAGCCGTCCGCACAGTAGGTGAGCCGGAGACCTCTCCGTTATCAAAAGGAAGCATATGTTTGTATGCATGAGTGGGCGCTATGCGTCAAGTTGGGTGGCACCGCAGGAGTTCGACTCTTGTCCCTACATTATCTGTAGATGGGCGAGGGTCTTTTTTTGTCTCTCGTCCGGCATTGAAAAGGAGAGTGACCTATGAGCATTCCGAACACACCTTACAAAATCTATCTTGAAGAAAATGAAATCCCGAAGTTCTGGTATAACGTCCGGGCCGATATGAAAACCAAACCGGCCCCGCTGCTGAATCCGGGCACCCTGAAGCCGATGACAGCTGAAGATCTGGCGCCGGTCTTCTGCGAGGAGCTGGTGGCACAGGAACTGAATGATACCGACCGGGAGATCCCGATCCCGCAGGAGATCCAGGATTTCTATAAAATGTACCGTCCGTCGCCGCTGACCCACGCCGTATTTCTGGAGAAGGCCCTCGACACACCGGCCCACATTTATTATAAATTCGAAGGCAACAACACCTCCGGCAGCCACAAGCTCAATTCCGCCATTGCCCAGGCTTATTACGCCAAGAAACAGGGTCTCAAAGGCGTGACGACAGAAACCGGTGCCGGTCAGTGGGGCACAGCCCTCTCCATGGCCTGCGCCTTCTTCGGGCTGGACTGCCGCGTCTACATGGTCAAGGTCTCCTATGAACAGAAGCCGTTCCGCCGCGAAGTCATGCGCACCTATGGTGCCGCGGTCACACCGTCCCCCTCCGATACCACCGAAATCGGCCGTAAGATTCTGGCCGAACATCCGGGCACAACCGGATCTCTGGGCTGTGCGATCTCCGAGGCCGTTGAAGCCGCCGTCTCCAACGAAGGCTACCGCTATGTTCTGGGCAGTGTCCTGAATCAGGTTCTTCTTCACCAGAGCGTGATCGGTCTTGAAACCCAGGCAGCGCTGAAAAAATACGGTATTAAGCCGGATGTCATCATCGGCTGTGCCGGCGGCGGCTCCAATCTGGGCGGTCTGATCTCACCGTTCATGGGCGAGAAGCTCCGCGGTGAAGCCGACTATGATATCATTGCCGTCGAGCCGGCCTCCTGCCCGTCCCTGACCCGCGGCCGCTTTGTCTATGACTTCTGTGACACCGGCATGGTCACACCGCTGGCCAAAATGTACACCCTGGGACACGATTTCATCCCCTCCGCCAACCACGCCGGCGGCCTGCGCTATCACGGCATGAGCCCGATCCTGTCCCAGCTTTATCATGACGGTTATATGCGTGCTGTCTCCGTCGAACAGACGTCTGTCTTTAAGGCAGCCGAGATGTTTGCCCGCACTGAAGGCATTCTCCCGGCGCCGGAATCCAGTCACGCCATCCGCGCCGCCATCGACGAAGCGCTGAAATGCCGTGAAACCGGTGAAGAGAAGACCATCGTCTTCGGCCTGACAGGTACCGGTTATTTTGATATGGTCGCCTATGAGCAGTTCAATAACGGAACCATGAGAGACTATATCCCGACGGATGCCGATCTGGAGAAGGGCTTTGCCTCCATCCCGAAGATCGATCTGTGATAACGGACAGATGTCTAACCTGACAAAAACGCTGTGCCCGATGAGGAGCACAGCGTTTTTTCTTGTCCCTTGTTATCGATTAGTCTTACGGTTTGATCTCTTCAATCAGTAACCGAGGCGGCGGTTCACCCGGTAACGCAGTTCCCGTCCGTTGGCGTAATTGTCCAGATCCTCCAGGAACATGGCCACATTGACCCGTCGCGTATGTTCGGTCGTCAGATTGCCGGCGATATGAGGTGTCAGCAGGATATTCTTCGCCTCCCACAGAGGATCATCGGCGGGCAGCGGTTCCTCATGCATGACATCGAGGGCGGCACCGGCCAGTCGGCCTGCGTTCAGGGCCTCGATAAGAGCCGGTTCATCGATGGCGGTACCGCGGCCGACATTAACCACATAGGCATCATCGGGCAGAAGATCTATCAGCTCCTTGTTCAGGATCCGAATCGTCTCAGGCGTGGAGGGCAGGCTCATGACAAGGATATCGGTCCGGGGAAGTATTTCCTTCAGGGCCGACTGCGGATACACTTCATCGAAACAGTCTGCATCGGTACGACCGCTGCGGTTGACCGCCGTGATGATCGCCGGTTCAAAAGGCCGGATCCTCCTGGCATAGCACTGACCGATATCACCGGCCCCCAGCAGAGTCACGCGGCTGCCGCACAGGGTTCTCTGGGGAACCTGGCCATGCCAGATCCGTTCACGCATCGTATCATCATAGAGCTTCTGACGGCGCAGCAGCATCAGAGTCACCATCACCGCGAACTCCGCCAGCGTCACGCCATAGGCGCCGGAAGCGTTGGTCAATATGACATCCTCGCCCAGAACACCTTCCTTACAGAAAGCATCGGCGCCGGCCGTCGGCAGGCAGAGCCATTTCAGCGAAGCAGCGCCGGACAGGATCCTGTTTGGGAAACCATAGATGACCTCGGCATCGGCGACAGCATCAGCCGCCTCCTCCTGTGTCTCATAGAAGGCGATATCAAAACCGGCCTTCTCGGCGGCCTTTCTCATCTCCGCCTTCAGATCCTCTCCGTACCAGTCATTGATCACTACAATTTTCTTTGCCATAAAAACTCCTTTGATGGTATGTTTGTTTTCGGCATCCGCACATCAGTGTATCCTGACGGCATCATCCTTATTCGTATCAGCGATGATAAAATGGGGCCGGCCCTTTGTCTCCAGATAGATTTTGGAAATGTAAGAGCCGATGATTCCCAGAAACAGAAGCTGCAGACCGCCGATAAAAATAATCACGCAGATCAGTGATGCCCAGCCCGCCACGGGATCGCCAAAGACCAGCCGCCGGACCACGATAAAGATCAGACACAGGAAGGACAGAAGTGTCATCAGCAGACCCGACCAGGATACCAGCGTCAGCGGTGTCTGGGAGAAATTGATGATGCCGTCCACCGCGTAGCGGAGAAGCCCCCAAAAGCTCCATTTGGAACTGCCGGCCACCCGCTCCGCATTTTCAAAAGGAAGCCAGCAGGTGCGGAAGCCGACCCAGCCGAAGATGCCCTTCGAAAAACGGTTATATTCCGACATGCTGACGACAGCCTCCACCATACTGCGGGTCATCAGCCGGAAATCCCGGGCCCCGTCCACCACATCCGCATCGGATATCCTGTTGATAATGCGGTAGAAGGCCCGCGCGAAAAAGCTTCTCACCGGCGGCTCACCCCGGCGGTCCACCCGGCGCGTTGCTACGGAATCATAGTCACCGCTTCTTAAGATCCTGAGCATCTCGGGAAGCAGTGACGGCGGATCCTGCAGGTCGGCATCCATGACGGCGGTGTAATCGCCGTCCGCGTTGCAGAAGCCGGCATACATCGCCGCCTCCTTGCCGAAATTCCGCGACAGCGACAGGTAGCGGACATGCTCATCCGCCGCGGCCAGCGCCTTCATAATCGCCAGCGTCCCGTCCCGTGAGCCGTCATTGACCAGCAAAAGCTCATAGCGGCAGTCCTCCATACTCTGAAGGACTTTGGTCACTTCCTTATAAAAAAGAGGAAGGGCCTCTTCCTCGTTATAGCAGGGGACAATAATCGAAATACTGTCCATAATGTCACTCTCCTTGCCGGCGGATAGCCGCCTGATAGGAATATCATACAACACCGCTGTCCTTTTGTCGACGTTCAGACCGCATAGAAGCGGCCGGCCTCCGGCGTCAGGACAGGACAGGCCGGCATCTCTTTCGCCATCAGGGCCGTGAAGGCCTCCGTATCCATCCGGCAGGTCATCGGTGGGAAAGCGTCGTCAAAATGACTGAGAAAAATGCGCTTCGGTTCGTAATACCGCGCGATCTCCAGTGCATAGGGAGCCATATCCACCTTGCCCTGATAGGGCAGCACCAGAAGGTCCATGCCCCGGGGCGGCTCCGCCTCCTCGCATAAACCTGCCGAGCCCATCAGAAAGATCCGGCGGCCGCCGGCTGTGATGTCATAGCTGAATATGTCCTCATCCTTCATGGGAAAGGTCACCATCTGGATAAGCTCGCGTTCCAGACGGCAGGCATCCCCGGGGGTATGCACCCGATGAAGGACCGGCCCGATCTGCTCCCTGTCGATGGCGCAGTGACGGCCCTGCCGGACCCGAATCCGGGCCTCACCGATCGTCAGCACATCTCCCGGCGCGATTTCCCGCAGGTTTTCCGTCGGAAAATGATGATGCCGGGCCGTCACCAGTCCCCGCCTCCCCAGATAAAACGGATTGTTCATCAGGCGCAGATATTTGCCCGCGCCGGCAAAATGATCAAAATGCGGATGTGTCAGAAAGGCGGCATCCAGATCTTCCAGATCCGCCGCCGTGACACCGGCGGCGGCCTTCTGAAAGGGCTCACTGTAGGGATCAAAGAGCAGCGTGGTGCTGCCGAAGCGCATCTTGACGGACGCCGTTCCGAGCCAGGCAATTCCGATATCCATGCTCGTCTTCCTCTCTTCAGTTTCAAACATAAGAATGCCGCATCATCGGATGCGGCATGGAGCAACACTATAAAAGACCGGAAAAACGCCGTTCTGTCAGGCTTTGTCCGAAGCCCCCTCACCGGCTTCCGTTCCGCTCTCCACGGCATTGGCATCGGCGGCTGCGGCGTCGATCTCCGCCTGCCAGTCGGCCGAGTGCTCGGTGTTCTGTCCTACATTATCGAGGGCACTGCCGATCAGACTGACCATCTCCCAGACAGAGCGGAAATTGACGGATTCGTTCTTTTCAACCCAGGTGATCTTTCCCTGCCAACTGCTGTTCTGTCTGTGCTGAACATTGATAAGAAAGGTTCCCAGATCACCGTGCTTGCTCAAAAGTTCATCGTCTTTCATCATTTTTACCCTTTTCTCTCTGTTGACAGTTTTTGTCCGGCAGTTCTTGAATGTTCTGATATTCGTGGATTCACGAGGATAAGCCAGCCCGTCGAAGAAGTTCTCAAGATCATAGCAGAACTCGCTCATGTTGCGGACCGGTGTGCCTTCCCGGGCGTAACTGGTGTAATAGCATCCCTTGATACAGAGGTCTTCCACTCTGTTAACGCACAGCATCACCGCGTTCGGCGAACTGATGTATAACCGGTTGTCCCCCATTATGGTTTCCCTCCCATCAGTTTGTTCGTTTCGTCCGGTGTGCAGATGACACTGTTGACGTAATATTGTATCCCCGTCCTCTGACGACCGATGATAAAGTGATTGTTGATGCGTTTCTGGACAATGCCGCAGTTTTCACGGGTCGTATTGACCAGAAGAACCAGATACTGGCCCCGGCCGTATTTGTTGATGGCGTCGCTGTGGCGGACCGAATGGCGTATCGAATCGCCCAGCCGCTCGGACAGTTCATCCAGATTGCTGCCCGGCTCCATAGGATTACCCTTGCTGTCCACCACCGTGCAGAGCATCAGATAGACCGACTGACCGCCGCGCTCCATCATGCGCTTGACCATGGCGTAGATGCCCTGGAACACCGGATAGGAACAGACATAACCGCCGGTGGCCTGATCGTCCTCTGCCGCCAGCTTGCGCTGAATATCATCGAGAACGGCATAATCGTGCTCGATCTGGCCGCCAAGCTTGTTGAGAAGCTCCATCAGACGGCCGGAGGGGCGAAGCCCCTGCTCCTGGAGATAGAGATTGACCGTATCCTCGTAGAACTGTTTGGCATCGTCGAAGCGACCCATGGCGACCAAAGCCTCCATGGTGATGGTCTCCCAGTCGGCCAGCGGGTTGATACGGGCCGCGTAGCAGCCCAGTTCCTCCATCTGGAAGAAATCCCGGTTCATGCGCAGGATCTTGGCGGCTTCCTCGACGCAGAAGCAGAAGATCGTCTTGTAGCGCCTGGCCTCCTGCGAGATCCAGACCACATGACCCTGGTTGCTCAGGAAATCGCCCGTGTAACAGTGGACCGCGTCAAGATACAGACCGAGCTTTCGTTCCAGATCCTTCTCTTCCAGCGCCTGACGGTACAGACTCTCCATCCGGGCCGCATCCTCTTCCACCGGGATCTCGTCGGTCCAGTAATAGACGCCCCGGCTCTGACGGATAAAGCCGCTGGCCGGAAGTCCGAAGGCCTCCAGCTTTTTCTTGGCATTGTAAACGACGCTGCGGACAGCGTGGTGCACATTGTCGAGATCGCGGTTCTCGAACAGTACCTTTTCCAGCGTATCACGGCTGACACCCTTGCTGCCGGCATGGAGCAGGATCTGCATCAGATAGACGAACTGGGATTCCGTTGTCCGTCCGGAGGCCGCCAGCACCTTCCCGTTCCATTCCAGGGACAGGCTTCCGAACATACGCACATAGAGAACATTTTCTTTTCTGGTGTCTTCCATAATGTATCCTTTGTCGAAAAACCGTTAACGATTCCTCTCTCGTTTCGTATCTTATGACAGGCGCTTCACCATTGCGTCATAGTGGACACAGGAGATCAGGGCGGTGTCACGGGTGATCCTGCCCTCACGATACAGGGACAGAAGACTTCCGTCCATCGTACACATGCCTTCGGCAGCCCCGGCCTGCATCGCCGAATCCAGCTGATGCAGCTTGTCCTCCCGGATCATATTCTGAATGGCTGTATTCGTTTTCATAATTTCAAAAACGGGGATCTGTGTGCCGTCCGCCGCCGGAACCAGCTGCTGACAGACAACACCCTTCAGGATCTGTGCCAGCTGGATCTTAACCTGATGCTGCTGATCCGCCGGAAAGACATCCAAAATCCGGCTGATCGTGTTGGCTGCGCTGCCCGTGTGCAGAGTGCTGAGCAGAAGGACACCGGTCTCGGCAGCCGTGATCGCGGCCGAGATCGTATCGTAATCACGCATTTCCCCCAGAAGGATCACATCGGGACTTTCCCGCAAGGCCGAGCGCAGAGCATCCAGATAGCCCGGCGTGTCGATGGATATCTCCCTCTGCGTCACGATGGAACGCCCATGACTGTGTATGTATTCGATCGGGTCTTCCATGGTGATGATATGGCTGTCCCGCGTCTTGTTGATACGGTCGATCATGCAGGCCAGTGTTGTGGATTTGCCGGTACCGGCTGAGCCTGTGATCAGCACCAGCCCTTTCTTGTTGTCCGCCATCGACAGCACGCTCTCGGGAATACCCAGCGCGGCCGGATCGGGCAGCCCGAAACGGATCACACGGATCACTGCCGCCGTCGACCCTCTCTGTCGGAACACATTCACACGAAAACGCCCGAGCTTTGATATGGAAAATGAAAAGTCGTCATCAATTCCCCGACGATAATTCTGATCGTCTCTGTCGCTGATCCGATAGATCTCATCCACCAGAGAGGTAACCGACCGGGGCTTGAGGATCTCCCCCGGCAGCCGCATCTGACGACCGCTGCACTTATAAGTCACAGGCAGGCCCGCAATAAGAAAAATATCCGACGCCTCCTGTTCAATCGCATTCTGCAGGATCTCCGACAGTTCCATAGCTGCTCCTTACTTTTGTCTTATGTCTTATCCGGATCTCCTCTGACAGCCGGCTCTTCGGCTGTCAGCTGCCGGACCAGAGATCGACGCCGGTATCCTCTTCCCAGTGTTTCCTGAGCTGCCAGACTGTCACGTCAACCTTGCCTTCCGTCACAACGGCTTCGATATGCAGGGTCAGATCGCCGCGGACCAGATCCTTTTCCACCGTGCGGCCGCTGCTTTCCGGCGCTGCCTTCTCTTTCTCCGTCAGTGAAGCCAGAAAGGCCTGACCATCGGATTCCAGAAGATAACGCTCTCTAATCTGATCCGCTTTTTTCTCCGCCAGATTCAGATCCGCATCGGCGGCCGAAAATGTCAAAACCGCCAGGACTGTCAGGGCAATACCAATCACTGTCAGAAGAAGTGCCAGCGGCCCCAATCTGACAGGTCTTCCCTCCGTCACCGTTCTTCCGTTCATCATTCCACTGCCTCCCTGAGTACTGAGGTCTCCAGCGTAAAAACGGCTTCTCCGGTAGTATTATCATAAACTGTGACGCTGTAAACCGCAAGACCCGGGTATTCTTCCGAGGACCCTTCTGTGGTCTCAAGCCTCAGATCACTTTGATTTTCAGGCATATCACGTTCGACATCACCGCCCGCCATGAGCAATTCCGCCGCATTTTCCGCCATCTGTGCCGCTTCGGTGAGACGGTCAGCCCGGCGGCTCATAAGCGCCGCGGCCCCGAATACCCGCGTCAGTATCAGAATCACCAAAGCCATGACAAGAACAAGCCCCAGGGTTTCCAGACAGAAAACCACCGTCCTGTTGTGATTGTTCATCGTTGTTCCCTTCCCCGGCAATACACTTCAGTAATACTCACTTCTGACACCAGTCAGCACGCAGCCTTCATCCGTCGTGATCCGGAAAAAACCGGGTTTCTCCTCTTCAACCGAAAAAACCGTCGTGGTGCCGATGGGGCTGCCTTCCGAGGCAGTCAGCGGATCGCTGAGCCGGCCGTAGACCTCCATCAGACAGTCCTTCTCAAGATACAGGCGGCTGCCCCAGACACCCTCCCGGTCGGCAATGACAAAGACCGGTCCGTCGGGACCAGCCTCCACATAGAGACAGCCCTCAGCATCAGCACTGCGCACCGCCGAGGCGATATAGGACAGCATCGCCCGACGGTCATTGTTCGCCGACTGGCCGTCGGTCACCCGCCTGAAAAGTCCGGCACCGAGTATCACCAGGACCAGAAAGCCTGTCAGAAATATGAGATAAGCCGCCGCTGTCAGCAGGGACAGGGCCGTAGCGGATCGTTTCATCAATCGGTCTCCCTCGGCACCACCCTGATCTCCGGTGCCACATTTGACGCAAATACCTCATAGATAACGTAGAAATCTTTTGTGTTGACAGTCAGGCCGTAATTCTCCTCCAGATAGTCATAGCCGGAGGGATACGCCCCTTCGATCGCATAGCATTGCCGTGCGCTTTTTTCGATGGCAGCCTTCACGGCCGCCGCACTTTCCTCCGATACATCGGCTTTCACCGCCGGCATGGCAGCGCGGACAAGCACCGCCGTCAACAGCAAAGCCCCGATGAGGACGGCCGGTCCGCGCCGGCGCCTCTTATGGTCCGAATACATCATGGCACCTCCCGGTCAGGCCGTCAGCCGATGGCGTTCATAATGCCGATCAGCGGCAGCATAACACTCAGAAGCGACAGGCCGATCGTCAGAATAATGACGCCTGAGAGCAGGGGATCCACGACGCCGGTCACCTGATCGACCTGAGAAGCCGTATTGTCCGCCAGCAGCGTTTTGAGACGGTCAAGTACCTCCGTCAGGCTGCCGCTTCTTTCGCCGGCCAGCAGCATACGCCCGTAGACCGGTTCAAAAAGGGACGTCTCATAAACAGCCCGGGACAGGGAATGGCCCTCATCCATCAGACTGCGGCATTTTTCCAGCTTCGTCTCCAGAGCCGGATGATCCACAAAGGCTTCCGCATCACGGAAGGCTTCATCCTGCATCGCCCCGCCCGCCAGGAAAAGTTCTAATGCCGAAACAAAGCGAAACAGCGCCAGGCTCTCGAAAACGCGGCCAACGGCAGGAATCAGCGACAGGAACGCGGCAACCCTTCTCCGGCCCTTCCCGTGCCGGAGAAGGCGGCAGACCAGAAAGGCCGCCGCCAGAAGCAGCATCACCGCCAGAACCGCCAGACATATCCCCGAAGCCAGGTTGACATAACGATATGACGAGGCCGTCAGGCTGCCGGTCAGCGTATCATAGACATCCCGGAAGGCCGGCAGGATCATCGTCAGCATCGCCATCAGAACCAGAATGATCAGAACGAGCATAATGACAGGATAGGTCACGGCACTCTTCAGCTTGTCGTTCATGGCTTTCTGAGCCGTATAGTAATCGGCCAGATGGCGGCATACCTCCTCGAGGCGGCCCGCCTTTTCACCGGCAGCCGCCATACTGACGGCATACGCCGGGAAGATCATCGCCTCTTCCATAGCGCCGGAGAGGGGCATTCCCTCCTCCACCAGAGGCCTCATCAGGCGGAGCGCCGTACCGAGGGGGCCCTTTTCCGCCTCCGGAGCATCATTTTCCGAAAGGAGTGCCAGCGCCTCATCGACCTGAATACCGGCGCCGAGCATCATACCCATGCTTTCACAGAAGGCGCTCACGCCGGCTGCATCCAAAGTTTTCTTCATATAAACGATTCCCCTGTTCTCTTACCATCAGTAATAATACACATCGGCATAATGGGTCCCGTCACCGATAAACTCACCGTCGGTCCCGTTGGCCGAGAACGTCAGATCCAGTCGGTTCCAGCTGTCGCCGGAAACCTGATAGCCCACCGTGACCCAGCCGGTTTCTTCCGTGTAGAACATGTTCCAGGCATGGTAGATATCGTCCGGCGAAACATAGCCGAAAATCATTTTTGTAGGTATACCCTGACTGCGAAGCATAGCCGCAGCCAGAGACGCGTAGTCGGAGCAGATACCCTTGCCCTCCGTCAGTGTCCTGTCAATATCCGAGGGCTCCAGATATGTGACGGAAGCCGCTTTTTCCTTATCGTAAATGATGGCGCCGCAGATATAATCAAAAACGGCAGTCACCACGCCAAGGGCATCCGGGGCGCCTTCGGCCAGTTCAGCAGCTTTCCTGGTACAGAGGGAATCCGGGCTGTAGTTGATATAAAGACTCGGTCTGAGATAGGGAGCAAATTCATCCGTGACCGTCACCGACGCCTCGGTCTCATAGATCGCCG
Source organism: Lachnospiraceae bacterium (assembly GCA_029005135.1). Taxonomy (GTDB): domain Bacteria; phylum Bacillota; class Clostridia; order Lachnospirales; family Lachnospiraceae; genus Chordicoccus. The sequence continues at coordinate 12,750 of JAQXFO010000013.1, forward strand.
CGTATTTCGTATCAACGACGTTCTCCATCACTCTGACCTTGTAGAGTCCGCTGCCGCACTGAAGCGGCATGAAGGCCGTCGTTCCGTCGGAGGGAACTGTGTAGATATAGGCGTCCTCATCCTTCTCCACCTTAACCTTGATCTTCGATTCGGAAAAAACCCGTATACCAAAATAGCCATAAGAGGACTGACTCATATCCAGGCGAACGACGTCATTGCCTTCCGCCTGTGTCTCATCAAAAATCGACCAGACAGCTTCCGGCGGCTCATAGACCGTCCCGGCGTTATTATCAGAACTCTTATAGCTTTCAATTTGATCGGACGCCGGCGCTTTACCGGCTCCTTCCGATGATATGAGCTCGGCAGCGTTCTTGTCTGACCCGCAGCCGGTCAGCAGCAGGACGGCGCCCAAAAGGGCAGCGCCCCATCTACAGTATCTCATCTTCATAGGTCTCGTTATCCATGACCGGTCAGGGCCGTCACTCCCGGAGGACAGCCGGTTTCAGATCATAGCTGTAATGGAACAGCAGCTCACCATCGGGACAGCTGCGCCGAAATTCGCGGTTAATGCGCTCAGCTACGATCTCTGCTTCCGGAGAATGGGCATCATCCAGAAGGATCAGGTACTGGCAGCTTGAGTAACGCGTGTAGACATCACCGAGACGCAGATTCCGGGGAATGATCGTCTCCAGGACAGCCATCTTCTCTGACTTTCCCTGGGGCATCATATTGCGGCCGTTGACATCCACCAATGACAGAAGAAGGATACAGGCCTTCTGCTCATTGCGGCGCATACCGCGTTCAACATAACGGTAGATCTGTTTGAGGGTATCATAATTCTGGCAGAACGCGCCGTGGCGCTTAATCACCTCCACCAGATCACGGCAGATATAATCCAGATCCTGCCCCCAGTCTTCCGCTTCGGACTCCGTTTCCTGTACGGCTCCCGGGGCCGCTTTCTGTTCCCCTGCCGGGGACGGTTTCAGGGCTTCCGCCGGCCGGCCTGTCTTTTTCAGGCGTTTGCGTTCAAGAAGTCGGCTGTCGGCACGGGCAAAAAGGCTTTCAAAGGTATCGTCTTCCTGTGTCAGTGCCCAGCCGGCGGTGATGCTCAGGGGCATCTGCAGGCTTTCCCGGCTGACGGCAAAGCAGCCCTCGATCTTCTCAAGAACAGCCGCGGCGGCTTCGGGGGTGTCGGCGCCGTAAGCAAAGACGACAAACTCATCGCCGCCGTAGCGGCCGACGATATCGCTGGCTCTGACCGCCTTTTCCAGCAGTTCCGCCGCGCACTTCAGGCAGCGGTCACCGGCCAGATGACCGTAATTATCATTGATCGCTTTAAAATGGTCGAGATCGCAGACAAACAAAGCACCGCCCTTGAACATCGTGTCGGAAATCAGCTTTTCCATGGCACGCCGGTTCAGAACACCGGTCAGCTCATCATAAGAGGCCAGCTTCTGCAGTTTTCGGTTTTCCTTTTCCAGTTCTGTCAGCGTGTGAAAGCTCATCGGGTGACCTCATTTCTCAGCACTCAGACCTTGTCTGCTCAACGGGAACGGAGCCGGCCGGCCAGCATATTCAGCATGGCGCCGCAGGCGGCAAATATGAGCAGATATATCTTGCCTATGGTTGTTTCAAATATTGTCAGGAAGGTTCCCAGCCTGTCGATATGTCTCTCGACACGTCCGATCACCTCACTGTAATCAACGCCGGACGGGTCTTCGGCCTCGTTGGCATCCCCCTTCGTTGTCAGATATCCCTCGACGACCTGATTGGCGGTGACGCGGTGCGTCACCACAGATCCACCGCTGATGAAGGCGATCACATCGCCCTCCGCCAGTTCTGCCGGATCGACAGAACGGACAAAGACAGCGCTGCCGACGGGAATCGCCGGGGCCATGCTGCCGCTGACAACATGATAGACCTGATAGCCGAGGGCACGCGGTACCACCAGGCTGCAGGCCATCGCGATAACGACAAGAAGGATCAGCGTGCCGACAATATTGCAAAGGGCGGGAATGATCTTCCCGCCCCTATGTCCGCCGCGCTGCCGGTCATCCGCCGGCTGCGTATATGTCTTCATCTTTACCTCTTCTTATTCTTTTTACGGATCAGGAGAAGCCAGGCCGCCGCACCGACGATCAGCACGACCGCTGAACAGATGCCGATCTTGGCCGCTGCCGGCATATTGCCGACAAAAGTGGCAAAATCAGAGGAGCCGGCGGATGGTGTCGTACCGGAAGAGCCGGACGGATTATTGGCCAACGGCGCTTCCTGCTCGTCGATATCTTCCAGTTCCTGCGGTCCGGTACCGCCTTCATTGCCTTCCTCGGTATTGCCTTCAGCACCTTCGCCGCCGACAGTGCCGTTGCCCTCATCGCCGTCTTCATTACCTTCACCGACGTTGCCTTCGGCTCCGGCACCACCCGGCTGATTAGCCGCCGGCTGGTTTGTGGTCGCCACCTGTTCACCGTTGACCGTGATATAGGTCACCGTATCCTCAGGATCCGGTGTATAGGTGAAGGTAAACACATTCGAAGCGGCATCGGCACTCAGTGTGCCTGTCATATTATAAGCCTGAGGCATGTAGCCTTCGATGTAGCGGTAAGCCACCACAGGCTTGTCGCCGACATTGCCGTAGAAAGTCTCTTCTTCAGCCAGGACTGTCCCGTCTGCCGTCACATATCGGACGGTATAGGCCACCGAATTGGCCTTCAGGCCGTAGGCTACGACGTAATCCTGATCGCCGGTTACGGCGAAGGACCCGTTCACCAGAGATTCCCCGGCATCGCGGCCGCTCTCTCGCAGACCTCTGACATAGTACTTGCTGCCGTCATTCAGACTGACAAGCCCATTGTTGAAGGTAATGCGGTCGCCGTAATTCAGATTGGTATACGTCATCACCGAACCGCCGCCGATGGTGCCCTGGGCACCGGCATAGATCCTGACCGTGTAGGTATAAGCCTTGCCGGCAGCCATAACGGGAACCGTCATCATCACGATCAGGCAGGCTGTCATCAGAAGTGTCAGTGCTCGTTTCATAACTTTCATCGCGTCAGGCCTCCTCTTCTTGGGACTTTCTCTTCCTGGCACAGAAGATGGCGAAGAGTAACAGGACCAGACCGCTGATCGCCGCAGTCAGGATATAGGGTGTGAGCATGGTCTCATCACCGGTCTTGACGACGGGCGCTTTGCCTGTTGTGGTCGTGGTCGTTGTGACGGTAGTGTTGACGGCCACCGGTGTCAGCTGGGTGGCAAAGCGCAGGGACAGGTCCGCCAGCGTATTCTGGTAGCTGTTGCCCTGGGTCTCACCGTCAAGGGAAATGGTCAGCGATACGGTGCCGCCCTCGCCCGCAGCCAGGGTATCCACATAGAGATAATCCTTAAGGGCTTCTTCGGCAGAATGCAGACCCTGTGCATCGTCACCGCCCACGGTATCACTGTCAAAAAGTACCAGAGCCGTACCGTTATCAGCGGTGTAGGTCAGATTGTAGGTATAAGCACCGCCCTTAGCCGGGCTGTTGTCTTCCATGGAAGCCAGAATGCCGTTTGCCATGTACCAGTCCGTTGACGATTCGTGGCTGTTGCGGATACGTACCGACAGAAGAGCGGTATCGCCGGGCTGCATGCCGGTGACTACGTCATTGAGATCCGCGGTTCTGAAATTGCTGGTCATCTTGCCGGCCTGGGTAAATTCCACCTGCCAGCTGTCGCTGCCGGACAGTGTCTCGGCATTGACACTCACCGCAGAGGTGAAGACAAGGCCCGTCAGAAGGACAAGACTGACTATTTGTTTCATTTTTCTGATCATCAGTTAGCCTCCTTCCTTCAGTTCAGACTTAAGGTGCCGCCGGAAACCGTTACCGAACGGCCCCAGGCGCTCAGAATGGCGTCTTCGGCATTGTGTTCCTGAACCGCATCCACATTGGCTTCGATCACGAACTGAACACCGTCATAGTCATAGGTCGTCACGATCGTTCCGCGGCCGGACTCGGTCTGTGTCACTTTGTTCACCACGGCACTGTCGATCTTCAGCGTATCGGACAGAGGTGCGGTGACGCCGCCGGCTTCCACCAGGCTTGTGTAATACAGGACACATCTCTCATCAGTGGAGGCCTCGGGATCGATAACCCAGCCGTTGCCCGGCATATTCAGGTCAATCAGATCCGGCGTCAGGGTCCGGACCTTATTGCCGTCGCTGTCCAGCCAGTATCTGACGATGCTGACGCGGACATATTCGTTAATGGAGCCGGTATTGGCGACAGCCAGGGCTTCATCGTATTTCTGCCCCACATGAAGGGTCTCACCCTCAGGGATCATGTTCTGAAGAAGGCTCCCGTCCTGGGTCGACCAGCTGCCGTCACCGGCACTGGAATAATTTCTTGACGCCACGGTCGTGCCGTTTTCCACAAGGGCAACACCGATGTCATAAGTAGCCAGACGTGAGGTATAGGCATCGGAATAGTATGTCAGCGCAGCACGGGTACCGCCGATGGTGGAAAAGAGAAGCAGCGCGGCAGCCAGCACAAAGGCTGTTACCGTGACGGCCGGTGATGTGATCAGTTTACTGAGCTTTTTCATCATGCCTCGCCTCCTTCCGCATCAAGAATCATCGTCCAGTCGGCATAGACGGAACCGTCTTCGTGATAAAGAGCCGGTGTACTTTCATAGACAACTACGATGTTGAAGGAATCTCCGACCAGGGCATTCTCAGGGACACCCGCAATACTGAAGGTCAGTTCGGCTGTCGAAGAACCGCCGGCAAGGGGCTCTTCATAATACCAGAAGCCGTCGCCGCCATCACGCCAGCCGCTACCGCTGCCGGTTATGGTGAAAGCACTGCCGCCAAAGGCTCGGGCTCTGACAAAGACAGGCTCCGACTTTTCGGCGTTGGAGATCACAACATGCTTTGTCCAGTCGGAAAAGGTTTCTTCAATCGTCGTTTTGCTGCCAAGGTTGATCGTGTAACCGCCGGCGGCGGTGGTGTAGGCTGTGAAATAAGCCATCGCACTTCCGATGGAAGCCGTCAGCACCAGCACGACAGCCAGGGCAGCCAGACATGCGTTTTTCTTTTTCATCTTTCTGCCTCCTTATCGCTCAGCGACAACATTACTATACACCGGTGTATGATGCCAACCGTCTTCCTGCTTGTCGAATTCATTGCTGATCGCACCGCCCTGAGGGCTTGTGCCGTCAATGGTGTTCGTGAAGGCCACGGTACCGATCTCAACGGGATGTACCACGGTTTCGGCTTCCGCTTCGCTTACCAGCTCGTATCCGGTACCGGTGAAGACCTCCGTTACCACGACGCGGGCACCGACCGGAATGCGATCAACCTGGACAGAACCTGTACCGGCCTCTGTCATGGTAAGCGGCACGGCATTACTGTAAACAAGAACGTTATTCTTGTCATAGGCTTCCACCGTGTAGACAAAGGTGGCGGCATAGCCGTCATGGCAGGCATTCAGGGTCTTATCGATCTCAATAGAGCCGAAGCGGATCGCCTGGGACGGTTTCAGCATCACCTCAAGGTCATACAGCCATTCACCGTCGCTTGTCATGATCGTCTGTTCCGGATCACCGGCCAGCGAAGCTGTCGACGGTACCGAGATCAGTTCCGGCAGATAGCTGTAGATATAATGATCTGAGTGAGCCAGTGTAATGAGGCTTCCCTCGTCATTCTCATCGATATAATCCGTGATATCTGCGCCTCTGGCAATCAGCAGATAGAGGCCGGCCTCCAGATCCTCGACAGCGCCGTCGGCCACGGCAGCACCATCAACGGTCTTGGCCACGACGTTATCACCGCCAAGCGTCAGTTCAGCGGCCTCGGAGGCCAGATCACGCCAATCGGAGGACTGCATCGATGACAGATCCGACAGGGCATCCCCCAGAGAGCTGTAGGCGGTTTCAAGCTGATAGCTGTACGTATCATAGGTTTCATCGGCCACCGCCGAAGCCACCTTGTACAGATCGATCACCACCTCGGCTTCATCCATATCATCATAAGTGCCGGGTGTGATCGTCAGCGAGCAGGGCTGCGTCAGGTCGATATGACTGCCGGCCCCGGCTGCTCCGACTGTCAGCGCAAGAAGCAGGCCGACTGCCAGCGCTGCGGCGGTCAGGGCCCGTACTTTGCGGCTCCTGACGGCTTCTGCAATCTTTTTGTTCATGGGAACTCCCTCCTTCGCAAAAAAACGTTATCTATGTCTGATCGGAATCGTTGTGTTCTTCTGTTGTTTCCGTTTGACGCGCTTCTGTTATGATCCGCTCCTTCTGCATACGGCGGATGTCTTCGGTACTGACGGGCTTGGACTGTTTCCGGTAGATCAGGAGCAGGCCTATCAGCAGAACGAAGACGATCGGGATCATGATAGCCGGCATCACGATGTAAACCGGTATCCTCATAGCATCGGGATGAACTACGATGTCGGTTTCCTGATTCTCGACCCGGCGGCCCCGCACCAGCAGCCTATGGGTGTTGACACCGTAGGGGGTACATGTCACCAGTGTCACGTAATCACCGTTTCGAACCCGGCTGAGGGCATCCATCTGTGTCGGCTCCACGATCAGGATCTGATCAACCTCATAGGTCATGACCCGGTTAAGCACCGTTATGGTGAAGGTATCGCCCTTTTCCAGCTTATCAAGATCCGTAAATAACCTGGCACTCGGAAGACCTCTGTGGGCTGAGAGCACGGCATGCGTGCCTTCACCGCCGACAGGAAGTGAGGAACCCTCCAGATGACCGGCCGCTTTGTTCAGTACATCCTCGCCGGTGCCGTGATAAATCGTCAGTTCCACACCGATCTTCGGAATGGCAATATAACCGAGAATACCTTCGCCTGTAATATCCAGACAGTTCCGATAGTCACCGTCCAATCGGTCATACTGTTCAAAGGGCAACGGCAGTGCCGCCAGATTCTGGTTGTACTGCTCCGCTTCCGCGAACAACGCCTCGTAATCCTCGGAGCTCATCGACGCCACCGTCTCATCGTATTTCGCGACGGCCATCGTCTGATGCCGTGAATTCCAGTAATCGCTGACTGTCGGATATAACAGTACGGAGAGGCCTGTCAAAAGAATGATCACCGCTATGATCGTCGACAGCGAGACGCGCTTTTTCTTTCTCTCTGCTGCCTTTTTTTTCATAAGTCTCTCCCTGCTGTTATAGAGTTACAAGACCGGCGGGCGGGTTTGATGCCCGCCGGTCTTTTTATGTCATCAATTATTGATTAGTCTGAAGCAGCGATCATCTGCCGGCCATTCTCTTCTTGGCGACCAGGACAACACCGGCACCGATAACAAGGACAGCACCGACAATGTAGAAGATCGTTGTACCCATGCCACCGGTGGACGGCAGGAGTGTACCGGCCTGGTTGACAACATCAACCGTGGTGACAGAAGTGCCGTCCATTGTGACGGAACCGTCTTCGGCAATGACGATCGTGATCGGGTTCAGAAGCTTGTTGTAGCCGTCAGGAGCCTTTGTCTCTGTCAGAGAATAGGTGCCGGCACCAAGGCCTTTGATCTTAACGGCACCGGCCACGATGGTGGTATCTGTGGTCGTGTCATTGGAGTTGGCAACGGTGTAGACGCCGTTATCTTCAACGAAGCTGATCTCTTCCGAGAGAACGCCCGTTGAGGTGGAGACTGTCTTGGCCAGTGTGAATTCCGCGCCGCTCAGAGCCTTGTTGCTGGCATCGATCTTGTTGAGATCGAACGGGAAGTTGGCCAGAGAGACACTGTCCGTACCGAACTGGTTGGTTACGTTCCAGTTGAAGACAGCGGTGTTTTCGATCGTACCGGCTGTCAGAATCTCAGCATCGTATGTGATGGTAACGACAGTATCATTATCATACATATTCTTGCCTTCTGCGTCGACCCACGGAATGGAGATCGTCAGAACATTGCCGGCATAAGTCACATCAACGGTGATATCGGCAGCGTCGGAACCCGGTTCTGTCACGGTGGCGCTGACGGTGTCGGTATCGACCTTCAGATCATCGGAAGTATCGACGATGGTGTAATTGGTGACCTGAGACTGAACTTCAGCATTGTTAACAGTCTTCTTGGCGAAGTTCGTCGCTGTGAAGGTCAGTGTGTAGGTTTCAGTCTCGCCGACGGTCTTGGTGGTGTCAGCCGCTGTTTTGCCGCTGTCCGGAACGGTCGGGTTGGTGGTGTTCTTTTCAACCATGGTGGCCGCCGGCTTTGTGCTGTCGACCATGATGAGGGCGCCCAGGCTGGACTTCACATAGTAGTAACCATAGGCCAGGCCGTCAAAGACCAGTGTGCCGTCACCGTTGGCTGTCTCGGAGGAGACCAGGGAGCAGTTGGCGACGATCCAGGCCTTGTCGGCATCGGTCAGTTCTGTCATGCCGGACTTCAGGATAACATTCATCTGGCTGTCCGTGTAGAAGCTGAGGCCGGCCGTCTCGGCGATGGCAACGTCGGATGTATAGGCGATATTGCCGTCGTCAGAAAGCGTGGCGTTGAACACTTTGTAAAGCTCATAGGTTTCGCCGTAAGAGGCGCTCTGGATCGTGATAGAACCCGGATCTCCGGTTTTCACGGTTTTGGTCTGGGCAAAGACGCTGCTGGTCATACCCAGAGTCAGGACAGCGGCTAAAGCCACAGCCAGTAATTTCTTTCCCTTCATAATCATCTTTTCCTTTCTCTCGTTCAACTAATTGATGACATTATATTGACTATTTAATCAGATGCTTCTTCGGCGGCTGACGTAAACCAGGAGAATCAGGCCTGCCGCAGCCAGGAGAATTCCGGCAGCGGTAAAGGGCAGTGTGCCCGAACCGCCGGTAGCCGGCATCGCGGTGCCGCGTGTGTTGGTGATGCGGATAACGACGTTGCCGTCATCATCCAGTGCCCAGCTGCCATCGGCTTCGGTATCGATGGTGACACCGGTCTTGGCGCCGACGATCAGAGCGCTGATGCTGCCGTTTCTGACCGTCAGGGTCACCGGCGTTGTCAGCTTCAGATAACCGCCCGGAGCAGCCACCTCGGTCAGCTGATAGCTGCCGTCGGCGATGGCTCCGCAGTAAAGGACACCGTCCGCATCTGATGTCAGCGTTGTTGTGTTAACACCATCCGTGAGGGTAAAGACAGCGCCCGCCACCACATTGTCCAGACTCTGATCGCTGACCTTCAGGATCTTGATCCGGGACTGATAACGGTTTGTCAGGTCCACGCGCTGGAGGCCGTTGAAGTTCGGATCATCGGAAGGATTCGTCACACAGTTAAGGGAGACGCTTGTGCCGCTGCCCGTCGCTGTCGACCAGCTGCCGTTGATCCTTTCACTCTTGCTGTAGGCTGCCTCCAGGAAACGGAAGCCGGCCAAGGCATCGGTGTTCTGTTCCGTCACGGTGTAGGTACCGTCGGTCACTTCCAGGGACCAGGTATAAGTCACGGTGCCGTCATCGTTAATCACGGCCTGGGTGCCTGACAAAGGCAGGCTGCGCTCCGAGGCAATGCCAAGGAAGCTGCCGCTGACCTTAAGGCCAAAGCCGGCATTCACAGCCGCAATGGCGGCGGTTTCATTTTCAAAGGTCTTCGTAACGGTCAGAGAGCCCGTGAGCGGTACCAGGACGCCGTCGACGTGCCAGTAGTCGCCTTCATTATCCTTGAAAACATACCAGCGGATCCGGAAATGCTCTGTTGTCAGAAGACTCGGATCATTGATAGGCTGGCCGTTGACCGACAGGCCTTTATCCTTGGTGTAATAGCTCCAGTTGCTGCGAATCGTGGCCATGACTGCCTCATCCGAGGGAAATTCGTCGGCCATGATATAGGTATAGGTACCGTCCGAATAACCGCCGGCACTCTGGCCGATAGTACGGATGACCGCATCCACCTCGTAAGCCGACATGCTGGATGAGGATGTGATGACTGCCGTCTCATTATTCCCGATAATGTCTTCTGAAGGACGGTCATGATCGATGACCGCACCCTCGCTGCCCATGGGATGCTGATAGTCCACCGGCAGAAGTACCTCGCTGGTGTAGACCGAACGGGTAAACAGGTCGCCCGAATGAGCCACATCCGATCCGTCATAGTTCAGAATCTGAGAGCGCAGGTTGACATAGAAATTCAGCGGCTCTGTTTTGGCATTGCGGCTGAAGGACGCATAGTAGGTCGTGCCGTCGACCCAGCGCTCGTCACCGGATTTTTCCGGCACAAAGGTCAGCTCATCGGAAAGCTTGACCGAACAGTCTTCATCAGCATACCAGCCGTCAAAGCTGTAGCCCTCGGCCGGTACCGCTGTGGAGCCTTCAGCCTCGCCCGTTACCGGATTGAGGCCCTCGGCCTGCGTTGTGACGCTGCCGGTTTCACTGCCGGAAGCCACGGCATAATGGATAACAACATTCTCTTCCGGTGTGATCTTGATATAGACGACCTCATCTTCATTGAGAGGTGTGCCGATACCGTTCCAGACTTCCGTCATCTCGGGATCCGAATAATAGCCGACCAGCTTGTAGCCTGCCGGAATCTCGAGATTCCGAGGCGCCTGAATCTCGGAGCCCTTGATGTAGACACGACGGTCAACGACAGTGCCGTCCTTGGCCGAACCGTAAGTGATGCCGTTGTCACCGGTGATAAAGGTGATCTTCCGTGTCATAAAGTTCAGATCGAGATGGAACTGAACCGTCTGATCGTTAAAGCCGTAAGACTTCGTGCCGGCGTTGGTGGACAGATTGCTCCAGGTCTGCCAGCGGAACAAGGCGGACCGCTGAGAGCC
>JAQXFO010000014.1 GCA_029005135.1 Lachnospiraceae bacterium
CCCTCAGCGTCTCCTCGTCACCCTGGATCATTTCGCCGCTGCGACCCGCCGGCAGCTGCTGGCCCAGGTAATCCAGATAGCCCAGAAGATCGTCGTTATCCTCCAGATCCTCCCCGTGGGGAATGCCGATCACCGCCGTCATGGCCCGGATCTTATCGCCGCTGCCCTCCGCCATTTCCTCATCGAAATGAGTCAGCTTATCCCGCACGTGGATATAATTTTTCAATGAAGTGCAGATGATCAGGAACAGATTGTCGCCGATGCGGAAGACACTTTCGCCGCGGCTGATATGGAGCAGCCACCGGGAGGTATCCTTCAGAAACCGGTTCACCATATCGTTGCCCCACAGGGCATTGATCTGTCTCTGATTGCGGATCGACAGCTGCAGAAGGAAGATCGGCTTCTTGTGCCGCAGCAGAGGCCGCAGCACCGTCGGCAGATAATTGCGGTCATAAAGCCCCGTCAGATTATCGACATAGCTCAGGGGATTGCTGATGGTCAGATAGAGGATCGTGATGCCCAGCGCCAGACCGAAGCTGGTCATCAGAAGCTCATTGAAAAGGCCCTGGATCACGACCGTCGCCGCCATGATCAGCAGAAACTCCCAGATGATCGACACATTTTTCATCCCGTATTCACGGAAATGCCTCAGGCTGTCCACCGCCATCACGATCACCACCAGGAGCGCATAGCCGTAGAGGACATTGTAGAAGGGGCCGTGGAGATAGCTGCCCTCAGGCGTTATCGTGAAAAACAGCCTCGTCCAGTGATTGGAGAGGATCAGCAGGCCCAGCGCCAGCGCCGGCACCCTGGCCGCCCGGGCAATGCGTCTGTACTGGGCTTCGGACAGCTGCCTCAGCGACTGGACATACAGGATAAGGCTCATCGGCACCGCCGTCTGCAGCAGGTAGAAGATCACCAGCGAGACTTCCGTCAGCGTATGAAGCGCCGGTCCGCCCTCCGCGATCAGCACCGTAGTCAGAAGGTCGAAGGCCGCATCCGCCAGGCCCAGCGCCATGAATCTCAGGAAACGCCGGCTCTGCTGATGGGTAAAACGCCGCTGCCCCACATAGTGAAAGGAAATCAAACAGAGAAATACCAAGGCCGATATCAGATAATTTATGTTGTAATTCACGATCTTCCCTCTCCGTTCCCGCTTTTCCGCTGCCGCATCAGATACGGTCATCATTTTATTATACTATAACCGCCGGCAAAAAAAGCAAAACAGCGATACTATTATCAAAAATATCGCTGTTTTTTCCTGATCACGTCTTTGTTTTTGATTTTGTTCCCGCCGCAGCCGCCTCGTAGAGCACCTGTACGGCCGCCGCCATGACCTCCTCCCGGACAGAGGAATAATTGATCACATACGTATTGTCCCGGCTCGTCTCCGAAGGGCTGCCCTCCTCCCGGAAATAATAGGCCGACAGGGGCTTCAGCCTCACACCGCCGGCCCGCACCGCCGCCGTATAAGCCTCTTCCTCCCGGTCCGTGCGGATCTTCATCAGAAAATGCACCCCCGCCTCTTCCTCATAGATCTCCGCCCGTTTGGCCAGGGGGCTCCGGCGGATCGCGGTCAGCAGGCTGTCCCTCTTCTTCTGATAAAAGCTTCTCAGCCGGTTGATATGCTTTTCAAAGCTGCCGTCCGCCATAAAACGGGCCAGCGTATACTGCTCAAAATTCGACACGGTGCAGGAGTAGAAGCTCAGCTTTTCGTAAAAACGCTCGCACAGAGGATACGGCAGGACCATGTAGCTGATACGCACCGTCGAACAGAGGGTCTTCGTGAAGGTATTCATGTAGATCACCCGTCCCGACGCGTCGATGCTCTGCAGGGTCGGGATCGTCTTGCCGCCCAGGCGCAGCTCGGAATCGTAATCATCCTCGATGATATAGCGTTCCTCGCCCCGGGAAGCCCAGGCCAGCAGCTCATAGCGGCGGCTGATCGGCGTCACATGGCCTGTGGGAAAATGATGAGAAGGCGAGACATGGATCACATCCACCGCCTTCGCCTCCAGCTCGTCGATGCGGATGCCCTCCGCGTCCATCCCGATATAAGCGGTCCCCGCCCCCATCTCCTCATAGACCCGGGCTGCCTTGTGATACCCCGGATTCTCGACGCCGTAGCGGCGGTCACGGCCCAGAAGCTGGATCAGCAGGCTGTAGAGATACTCCGTCCCCGCGCCGATAATCACCTGCTCCGGGTTGACGCTCATCCCGCGGAAATCCGCCAGATACGCCGCGATACTCTCCCGGAGTGCCATGATGCCCCCGCAGGGCGGATTGACCATCAGCGCCTCCTGATCCTCCGCCATGACCTCCCGCATCGTCCGCGTCCAGATGGAAAAGGGAAAGATCGCCGTATCCGTCTGATTGCTGGTCAGGTCCGCCAGATAAGCCCGGCTGCCCCCCGTCAGCACCATATTGCCGGCGTGGACGGCCTGCCCCGCCGCCGGCATCAGCTCCGGATCCGCGGCGTAAAAGCCCTTCTTCGGCAGAGAATACACATAACCCTCCGCCGTCAGAAGACCGTAGGCCCCTTCCACCGTGATCACGCTTATACCCAGATTTTTTGCCAGAGTCCGCTTCGAGGGCAGCTTCTGCCCGGCCCTGATTTTTCCCGTTAAAATGTCCTGTCTGATGCATTTGTACAGGTAGGTGTAGAGCGCATCTGACCCTGTATCCGCCAGGTTGTAGGTGAGCATAGCGGTGATTTTACCTCCATCTGACCTTACTGAATATATCCGAATTGGCTATTTTTTTATGGTCACACGGTCAGTATAATTCACGGCATCGAGACTGTAAAGGTCAGGCATCCGATTATCGGAAATGATCCTGCGTCAGAAAAAGTATACAAAAGAGAGGTATCCGCTTATGTCCGCTATCACAGACAGCAGCAGCTATAACGAACGCTATGAACTCAACAAACAGCTGGCCCAGATGCTGAAGGGCGGCGTCATCATGGACGTCACCACCCCGGAGCAGGCCCGCATTGCCGAAGAAGCCGGCGCCTGCGCCGTCATGGCTCTGGAACGCATCCCGGCCGATATCCGTGCCGCCGGCGGTGTCTCCCGGATGAGCGATCCGAAGATGATCCGCGGCATCCAGGAAGCCGTGTCCATTCCCGTCATGGCAAAATGCCGCATCGGTCATTTTGCCGAGGCGCAGATCCTGGAGGCCATCGAGATCGACTACATCGACGAGAGCGAAGTGCTCTCCCCCGCCGATGACGTCTATCATATCAACAAGCGCGGCTTCAAGGTGCCCTTCGTCTGCGGCGCCAAAGATCTGGGGGAAGCCCTCCGCCGCATCAGCGAAGGCGCCTCCATGATCCGCACCAAGGGTGAGCCCGGCACCGGCGATATCGTTCAGGCCGTCCGTCACATGCGCCGGATGAACAGCGAGATTGCCCGGATCGGCGCCCTGCGCCCCGACGAGCTCTTCGAGGCCGCCAAGCAGCTCCAGGTTCCCTATGAGCTCGTCGCCTATGTCCATGACAATCACCGTCTGCCGGTCGTCAACTTTGCCGCCGGCGGCGTGGCCACGCCCGCCGATGCTGCCCTCATGATGCAGCTGGGCGCCGAGGGCGTCTTCGTGGGCTCGGGCATTTTCAAATCCGGCAATCCGGCCAAGCGTGCCGCCGCCATCGTCCAGGCCGTGACCAACTATACCGACGCCAAACTGATCGCCCGCCTCTCCGAAGATCTCGGCGAAGCCATGGTTGGCATCAACGAGCAGGAAATCGCCCTTCTGATGGCTGAGAGGGGCATCTGATGACGGCCGCCGTTCTGGCTCTCCAGGGCGCCTTCGCGGAACATGAGCAGGTCTTCCGCCGTCTCGGCGTCGACTGCTTCGAGCTGAGAGGCCCCGCCGACCTGGACCGTCCCTTCGACGCCCTTATCCTGCCGGGCGGTGAAAGCACCGTCCAGAGCAAGCTCCTGCGGGAGCTGGGCATGTTCGGCCGCCTTCAGGCCATGATCCGGGAGGGTCTGCCGGTCTTCGCCACCTGCGCCGGCATGATCCTTCTGGCCGGGCAGATCGAAGCCGATCCCGGCGACAAGGTACCCGAGACCTTCGGCACCCTCCCCATGACGGTCCGCCGCAACGCCTACGGCCGCCAGCTGGGCAGCTTCCGCACCCGGGCCGAGGTTAAGGGCGTAGGGGAAGTCCCCATGACCTTCATCCGGGCCCCCTATGTCGTCAGCGTCGGGGAGACGCCCTCAAACACCGGTGATATCCCCGAGATCCTGGCTGTGGTCGACGGCCGCATCGCCGCCGTCCGCTGCGGCAATCAGTATGCCTTCGCCTTCCACCCGGAGCTTGATGAGGACCGGCGCCTCCAGGAATATTTCCTTGAGAGCGTCGCCGCCCATATCGCCCGCACCGCATAACAGCAAGAAAAATCGCCGGCCCTTAACGGGTGCGGCGATTTTTCTTAAGAGAGAGTAAAAGTGAGTTATCGGAAGTGGATATTAACTATCAACCGTCGATCATGATGTAGTTGGATTCTTCGACCTGCGGTTTCTTCTCGACCTTCGGTACGAAGAGCTTCAGGACACCGTCTTCGAACTTAGCCTTGATATCTTCCTTCTTCAGGTTCTTGCCGACGAAGTAGCAGCGGCTGCAGGTTCCGCTGTAGCGCTCCTTGCGGATGCACTTGCCTTCGTGGGCTTCCTGCTCATCCTGGCGGGAGGCTGTGATCGTCAGGTAGCCTTCCTTCAGTTCCGCCTTGACATTTTCCTTCTTGCAGCCCGGCAGCTCCATGTTCAGGACGAAGCCTTCTTCATTCTCATAAATGTCTGTTCTCATCAGGCCGTTGCTGTTGGTGTTCTTCTCATACTTGCTTTCCGGGAAACCGAAAAAATCATCCATAAACGCATCACCGAAAATACTGGGTCTCAACATAATCTATATCTCCTTTCATCAGATCCGCTGTGCGGAAGAAAGCTATCAGGTATCTTTGTTATACTGAGACTATATCACCGGTTGTTAGCACTGTCAATAGGTGAGTGCTAATTTTTTTAAAATTTTCCCGCTGCCCCGCGCAGGCCCGACAAAACAGCCGCAAGCCATCACAGCGATGACTTGCGGCCATGTTCCCGTTCCGTTTCGGAAGCGCCCTGATCAGCCGTAGATCGGTTCAAAATCCTCCGGTCCGTGGCCGCACAGCGGACACTGATAATCCGCCGGCAGGGTGCTGCCCTCATACACATAATTGCAGATCTTGCATTTCCAGCCGACGATCGGCCGGTCTTCCTTCTTCTTCGCAGGCTTCGGCTTGATGTGATCCTGATAATCGGCGTAGGTCACCGGCGTCTTGTCGCTCAGGACCTTCGCGTCCGTCACCTCGGCGATGAACAGCGTATGGCTGCCCAGATCCTGACTGCTGACGACGCGGCAGCTGAGCACGGCGCTGCTGGCCCAGCCCATATAGGGAACGCCGTTGTCATCCTCCGGCAGCGGCAGGGATTCCAGCTTGTCCACCTTGCGGCCGGACTGCATGCCGAAATGTTTGATCGTCTCAAAGGTCACCGTCTCATCCAGCACGCTGACAGTGAAAACGCCGCTTTCCCTGATCAGATCGCAGGAATAGTTGGCATTGATGACGGCGATGGCCACCCGGGTCGGATTGGCCGCGACCTGGATGCAGGTGTTGGTGATGCAGCCGTTTTTCTTATCGCCGGAGCGGGTGCCGAGCATGAAAATGCCGTACTGAAGACTGTATAACGCTTTTTTATCCATAGAAAACCTCCTGTTTCGTCCTGAAAGGGACTGTTTCATCATCATGTGGAATGTCGTAAAATAAACGAAAGCACAGACCGCCGCCGGCGGTTCTTTTTTCCTATTATAACGTCTTGACCGGCGGAATGCGCTTCTTTTTTTGGAAAAATGCCGAAAACCGCCTCATTTGTGAAGTCACGGCACAACGGCCTTCGTTATAGTATATGAAGGGCGGCAACCGGCCCTCCGATATCGGAAAGGCGGTGGAGAACATCGATTCCAGAGACAATTTCATAAGGCTTGTGGAACAGTACCGCCACCTGGTGTTTTCCGTCTGTCTGAAGCTGACCGGCGATTATTTCGCATCGGAAGACCTGACGCA
>JAQXFO010000015.1 GCA_029005135.1 Lachnospiraceae bacterium
GATGGCGGTACCGGAAACGGAAACATCATTGATAAAGAGGGGAAAACTCATGATACTTGCGGATAAGATCATCAACGAAAGAAAGAAGAACGGTTGGTCTCAGGAAGAACTGGCCGAAAAGCTGTCGGTGTCGCGGCAGGCGGTCTCAAAATGGGAAAGCGCGCAGTCGATCCCGGATCTGCAGCGCATCGTCAGCATGGCGGCCCTGTTCGGCGTCAGCACTGACTACCTGCTCAAAGAGGAGATGGATGAGGTCAGCGTCGTCTATGAGGCAGCGCCGGAAGATACGGCCTGTGAGGTGCGCCGGGTCTCGATGGAGGAGGCCAATGCTTTCCTCGAGATGAGGCAAAAGACCGGCCCGCGCATCGCCGATGCCGTCTCTTTGTGCATCTTAAGCCCGGTCCTTCTGATCGTCTTAAGCGGTCTGGCCGAATCCCGTATCGGCCGCTTCACCGAGGCGCTCGCGGTCGGTATCGGCCTTCTGGCTCTGTTCGGCCTGGTGGCGCTGGCGGTTTTTATGTTTATCACAAACGGCATGCGGCAGAGCCGCATGGAGACGCTGGGCCGTGACGTCTTTGAGACGGAATACGGTGTATCGGGCATGGTCAGAGAAAAAAAGCAGGCCTTTGAGGAGAGCTTTACCCGCGGTATTGCCCTGGGTGTCGTCATTTGCATCCTTTCGGTGGTGCCGCTGATCGCCGGCGGTATCGTGGATGCTCCGGACTATATCCTGTGCCTGCTGGTGGGCTTTATGCTGGTAATGGTCTCCGGCGCCGTCAACATGATCATCCGTGTCTGTATGACCCGGGGCGCCTACGATACCCTGCTGCAGGAGGGCGACTATTCGACGGCAGCCAAAAGGCAGCGCCGGAAGACGGAACCTTTCGACAGTATCTACTGGTGTGTGGTGACGGCGATTTATCTGGGATGGAGCTTCTGGACAAGGCGATGGGATTTTACCTGGCTGGTCTGGCCGGTGGCCGGCGTGCTGTATGCCGCTATCAGCGGCATCCTTCATCTGGTCATGAGATCGGAGGAATAAGAGTCTTTCGGACGGGATAAAGGAGATTTATGAAAACGATGCGGATCATCGAGGATGACCTGCCGCGGTGCCGGGGATGACATCCGTATCGTCCGGGGCGTGGGCTGCCGCCTGTGCCGCCTGTCAGTCCTTCCGGAGGAATTCGCGCCGGTACTGGGAGGGTGTGATGCCCTCGTTTTTCTTAAAGACTTTGGTGAATACCCGGTAATCGGCATAGCCTGCCCGCTCAGCGATATCGGCCACCGGCAGAGAGGTGGAGAGCAGGAGCTGACGGGCCTTTTCCATACGGATGCTGGTGAGATAGGCGAGAAAATTGACGCCTATCTCATTTTTAAACAGCTGACTGATATACTGGGCACTCAGATGGAAGGTATCGGCCAGCACCGTGAGGCTGATCTCCTCAGCCAGATGCTCCTGCATGAAACGGGTCATCCGGCTGATCGTCTGCCGCGTCTCGGGCAGGGGCTCTTCCGGAGAAGTCGGGGCGGTTTCGGTCTGATTGAGGAAACGGGCGATCTTCAGGTTGTCGATGCAGGTGCCGAATTCCTCATAATCCACCGGCTTGAGGATATAATCGGTGATTTTCATCCGGAGAGCCTCGCGGCAGTAGGAAAAATCGTCATAACCCGAGACGATGATGAAGGCCATGTCCGGGTGCCTGATGCGGGAAAGCTGGATCACCTTAAGGCCGTTCATAATGGGGATGTTGATGTCCATGACGGCGATATCCGGTTTCAGCTCGTCGATGCGGGAGAGGGCTTCCATGCCGTCGGCCGCTTCCCCGACGACCTCGCAGCCATGGGCCTCCCAGTCAAAGAGCTTGCGGAAGCCTTCACGGATGATGATCTCATCATCGACCAGGAGAACGCGCAGTTTTTTCATAAGGATACCTCCTCCAGGGGCAGAGTCAGGCGGGCGGTGAGCCCGCCGTTTTCATTGTCAAGATAGCATAGGCCGTAATCGCGGCCGCAGAGAAGCTTGATGCGCTTCTGGACGTTCAGCACGCCGATGCTGCGGGTAACGGGGGTCTCCGAGGCGTAATTAGCCAGCAGATTGTCGACGTATTCCCGCCGGCCGGGGGAGAAGCCGCCGCCCGTATCGCTGATGGTGATGATGAGCGTGCTGTTGCCGCCTCTGGCGGCAGTGATGGTCAGTTCGCCGCGGTAGCCCTTGTTTTTCAGACCGTGCAGCAGGCTGTTTTCCACCAGCGGCTGCAGGATGAAGTTCGGTACCGGCTCGCCGCCGAGATCGGGATCAATGTCAAAATGGCAGTGGAGGTCGGGGTAGCGGCAGCACATCAGATCGAGATAGGCTTCGATCATCTCGATCTCATCGTCCAGCGGCACCATCTGGCGGTCGACCTTGACGCTCAGGCGGAAGAAATCCACCAGACGCATCAGCATGTCCGCCACGGCCGTATCCCCGTTGAGCTGGGCCTGGATGCGGATCGTATCGAGGGTATTATAGAGGAAATGCGGGTTGACCTGGCTCTTCAGATAGAGCATGGACATTTTCTGTTCGGTGAGCTCTGCCCGCAGGATCTCGGGGTTTTCCAGGGTCAGATAGAAGCTGAAGGTCATCAGCGTGATTCCCATGCCGCTGATGAGCCAGGTATGGTTGAGACCCTGCAGCGAGCAGACCGTGAATTCAATGAGAAGGGCGGCGCCGATGGCCAGCTTCTGCTTTTTGCCGAGGCTGCGGCGGCCGGCGATGAAGGCTCCGAGACAGAGGATCAGATAAAAGGCGACTCCGGCGTAGCAGACACCGACGACAGGGCCGTCGGAATAATTGCCGTCGGGCGTTCTGACATAGGAGATCGGCAGCAGGAGGACGCCGATCTCGGCCAGAATCAGGAATAGGATCGCCGGCAGAAAGAGACGGTGGGAGCGTCCTGTCTCGTCGCTGATCAGCCGGGTGATGTAGCGGAAAAAGAGATAGAGCACCAGCACCATTGTGCCGAGAAAGAGTCTGTGGAGCCCGTCGTTGAGGGCCTGCGGCACGGTGTCGAGTCGGTTGACGGTATAGATGGTGGTGCCGTCAAAGACCAGATGAACGATGACGGTCCCCAGAAGGAGCGAGAAGATCTGGTGAAGGGGCGTGGCCGGCTTTTCCGCCGTATAGTAGAAAAAGGCGATGAAACACAGAACGAGAATAAGGGCGATTTCCATTCTCAGCATGGCAGATACCTCGTTTCATTTTCCTGATTTCTATTGTAACGGATGCGGCGCCTGACGGCATCAGGATAAATGCGGGAATATGTGTCAATTTTCCGGACGGGGATCTTCGCCGGGTTCACGGCAGCCGTTGATGTCAGTATCGGTCCGGCCGCCGCCAGCATACAAAAAACGTATCACAGGGAGGGGAGACGTTTTCCGGTCTTTGTTGTAAAATGATCGCATCCGATATCAAGTGACATGTATCAAGTGACATGAAAAGGAAAACGCGATGAAGATGGTAACAGCTGCAAATGGCATCACTCTGCTGAGAATTGTGGGGACGCTGGCCTTGTTTTTCTTTGAACCGCTGACATTCCCGTTTCTGCTTCTTTACGGACTGACGGGAGTGACCGATGTGCTCGACGGTTATGTGGCCCGCCTGACGGGTACCGCGGGCGGCTTCGGGGCTCGTCTGGACTCGGCGGCGGATCTGATCTTCTATGTGGTCACGGTGGTGCGGCTCCTGCCGGTGCTGATACCGCTTCTGCCGTCAGGACTCTGGACGGCGATCGTTGTGATCCTGGGACTTCGGATCCTGTCCTATCTGATGACAGCCCTGCGCTTTCATACCTTTGCCGCTCTGCATACCTATCTTAACAAGGCTACCGGCGCGGTCGTCTTCCTGATGCCTTATTTTCTCAATCATGCGCCGGCGCTGCCCTATTGCACGGCAGCGGTAATTCTGGCCGGCCTTTCGACAGTGGAGGAGTTGCTTATCCATCTGGGGCCCGGGCCCTACGATCCCGAACGGAAATCTCTTTTTCACCGCAGCACGCAAAAGCACCATACTGATGAGATCGCCAGATCATCAGGGACAGAAGCAAGTTGTCCTGAGGATTCCTCCGGCTGCCGGTTTCGAGTGCCAAAGAGATAAAATTCGATTATAATGAAAACGGCACTAAGCGTGACGAAAGGAGTTTTTTATGATAACTGTGGATGCCAGGGGGGACCAATGTCCCATTCCCGTTGTGAAAACGAAACAGGCGATTAGTGAACTGAAGGGTTCCGGTATCGTGGAGGTGCTGGTGGATAATGACATTGCCGTTCAGAATGTCACACGTCTGGCGGAGCATGAAGGCGCCGCTGTCAAAGCGGAAAAGCAGGGTGATGCGACCTACCGTCTGGAGATAGTGATAAGTCGTGAGGCCTCCGGCAATGCGTCGGCCGAACCGACCGAAGCGGCGGTTTGTTATCAGGACAGGCAGGATGATTTCATCGTTGTGGTGTCCTCTGAGTGCATGGGTACCGGCAATGACGAACTCGGGGCTGTGCTGATCAAGGGCTTTCTCTTTGCCGTCTCCCAGCTGGAGACGCTGCCCGCAAAGATCATTTTCTATAACGGCGGTGCCCGGCTGACGACGGAGGGCTCGGCCTCTCTGGAGGATCTGCGCCGTATGGAGGCTGCCGGTGTCGAAATCCTGACCTGCGGCACCTGTCTGGATTACTACCATCTGAAAGATAAACTGGCTGTCGGCAGCGTGACGAATATGTATGCCATCGTTGAAGCCATGACGGAGGCCGGCAGGATTCTTCGTCCGTAAAAGGGAAAGAAACCGGAAATGATCTATTTTGACAATGCGGCCACAGGCTATCGTAAGCCGCCGGTGGTCATTGAGGCTGTCTGCCGGGCCCTTCAGGGTACCGGCAATGCCGGGAGGGGGGTCAACGAGGCTTCGCTGTCGGCCGCCCGTCTTGTGTTTGAGACCCGAAGCCTTTTGTCGGCCATGTTCGGCGGCGACGGTCCTTCTCAAACGGTTTTCACCGCCAATGCCACGGAAGCTCTGAATGTGGCTGCGGAGGGGCTTCTGCATCCCGGCGATCACGTGGTCACCACCGTTCTGGAGCACAATTCTGTCCTGAGACCCCTCTACCGGCTTCAGGACCGGGGCATTTTGCTGACTATCGTCGGCGCCGACGCCAAAGGCCGTCTGGATATGGCGGCCCTGGAGCGGGCTGTCAGGCCGGATACCCGGGCTGTCTTCTGTACGCATGCCTCCAATCTGACGGGCAATCTCGTAGATATCGCCCGAATCGGGGCCATGACCCGGAAGAAGGGCTTGCTTTTTGTCGTCGATGCGGCCCAGACGGCGGGCCTTTTCCCCATCGACATGAGCGCGATGGGAATTGATGCCCTCTGCCTCACAGGTCACAAGAGTCTGATGGGTCCTCAGGGAACCGGTGCTCTTCTGCTCCGGGAGGGCGTTATGGCCGCGCCGCTTAAGGTGGGCGGCAGCGGTATCAGAACCTTTGATCGGGAGCATCCGGCGGCGATGCCGACCCGTCTGGAGGCCGGTACGCTGAATGTCCACGGTATTGCCGGACTGGGCGCGGCCCTCCGTTATATCAGCAGTGTCGGACAGGACCGCATCCGCGCCCGGGAACAAGCTCTGGCAGCCCGTTTTTACAGAGGGATCCGGGCGGTGCCGGGGGTGACGGTCTACGGTGATTTCGAAGCGGCGGAAAGAGCGCCCATCGTCAGTCTTAACCTGACAGGGGTTGATTCCGGTGCCGTGAGTGATGCCCTTATGACCTCTTATGGCATCGTCACCCGCTCCGGGGGTCACTGTGCCCCTCTTATGCACCGGGCTCTGGGCACGGAGAAGACGGGGGCGGTTCGATTCAGCTTCGGCTATGACAATACGGAGGAAGAGGTGGACACGGCTATCCGTGCCATCCGGGAACTGGCAGAATGAAACCGATAAAGAATAAGTTTATTATTACCTTCCCGACAATCGAGGCCGCCATGGCTATGGAGAAGGCCTGTCTGGTTTCCGGCACGCCGGGCCGTCTGATTCCTGTGCCGACACAGATTTCGGCGGGCTGCGGTATGTGCTGGTGTGCCGAGCTGCAGGACGGAGAAGCCTGCCGTCTTCTGGTAAAGGAGCGAAAGCTGGTCTATGAGGCCTTTGAAGACATATAGGAGACAGTATGACGATCACGATTACGGCCGTCGGGCGGCTTAAGGAAAAGTTCTGGGTCCAGGCGGCGGAAGAATATCTGAAGCGCATGAAGCCCTATGCGAAGGTGACGGTGAAGGAGATCCCGGATGTGGATCCCGGGCGGGCCGGCGGCGTGGAAGCGGCCCGGGAACGGGAGGGTGAGGCAATCCTGGACGCCATTTCCGGAAAAAGCTTTGTTATTCTCCTGGCCATACAGGGACAGGAGATGAGCAGCGAGGCGCTGTCGCATTTTATCGATGATCTCGGTCTCCGGGGGCACAGTGACATTACCTTTATCATCGGCGGCTCCGACGGCGTCTCCGGGGCTGTCCGCAGCCGGGCCGACAGGCTTGTCAGCTTCGGCCCGATCACCCTGCCGCACAATCTGGCCAGGATAGTGCTGCTGGAACAGCTTTACCGGTCCTTCAAGATCAGCCGGGGAGAACCTTATCACAAATAAAGCGCTTACGTCGGTTGAGGAAGAATCCTGTTCGCGCTACAATAGAGACACGATAAGTGAGGCAGGGCAGAAACCTTTAGCTGAACGGAGGTATGATTGAATACAGTCAATATGACAGAGGTCGTTTTCGTTAACGGCCTTGGTGTTCTTCTGATGCTGATGCTGATGCTGTCGCGGCATCAGAACAAGTCCGCCCGATATTACGGCGACGGTCTCGTTAATGCGATGATCGCGATGACGCTGGCGGGGTGTCTGGCAGAGACGGCTTCCTTTCTTGTGGATGGCCGTGTGTTTCTTTTCAGCCGCCAGCTGAATTATCTTTTTAACAGCATCTGCTTTATCGGCACGTCCAGTGTCGGTTATTTGTGGTGCCTTTTTGTGGAACTGCGCGTATATCACAGTGTCCTGCGTCTTCGCCGGCGCGGTCTTATCCTGTTGCTGCCTCTGGCGGCGGTGTGGGTCCTGTGCCTTCTTAATCTCGGCGGCACCGGACTTCTCTTCTTCGTGTCCCGGGAAAATATCTACAGCCGGGGGACATGGGTGGTGATTCCCTACCTGGTTCTCTTTTTCTACTATGCCGACAGCCTGATTACGGCCCGCCGTTCGCGCCGGAATACCCTGCATCTGAGGTTCTACCCGATGTATTATTTTATTCTTCCCTGTATCGTCGGAACCGTTATCCAGGGTCTGGTCTACGGTATTTCGATCGGCTGGACGACGGTGGCGGTGGCGATGATCTTCATCCATATTCAGACGCAGTCGATGAATGTGATGGTTGATGCGCTGTCGGGACTCTATAACCGCCGGTTTCTGGATGAGATACTGGATCGGCTCAGGCGGCGCGGTATCCGGACAATTTACGGCGTCATGCTGGATGTTAACGGCTTTAAACAGATCAACGACAATTACGGACATGCCGAGGGTGATCAGGCGATTCGCCATATCGGACAGCTTCTGTCAGATGCCCTGTCCGGTAACAGCACGGCGATCCGCTATGCGGGGGATGAATTTGTGCTTCTGATCCATACCGAAGACGAAGAGGAAGTCAAAACCCTCATAGAACGCATTCACAAAGCGGCAGAGGCCTTTAGCCGGCAGAACCGCAAACCCTATCCTCTGTCCTTCTCGGTGGGCTGTGTCCGCTACGACTGTGTGAGCGGTGACAGAGAAGAATTCCTGACAGCGATGGATGAACGTATGTATGAGGCCAAGAAAGCCTATTATGCCTTAACGGAAAATGAGAGGCGGCGAAGGCAGGACGACGGGGAACCATGAACGCAGTCCTGTGACAGCCTTACGACCGCATTGACAGGCAGCGCCAGCCGGCAGAGACCGGTTGGCGCTGCC
>JAQXFO010000016.1 GCA_029005135.1 Lachnospiraceae bacterium
TCGGCCTGGTCGATCTCAATGGAATGACCCAGGTTCCCCTTGAAATCCAGGTTGCGGAAGCCGCAGGCTTCGATCTCACGGTTCAGGATCGAAAAAACCTCTTCGTAGGTCATATCCGGGTGGCAGTGCTCCACCATGAAACGGTGCACATGGCGTTCGACCTCCAGCCCCTCCCGATGCTTCGGATCGGCAGGCTCATCCAGCGGGCAGAGCTTCCCCTCCTCCATAAATAGCGTCCGGGCATAATCACCCCAGCCCTGATGCCAGGTCGGCGCCAGATCGATGGTAATAATATCGTTATCGGCGACACGGTAATCATCCGTCAGACGGATATCCTTACTGCCCACGGAGACGGCAGAATGACGACCCAGAAGAACAAGGCCCGGTATCCCGTGATACCACCAGTCGTCCGAGCCCTTCGCTTCCATCCTGGCCTGGGCCAGCAGCATAATATCCTTCTCGCTCATACCGACACAGATCTCGCGGTTCAGTTCCAGCATCACGTCTTTGGCGATCTGCTGAGCCACTTTGATATTCTCAATATTCACATTCATATCAGACGTAAAACCTCCTCTTTACCGACAGCACCGGCACGGGCGCCCATGGCTGAAACGCACCGTGAGGCCGCCGCATTGGCCATGATGCCGGCCTTCTCGGGGCCGAATTCATCCAGCAGGGCAATAAAAGTCGAGCAGAAGGTGTCGCCGGCCCCCGTCACATCGACCACCTTCGTCGGAAAGGCCGGCAGCACATAGACCGCCTCCCCGTCATAAATCCGGCAGCCCTTCTCGGCCAGCGTCACCACCACTGTGCCCATGCCCAACTCCCTGAGCCAGCGGACAGTGTCTTCATAGGAACGACCTCCCCGGACACTGTCAAAGCCCGTTTCATTAAAAAACCCGATATCCACCCGGCGGAAGCGTTCACAATCACCGTCCCGCTCATAGTCCACATCATAATCCACCACCACGCGGGCTCCCGCAGCCCGGATCTCCGGCGCCAGTTCGGGCCAGCGGCGGCCGCCGCAGGTCAGAAGCCTGAGATTTCCCACCGTCGAATAAATATACCGGGCGCCCTTCAGAACCGCCAAATCCTCTTCTGTCAGGGGGATCTCCTTAAGGTGAAGCTCGGGGATGAAGACCGTATGCTCATCACCGCACAGGAAGATCATGGTCTTGGAATCCGGCAGACTGTCATCATAGATCGTCATGGACACATCGACGCCCGCCTTTTCCAGATCCTCCAGAAGGAAGGTCGTGATCGGGCTGTGCCGAAGGACCGTTATGAAGCGAACGGCGTTGCCCAGGGAGGCGTAGACGCAGGCCGCATTGGCTATCATGCCCCCCGGCACGGCTTCCAGTGTTTCCACCTCTACCTTATCGGCCGTGGACGGCCAGCGAGGCGTTCGGTAATACTCATCCAGTGCCACATCTCCGATATAGACCGCATAGGGCGGCTCGCCGCCCGACGGTGACTGCCTGTCATTCATAGCCATTCATTCCTTTCGCACAAGATTATGGATCCATTTCATACTGAGGACGCGCAGCGTCCCCACGGTGCCCTCCAGGACCATCGTGAGCTTAACGATCAGGACAACGATGATCGGATCAAGATGCAGACGGAAGGCCGCCAGGGCCGCCGCCGGAATACATATCAGCCACATGATGACAATATCCGCATAGAGGCCGGTCCGGCCGTCACCGCCGGCCCGGAGCGTACCGATCATACAGGTCATCTCCAGATACGAGAAGGGACAGACCGCGGCAATGATCAGCAGGAAGGCATCGGCGTAAGCGGCCGCTGCCGGATCCAGACTGTAGATGCCGATGAAGGGACCGCGGAAGACCAGCGTGGCGATCCCCGCCAGGATACCCAGGCCGAGACCGATCAGGATCAGGCTGTGGGTCTGGGCACGAACGCGCCTGTTGTCACCGGCACCGATGGCGATGCCCGTCAGGATAGCCACCACATGCAGGAAGCCCTCGCCCACCGCCGCGACGATCGAGTAAAAGGCCGCCATCACATCGTAACCGGCCACCACCGAAGTGCCGAGCTGTCCGGTGATCATATTGCCGCTGCTTGTACCGACGGACCAGATCAGTTCGTGCAGCACGATAGGCAGGCCGGCTTTGAAATAATCACGGGTCATCCGGCGGTCGTAAGATCGGAGGCAGGACAATCGGAAGCCGATACGCTCCTCAAAGCGCAGCATATAAACGACGATGATCGTCATTTCCAGGAGTCGTGCCGTCACGGCACCGACAGCGATTCCCTCGATGCCCAGTGCCGGCAGACCGGCGATGCCGAATAAAAGCGCATAATTAATGCCCAGATTGAGGGCATAGGTCACCAGATTGTTATAGAGGATGATGCGGACCTTCTCAACACTGCGGCAGGCGGCATAGAGAGAATTCAGGATGCCCACCGGCACATAGGAAACGGCCACGATCCTCAGATACTCGGCTCCGCGGCTGACGATATAAGCGTCACTGCTGTAAATGCGCATCAGATAGGGTGCCAGGCAGAGTACCGCCGCCGCTGCCGCCGCGGAGATGACCACGATAACGCGAAGGGAGACCGCGACGATGGTCTGCAGTCTCTCCCTGTCTTTGACACCCCAGTACTGGGCCGCCAGCACCGCTGTCCCTCCGGCAAAGCCCAGAAGAATGACCCGGATGATCCACGACACCTGATTGGCCTGCGTCACGATCGTCATGTTGACCTGACTGACTGAACCCAGCATCATCGAGCTGAGGGTGTCGACACTGATGGACAGCAGCGTCTGAAGGATCAGGGGTACCATCAGAACAGCCACATGCTTATAGAAATTCTTTTCCCTTATAATGTCAAATGTCATGCGTATTGATTATGCTCTCAGAATTCTCCGTTGTCCTACTGCCGGCCGGCGCTTTTACTGATAGCATCCACCAGCCAGCGTCTGAAGCGCGGCGTATCGACGGTCACGGCTGCCCGGATATTGGGGCCCATCTCCGGCCTTTCACGATTGACAAGGCAGGTCCGGCCGGCGGTATAAGCGCCCTGCCATTCCACATCCATGACACAGCTGCGGTAGGTCATGCAGTCCGGATCCAGGGCGGCGCCGAGCGCTAGCGCATCATGCATAACAGCCCCTTCGCCGCGTTCCTCGGCATGGGTGATCATAAAATTGAGCATCGCAGCAGCAAAATCCGCGGCCGGTGTGCCGACCGTTCTCAGTTCTGCGATGTCCTCCTCCGTCATCACCGCCTTCATGGTGACGTCAAGGCCGACCATCGTCATATCGGCTATGCCCGAGGTCAGCACGATGTGGGCCGCGATCGGATCCACCCAGATATTGAATTCGCTGCTGTTGTTCATATTGCCGCCGTCAATGGCGCCGCCCATGAACCACAGCTTTTTGATAAGACCGGGCAGATCGGCATGCTGCACGATCGCCAGGGCCAGATTGGTCATCGGCCCCGTCACCAGGATCTCCAGTTCACCCTTCTCTTCCACGGCGATCTGATAGATCAGTTCGGAGGCGATCACATCGGACACAAGCCCGTTCTTCGCCTCCGGAATCACCACATCCCCGAGACCGCTCGCCCCGTGGCAGGCACCTTCGTTGACCGGCCGATCATAGAGGGGCCGTTTCGCGCCGCGGGCCACCGGGATCTTCACGCCGAAATATTCCAGCAGGTTAATATTGTTGTTGGCTACGATGGGTTCCCCCACGTTGCCGTTGCAGGAAGTCACCGCACGGATATCCAGATCATCATGATACACCGCGGCAGCCAGCATCAGAGCGTCATCGGTTCCTGTGTCACAATCAATAATAAAAGGCCGGCGCATCGTCGATCACCCCTCCTCTCTGAGTCTGAACACCTTATCCATGAATATCTTCACATACTCTTCGTTAACAAGGCCGGTATCCACATGTCCTTCCTTGAAATAACTGCCCACGATGGCCGCATCGCCGATGGCGAGCTTTTCCCCGACCGTGTCCGGGGTCATGCCGGCAGCCACCACAAGAGGATAGTCCCCCATCAGTTCCCGGAACCTCCGGATCTTATCTGTCGTCGTTTCCAGGCCCGTCCCTTCACCGGTACAGGCGATCGCGTCGCAGCGTTCAAGGCCGAGGCGCATATCCTCTTCCAGCGTGCGGCCGGAAAGGATCGGCTGATATTTGAAGCGGACACCGCCGATAACCTGAATATCACCGGAGCGACGATAGGCCGCTATCATTTCCCCGTAGGGCTTATCGAGGGCCGGCGGCAGATGGCCGGCCGCCGAATCCACCTGAACAAAGCAGCCGCCGTAGAGGGCCGCCGCCTCATAGCTGAAGGAAAAGTTATCCAGAACATTGACACCCAGCACATACTCATCCGTCTGTGCCAGCGCCTTCAGGCAGTCCACCACATCATGACGGGAGCCGAAATAATCCTCCACGATCATGCCGTCGACGCCGCAGCGTTTGTAGATCGCGGCTTCCTTAAGACACTGTGCGCGTTTCTCCTTCGGGCTGTCCCCCGTCAGATGCAGCATTCCCAGGATTGGTTTTTTCTCTTTAAAAAGGTCAAGAAACATCATGATTCCTCCAGAAGCTGAGTAAACATCTCTTCCGCCTGACAGAAAAGCTTTCCGCGAAGTTCTTCGGTATAAAGCGGATAGGGTCCGAAATGGCTGGCATTGACGCCGGCGGCCAGATTGGCCAGGATCGCCGTCATCAGCGGATGGCGTCCTTCGCAGAAGCCATAGAGCGACGCCCCCGTGGAGCAGTTGCCGCAGCCCGTGGCATCCACCGATTCTCCGACGCCGACCGACGGGGCAAACCAGGCCCGGCCGTCCTGAACCATATAGGAGCCTTTTTCACCGACACGGAAGAAGCAGGGCTTGCCGAGGCTGATGATCTTCTCAAGACTCTCCTCCTCGGAGCAGGTACCGAACAGCGTCATGGATTCCGGCAGATTGACGGAATACATGTCGATCTTATCGATCAGCGCCATCACCGCATCGCGGAGGGACGGATCATCGATATCCACCGTGGACAGCTCCGCCTGAATGCAGGCGTTCGGCGCCGCTTTGCGGATGGCATCCAGATCCTTCCAGACCCCTTCGATCACCCGCGATTCAAAATAAATGCCTTTGACGGATTCATCGGCATGTTTGAGAATATACTCGGCCCTGACCTCCGGCACCAGGCCAATCTCTTTTTCAAAGGCTTCCCCGTAGATCGAATGCTCCCACCATTGACCGGCAGCATTGTATTCCACCACATTATACTGAGTCCTGGGCAGCACGATCTCGACACCGGCCGTCGACAGGCCGTTCTTTCTGTAATAATCACCGTAGAGTTCATCAAAATCAGGGCCCGCCGTCGTGATGAACAGCAGGTCGTCCGTGTAGGGACGGATCCCGTTGACCGTATACAGTGTGCCGCCCAGAAAGCCCGTCTTGCGGGTGCCGTCGGCATAAAGCATATCGTTGACAATAGTACTGCCCGTAACAAGATATCTCGCCATGCGTCTCTCCCGAATAAACTTTTCTGTTAATACTGTCCCGTTGCCGCAATCACAGAGCCTTCACCAGTTCCTCACAGGTGAGGATCCGGCCTTCAAGGCCCAGTGCCTTCGCCAGCTGACCCATGATGGGCATGCGGATGCGAGAATCCCGGACGACATCCTCATTCCAGAAAATATCGGCCGCCGTCCCGTCGGCGATCACATTTTTATGCGCCATGGCCACCACGCGGTCAAAATTGTTCAGGGCAAATTCCATATCATGAGTGATGGTGATGACAGTCTTGCCTTCTTCATGGAGCTTGGCAATCATGCTGCTGAGCACCCGGCTGCCATGATAATCCTGACCGGCCGTCGGTTCATCCAGAATGATATACTTCGGATCGGAGGCAATGACCGCCGCAATGGAGACGAACTTCCGGATCGGGTAGGGGATTTCATAAGGATTCATATCCAGATATTTTTCAATATCCGTCAGAGCCACTGCGTGATCGACGCGCTTTTTTATCTCATCCTCATCGAGCTTCATGTACCGCGGCATATACTCGATCTCCTTACGGGCGGTACTGTTGAAGATCTGCTCATCCGGATTCTGGAATACATAGCCGACAATGCGGGCCACCGTGGCGGTGGTGACGGACTTCGTGTCGATGCCGTCTACCAGAACGACACCGTCTGTCGGTTTATGAAGGCCGTTCATCATCTTCACACAGGTCGTTTTGCCGGCGCCGTTCTGGCCGACGATCGCCACCTTCTCGCCTTCCTGGATGGTCAGTGTGATATTTTCCAGGGCCCGGTACCCGTTCGGGTAAGCGAAACCGGCATCTTTTATCTCTATAGCCATAGGTTAACCCTTCCTTTCTCTGATCAGCCGCAGGGCATCCTCCACCGTCACCGGAATGTCGGCCAGGGGCTTGCCCGCCGCTGCCATGGCGTGTCCGAAACGGGCCGCTTCCGGCATAACCGCCCCCATCTCGGGCAGACGGACATCCTTCAGGACCTCCTTCGTCGGACCATTGAGGGCAACGCGGCCTTCCCGGACGACCACGACCTCATCGCAGTATTCCGCGATCAGATCCATCTTGTGCTCGATCAGGATGATCGTCTTATTGGAATTCTTCAGTTCAGAGATAATATCGAAGACATCCCCGGTTCCCTCCGGATCCAGCTGCGATGTCGGTTCATCGATAACCAGGGTCGGCATATCCATGACCATGATGGAGGCAAAGGCTACGCGCTGGCGCTGGCCGCCGGACAGCTGGTTCGGATCCTTTTTGATGAGCTCACCGATATGAAGCCTTTCACAGACACGGACAACGCGTTCGATGATCTCATCCTTCGGCACGCCGAGATTCTCAAGGCCCATCGCAATCTCTTCAAAAACCGTCGGCTTAACGCCGCTGATTTGGGTGAAGGGATTCTGGAAAATATATCCGATCCGGATCCCCAGCTCCGCCATATCCCATTCCCGGATATCCTTGCCGTCCACCAGGGCCTCACCCTCCAGGGATCCCTGATAAAAATGCGGTATAAGCCCCCGGATCAGGTTGCACAGTGTCGTCTTGCCGCCGCCGTTTTCACCGACGATGCCGTAAAACTTGCCCTGCTCAAAGCTGACGGTGACATCCTTCAGCGCAAATTCCTTCGCATACGGGTAGCGATATGATACATTTTTTAATTCAATAAAGGCCATTCCTGCATCTCCTCCTTATCCCAGGATCCCTGTCGCGACCAGCACACGGTAGACGATCGTCCCGATCAGATAAAGCACGGCGATCACATCCACCACGATTTCACCCTTCGTGGTCGGTCTGAGATCTCTCAGGGCAGTATGCTTTCCTTCATAGGAAAAGGCCCGCGCCTCCATCGCGATCGTCTTTTCCTCCGTGCCGGACATGGCGCTCAGCACGATCGGTCCCAGTGTCGGGAAAAAAGCTTTGGCTCTGACGATCAGGTTGCCTTCGGTTTCGATACCGCGTGCCTTCTGGCTTTCCAGAATCGTGTTGGCGGATTTTTTCATATCGGTAATGCTCTGCATGGAGCTCAGCATAATGTAGCTGGCCTCATGCCGCAGGCCTTTTTTCTCCAGCATATACATGATGTCGCGCATCGGCGTCGTCATGAAGAATATCAGCAGGGCCCCGGCAAAGCCCAGCATGTAGCCGACGATATTCAGGGCGGCATTCAGGCTTTCCCAGTACCAGTCCCAGCCAAAAATCGAGAATAAGAAAGTATGGTTGATCTCACGGACACCGATCTGGCGGATAACGACGGTAAAGACCAGAAGAAGGATGCCGATGCCGGCCATCGCCTTGGCGTAGGTCTTGCCGATACCGGCATAAAAGGCAAAGGCAAACATAACAATGATGGCCACGATGGCATAGCGCCAGTTGAAGATGAAGATGGAAGCCAGAGCTGCGCAGAGGCAGACGATCAGCTTGGTCATCGGATTACAATCATTCCAGGCATTACCCGTCAGCGGGTAATCTTTAAAGGAATAGGCGAATTTTTTGTCCAAAGTGATACCTCTCTATAACACGGAGGCAGAGAACAGCGTCTCTGCCTCCCTTTCAATGACACAACAGGCTGATTATTCAGCTTTCTTTGACATAGCTTCTTCCTGTTTTTTCAGTTCATCGCTGATATAAATATGGCCCAGCGGCAGCTTGGTCAGGAAGCGCGTCGGGAAGGCCTTCAGGATGAAGAAGCAGACAATGACGGTGATCACCTTGTCGAACAAGTCGATGGCCGTCTCGCCGATGAACTGGGCGATATACTTGGAAACGTGCAGCATCTCATACAGCGGGACAGAGACGATGGCTGTTCTGCCGGAACCGAAGTCGAAGCCGTAGACGACCCAGGTAATCAGAGAGCCGATACCGCCGCCGATCAGGGCGAAGAAGATCGAGCTGACCAGTGTCAGAACGATGCTCTTGAACCAGCCCTTCTTGGAAAGGACAGCCGCCACAACGGCAAAGGCCATATTCAGAGGTGCGTAGAAAAGGATCGTCGGATCCGGCAGAGAATTCAGGATGTTCGTCACAAGACCGACGATAACGCCCGGCCAGATGCCGCAGGTAGCACCGACAACGATGGTGCCGACGCAGTCAAGATACAGCGGCAGCTTCAGCAGCGTGATGATCGAGCCGAGAACAAAGTTGACGGCAATACCGATCGGAATCAGGAAAAGTGTCATTTTGTTGCCTTTGGATTTGTTCATAAGTCCCCCTCCTTGGAATAATGAAAAATGTAGGCGCAGCTTATGCTGCTGAGTGTATATAAAAGCAGCAGCGAGACCTCGGCTGCTTTTATGCCAAAGGTAAGTTGTCCGGAAGCCCCTCAGGGCCTGCCGAAGGCGTTCTTCTTTGCAAAATCAAGATAGAACTCCGCAAAACGCGTCACGCTGCTTACGGCGATGCACTCATTGATGATATGAGCCTTTTTGTCATCACCGGGACCCGCGATCACAAAAGGTACCGGCAGATCCGGAATCACCAGGGACGCATCGGTGAAGAAATAATGACCGCGCTTTTCAAGGCTGAGACCGCACGCCCGGGCTGATGCGGCGGCCCGGTTTCGGAAATCGCCGTCATACGGGCACTCGATCGCGGCCCGGTCGTTGATCACCGTCAGCCTGGCGCCGACGTTGGAATAACCGGCCTGCATATCGCGGCAGAGCTGTTCGGCCGTCTCTGTCAGAACCTGATGAGAGGTTCCCGGGATCGTTCGGATATCGATCTCCAGAAATGCCTCCGCCGGCACCACATTCGTCATGGTACCGCCCTGGAAACGCGTCACCGCCATCGTGGTGCTGCCCAGAATGGGATGCACCCGCCCGTCTTCCGCCTTCTCCCGCAGCTTTTTCACAAACCACATGCCGTATTCCACGGCATTGCGTCCCAGATAAGGCCGCGAAGCGTGACTGGCGACACCCCAGATGTCCAGATGCAGCCACAGCGCGCCTTTTTCGCAGAAGCTGATCATGTTGTCCGACGGCTCGCAGACGATCATTGCCGCCGCGTCATCAAACAGGCCCTCCTGCTTCATGGCCAGCACACCGAGGCCGCCCTTTTCCTCATCCGCCGTAAAACAGAACCGGATCGGCACCTCCGGCTGTGCACCGCTGTCGGCCAGGCGGGCCGCCGTCATGATCATCGCGGCAATGCCGCCCTTCATATCCGCCGCGCCGCGGCCGTACATCAGACCGTCAGCCGAATAGGCGCTGTGCGGCTCATATTGCCAGTCCTTCGGATTACCGCAGGAAACCGTATCTACATGGCCCAGAAAGACCAGAGCGCCTGTCTGCCGTCTGCCGGGGATCTCCGCTGTCAGCGACTGCCGCCCCCCGCCGTGATCAATCACGCGGAAGACACAGGTCTTCGGCAGAAAGCTCCTGATGAGCGGCAGAATATCGCCCTCCCGGCCCTCGGGCTGACAAGTGTCGACCTTCAGCAAGGCGGCCAGTATCCGCCGGCTTTCATCATCGGTTGGTTTCAGATATGCCATACCCTCTCCCGTCAATCCTGATACGCTGTCATAGCCAGATCACCGACGCCGGTTCTTCTGAGCATGCCGAAGCGGCTCACCCAGCCGCCGGCGCCGCTGCCGCGTCGAACCAGCCGGCTTTCAAAGGAAACGATCTCGCCGTTAACGATGGTGTAGACCGCCCTTTTCCGATCCGGTTCCACCACCGTGATAGACGCCAGAGCACCGGGGCCCAGATGCCCCGTCTTCTCTGCAAAGAAGCGGCAGCCCGTTCTTTCGGCGATCAGCGCCGCCGGATGACAGGTCATGGCGGCCACCGCCTCATCGAGCGTCAGCACGCCCATCTGTGCCAGCTCCAACAGCGCAGGAATATTGTCCCTGGTATCGCCGAAGCCCTTCATCGTGGCTTCGTTCTGGCCGTCGGATACCAGGATGCGGACCTTTCCGTCACGGAGCGCGTCATAGGCCATCTTCTGCGCCGCCGGCGACATCTTCAGGCCTTCCCGGCAGCCTCGGCCGGGCCGCAGCATCGTCGTCACGAATTCCGCCGTGACGTTGCCGCCCACCAGATCCAGTACCCGGGCCATGCCGCTCTCGGCACTGTCATGAGTACCGCAGCCGGCCGCCGTCGCATGCCCCAGATGAAGGGGCCGACCCTGCGACAGGCCCACCATGCGTTCCGCATGAGCGGGATCCTGTGTATGTGACATATAGATAAGACCGGCCCGCGAGGTCAGATCAAACAGACGGTCCACCGACTCGTCCGGCATAATAAAATGCCCCATATGATCCTTAATCCCCATCGCCAGAGCCGCCGTTGTATTCGTGATAGCATTGCGTGTCATTTTCCGGGCCATCGTTTCCGGATCCAGTTCTCCCCGGAACAGCCGCACCAGCTCATCCTGTGTCAGACAGGTGCTGAGAACATTGGCGCCGCCCAGATAGACACCCAGGCTGATCGGCACACCCCGATCGACCTCAGCCCCCAGAAGTGCCGGTGCCATAAACGTATTGCCGGCCCCCGGCGACAGTCCGATCGTCACGCCGTCCCTCGCCGCGCAGGCAATCGGCTCGGTGGACACCTCAAAGAGGTCTCCCAGATGCAGGTGCATATCGATGAGCCCCGGCCATACCTGAAGGCCGCTGACATTAATGAGCGTCCAGCCTTTCTCAGCCCGGATATCACAGCCCGTCTCCGCGATCTCGCCGCCGCGGATCAGAATATCCCGCACCTCATGGATCCCGTTTTTCGGATCGATCACGCAGCCGCCTCTCAGAAGAAGAGTCGAGTCATCGCCCGTCGGCGGCGCCGTCATCCGGCCCCCGATCACCGATGCCAGGCCGGGCACCCGCCCGAAAGTTGTCTGATACAAAGGCTGCACCTCCCTCTCCGAACACGGCACACCCCTCCTGAGCGCCAGGCTTGCACCATGTTTATTGTAACAAATCACACCGCCTCCCTTCTATGTTCTAAAGAGACAAAAAGAAGGGCTGTCTGTTGTCTTTTTGTGACAACACCAGTCCTTCTTTGCGGTAATGATTTGGGCAGAATAGCTAAATTTTCACATCACAAACTGTCAATTGAATCCGCGTTCATGATGGCAAACAACTTCAGCGCAATGGCCATATTCAGCTTCTCATCGGCGCTGTCAAATTCACAGTCCAGGATCTGACAGACCCGGCGAAAACGGTATTTCATGGAGTTGTAGTGGATAAACAGGGCCTCCGACGCTTTCTTGAGATTCCACTCACAGTTCACCAGCACCTGCATGGTACGGACGAGGCTGCCCTCGTGGCCGGCATCGTACTCCTTCAGCTTCTTGATATACTCCCGGTACAGCTCGCCGGCCTCCTCGCTGCGGCAGACCTGAGCCAGGAGCTTCATGACGCCCAGATCATCATAGAAAATGATCCTGTCCCGATCCCCCTGCTCATCGGCGATGCGCAGCGCCCGCTCCGCCTCGCGGCAGCTCTCCGACACCGCATAAAAATCCGCCTTCCAGGAACCCACTCCGACGGTCAGGATACGTCCCGTCTGGTGCTGTACCGTCTGACGCACCGCCTCAAAGGTCCGCGTGATTCGTTTTTTCAGCGTTTCCTTATCACAGGCCTCCGACGACACCGCAAAACGGATCTGGTCGCTGGTCCGGCTGTAAACGGCCTGCGGAAACACCTGTCGGATTATGTCTGCCGAGGTCCAGGCGATCTTCTCCATCATATCTGCCAGGGATTTATCCCGGGCCCGGTCGAGGCCGCTGCGGTACTGCTCACGGATGCCGCTGACATCCAGGATCGCGGCAAAGCCGCCGTCCCGGAAATCCCAGCCGTAGATACGGGCGCGATTGCTCAGCTCCTCACGGGCATCGATGCCGGCCCGCATCAGATCATCGACAAAAAGCTCGCGGTAGCCCTCTTCCACCCGTTTCCGGGCCAGCAGCTTCTGGGCCTTGATGATCAGGATGACCCCCGACTGCTCCACCGTGATCCGGTAATAATTCTCAAAGCTGCCGTCAAAGCCCTCCCGTCGGCGGCCGAAGAAGAGAATCCCATATTCCCCGTCCCGGGTATCCAGACGGTAATGCGGATACCGCGCCATCAGAGACGACAACGGTTTTTCCCGGCGTTCGACCGAAAGAGCCGCCGCGTGAAGCTCATTGCCCGGATCCTCCCGGGCAAACAGCGCCCGGTTGAAGACGGTGTCAAAGAAAACGGTGTCGCAGAAAATATGCTGTTCCAGCGTCTTCAGGATGGCCTCGATCGGGCGGTCCTCCAACGCCAGACGCGTAAACTCCCGGTGCACCGTCTCGGTGTACATCATCTCACGCGTTTTCCGGTTGACCACCTCCTGCAGGACAGGGTTGATGACCTCCGTGAAGGCAAACTCAATCGGGATCACGATGATGGGAAAATTCAGCCGTTCCGCGGTTTCGATGACCGCCTGGGGTATCTCGGCGATAAAGCGCCCCAGCTTGATGCCGAAGGCCGCCGCTCCCCACGTATCCAGCTTGCCGATGAGTTCGGCAAAGGAGGCAGGATCATCCTTGAGAACATACCCGGAGGTAATCAGGAATTCGCCGCCTTTCATCCATTCATAGATATCCGGGGCGTCCATCACGCTGACCGTGGAGACTTCCCGGTCCAGGCCGCCGTGTCCGGCCGCCACACGAAAACCGCCAAAGGCCGGGATCTCGAGCATTTCCCTCAGTTTCATGCCGGCTCACCGACGATGATCTGGCAGGACCGCATCGTCTCCAGGGCCGCCTCATGCTTGAGGGGCGTCACGCCGGCACAGCAGGCGGGATTCACATAGATATCCATCTCAGGAAGCGCCGCCTTAAGGAGCAGCGCGTTCGACACCACGCAGATATCGGTACAGACGCCGGCAAGCTCCACTGACAGGGCGCCGTCCTCAGCCTTATACATATCCCGCACGGCCGCCGTCAGCGCTTCCGAGCCGAAGGTGGGCTTATCGAAAATATGCTTCTCCGGAATCAAAGCCTTCAGCGCCGGGTGGATCTCCCAGCCCGGTGTGTCCTTAACGCAGTGCACGACCGGCAGAAAACGGCCTTCCCGGGTGGCGGGATAATCCTCACTGTGCGTATCGCGGGTCGCGAAAATATCCTCCGGCGCATAGGCCCGGAGACGTGCCGCCACGACGGGCACGGCTGCCTGAGCCTCCGCCGAGCCGAGTGCTCCGTCGATAAAATCGTTCTGCATATCAATAACGATCAAAATTCTTCTTGCCATACCGACTCCTAACCCGGGGTTTCCCCGTCTGTTCAGCTTCCTGCCGGCTTCATCAGCCGGCGGCACAGGGCAGGCCTGTCCCACCGGCCGCCACCCTTATTATTCATGCCGCACAGACAAAAATCAACCATTTACTGCCGATCAGACCGGACGTCACTTCAGAACAGCTGGCCAGGGAGCTTCTTCTTCTCCTTCGGCGGAAATTCACGGTCAAAAGCCTCTGCCTCCGCCTCGTCCACCAGGTAGACCTCCGGCGTGGCGTATTCCCCGGAAAAGCCGTCAAGGTACCCGGAAATCAGTTCCCGGCACAGGAAAAAGGAGGCATCCTCGCCTTCCGGCAGACCGTGATAACGGATATGATACCGGCTGGCCTCCACAAAGCCGGCCTTGCCGTAGAAATCAATATTCCCCTCGAAGCAGACAGCCCCGCAGCCCAGCGCCTTCGCTTTTTCAAGAGACGCGTTGAGAAGTCGAAGCCCCCATCCCCGGCGCTTCTGATCCGGAGCGATACCGATCGGCCCCATGGTCATGATCGGCAGCAGCGATCCGTCATCGCCGCGAAGGGCTGTCCGGCAGAAAACATTCTGACCGATCAGACGGCCGTCCACCTCCATGACAAGATCCAGCTCCGGAACAAAATCCGGATGTGTTCTGAGCCGGTGAAGCACATAATGCTCCAGACAACCGGGCCGGTAAACATTCCAGAAGGCTTCCCGCACCAGGTTCTCGACGACACGGTGCTCGTCCTCCCGTTCTCTTCTTATGACAATAGCGGTGTTGCTGTTTTTTTCACTCATACCTATCTCCTTTATCCTCTGATTCTGACTTCGTAACACCGAATGAATCCGGAAAGCTGTCAATATGACGATCCGCTGCCGCCACGACCGCCTCCGCGGCCTCTAAGGTTCCGGCCGCATCGTATTCGCTGTAGAGGAGAAAGAGAGGTCCGTAGAACTGCCTGGCCCTGTCCTCTGCCGCCTCTCCTGTTTTTGTCCGAAAAAAAGCCGCCACATAGTCCAAAGGCCCGGTGGAAATATACCGTTGGTAGAGCTCCCCCATGGCCGGTGACCGGTACTGCTCCAGTGTCAGCATTCTCCGGAAGCGACACCCCGCCTCCTCCGTCGTCCAATGGCGGAAAATCGCCTTGGAAAACTGCCGCAAAGCGGTCATCGAGGACGTGCGGTACGCCTCTTGATCCGCCGAAGGGGACTCTGCCGGCACATCATGGGCCGCCGCCAGCTCGCCGTCGGCGCGTACCATCATCGCCGTGACAGCCTCAAGGATCGCCTCCTTACCGGCAAAATGCTTGTAAAGAGCCGCCTTGCTGATCGACAGGCGGGCGGCAATATCGCTCATGGAAACCGCAGAAAAACCGCTTATTGAGAAAAGAAAAAGAGCTTCCTCAAGTATCTTCTCCCGCGTCCCGGCTTTTCTGTCCGTTTTTGTCGTTTTCGATACCATGACCTTTCTCCTTCTTCCCGATGCGGATTCCCTTGCGCGCAAAAAGGTGACCGATCGGTAACATTATTATAGTTACCAATCGGTCACCCGTCAATCCTTTTCAGAAAATCTGCCGCGCCGCAAAAAAAGCGTCTCTCTGATACTGCAGATCTTATCAGCCAGACAGACAATGACCGCCTCCCGGCAGCGCGGCACCGTCCGAAGGGTCAGCGGCCACATGTGACTGATAATGATGTTTTCCTCAATAGGATTCAGTGCAAAATACCGCCGGGCATTTTCCAGCGCCGTCCCCGGATGGTGCAGACCATGAAGCCTCGGCCGCGTGACCCCGGCTCCGGTGTGCCAGTCGTACAAATAAAAATCATGCAGGAGAGCCCCTCTGACCAGGCTGTACTCATCCGCATGAAGATGAAGCCGCTGTTCGATGGACAGGCTCAGCAGCGCTACGCTGAGACAATGATCAAAGGTCGTCACAGATCCGTGCTGCCGGTAACGGCTCATCTGCCGCAGCACCGGTAATGTCAGGAGCGTTTCATACCGGCGGAAAAAGTCTTCTTCCCTCACGACTTCAAGGCCGGAAAGACAAAGGCGCCAATGATCGCAATCAAAAGAAGCGGCAGCGCCAGATAAACAAGACCGGCGACAAAAAGAACAATCAGGATAATCGGCAGTCCCAGCACCAGAAAGACGCCCTTGGTGATACCCCAGGCTGCTTTCCAGACAAAAGAAGCCAGCTTAAAAGCCAGACAGATCACACCGATCGTAAAAAGAAAACTCAGCATACACTATCCTTTCCTGACGGAGACGGCCCCGTCATGTCATCATCGACGATACCGATATGAAAATGGTGCGGCCCCGCCGCACCACCTTGAATTGTGTCCATTATGACAGAAAAATCTC
>JAQXFO010000017.1 GCA_029005135.1 Lachnospiraceae bacterium
ATCAATGGCCCATTCAAAATGTTAGAATCATATTAGATGTGATGTGTGTTTTGCTTGGATGGATTTTGGGAGGTACTGTTGGAATTTGCACGATTGCAACAATTATGCTGTCAGGCGCGTTGTTACAGAAGTTTGTAAAAAACCTAAAGCCTGCTATAGACACAATTGTTTTGGGAAAGGCAATCCATTAAGACTGCTTTTGAACTAATTTTGCCGGATGACAGCGATTATCAGATCGGCAAATACGGACGTTTGCGCCGTAAAAACAGCATCCACAGCCGTGCGGAGGAAATCGTCCTACCGCCCCTTCACCGTCACTTTACCGCCGCTTTATGATTTGTTTATAGTTTTTATGTTTTCTTTCCAACCGCGTCATAGTTTACTCACAAACAGCCTGTATAGTATGAATCAAGATAGATGTCACACCACACACTATCTCCCCCCTCATAAAAAGAAATGAAAAGAGACCTCACCACAAGGTCTCTTTTCATTTTGTCTTTTTTCAGGGTGCCGGTCAGGCGGCCCGTCTCAGGCTGTCAGAGCGCCGCGAATCAGGAAGAAGGCCAGGACCAGAGCGCCCAGGGCGATACGGTACCAGCCGAAGACCTTGAAGTCGTGACGACGGATATAGTTCATCAGGAAGCGGATGACGATGATGGAGACAACAAAGGCCACCGCCATACCGAAAAGAAGGTAAGCCAGTTCAAGCCCCGTAAAGTGCAGACCGTACTTCACGATTTTCAGAAGGCTGGCCCCGAACATGACCGGAACTGCCAGGAAGAAGGTATACTCCGAGGCGGTTTTGCGGTTCATACCCAGAAGGATGCCGCCCAGGATCGTCGCGCCGGAACGGGATGTGCCGGGAATCAGAGCCAGCACCTGGAAGGCCCCGATGAGAAGTGCCGTCGTGTAATCGATCTGAGTCAGGGAGGTGATCAGGGGCTCCTGATTCTTATTGCGGTTCTCAACAATGATGAAAAGCACGCCGTAGACGATCAGCATGACCGCGACTACCACATAATTATAAAAATGCTCATCGATCCAGTCATCAAAAGGCAGACCGATGATCACCGCCGGCAGACAG
Organism: Lachnospiraceae bacterium; assembly: GCA_029005135.1. Taxonomy (GTDB): domain Bacteria; phylum Bacillota; class Clostridia; order Lachnospirales; family Lachnospiraceae; genus Chordicoccus. The sequence goes on from JAQXFO010000017.1 coordinate 1,085, forward strand.
GAAACCAGGATCCTGACCCAAAGGGCCAGCTTCTTGCGCGAGGCATAGCGCCCCACCCCCTTTGCCTTCGGATTCAGGCGGTGGAAGGGCCAGATCTTATGCCAGAAAAGCACCACGACCGCCATGATGGCTCCCAGCTGAATGACAACCCGGAACATTTTCATAAACTCTTCCGTGACGTTGAGCCGGATCAGTTCATCGAGAAGGATCATGTGTCCGGTCGAGCTGATGGGCAGCCATTCGGTAACGCCTTCCACGATGCCAAGCAACAATACCTTCAGAAATTCCAACATAGTATCTCCACTCCGATGCCCTCCGGTGTCCGGCCGGATGACGGCATTCCTTATGCGGCAGGCACTGCCTTAAGCCAAGACAGGCTCTGTCATAGTCTGTGACAAGTGACTCAAGTATACAATATCAGCACGGCGGATTCAATCGGCAGCCCGGCCCGTCCGACGCAGAGAAGCCCGGGTTGATACTTTTTTTCCGAAAAAAGAAAAATTTTGTTGACTTTCAGATCAGGATAGGCTATGATGAATAAGTCGCGCAGGAGTGGCGGAATTGGCAGACGCGCAGGCTTCAGGTGCCTGTGGCCCTTACCGGTCGTGCGGGTTCAAGTCCCGCCTCCTGCATCCAACCCGCAGGCCATACGGCTTGCGGGTTTCTTTTTGCTCTTTTTCGGGAAAGCGGGAAAGCCGGCGGCAGAATAAGAAGGGGCTGCCGCACTGATGACTTAGTGCGGCAGCCCCTTTCGCCGTCGTCTTCAGACAGTCCCGCCGCTCAGATAGCAGCCTCCCTTCTTGTCACGCTTGGCCCGGTACAGGGCCTTGTCGGCCTTTTCGATAATCTCCGCCGTGGGTTTGATGCCCTCACCGCACATGACGATACCGCCGGAGCAGGCACTCAGAGTCCCATCGGGCAGGCGATGGATGCCGAAGGTCCGGCAGATCTCTTCGCCCTTCCTGAGGATCACTGCCGGAGAGCTGATCCGTTTCAGCACGACGATGAATTCATCGCCGCCGTAACGGCAGAGAATATCACCGTCCCTTGTCTTCTGTTTCAGAATATCCGCAAAGGTCTTCAGCAGACCGTCACCCACCTCGTGGCCAAAGGCATCGTTGGCGTATTTCAGATTGTCCACATCAAAAAGGTAGAGTGCCAGAGGCGTATCCTCCGCTCTCAGAGCATCCACCGCTTCATAGAAGCCCCTCCGGTTCAGAAAACCTGTCAGAAAATCGCCGTTGGCCGCGTTGGTCAGCGCCTTCTCCCGCTCTTCATAAGCCTGCATCGACATCAGACGGTTGATGCGGCGCTTGATATCGCCGATCGGATGGCGCTTGCAGAGGAAATCATCCCTGGACCGCTATGAGAACCTGCATATCATTCCTTCCCGGGCCAATGCCGATCTTGACTACAACGCCTTTGTCAATGACTGCGACAGTGTTCTTCTGATCTCCTCCAACGATCCTTTCCGCATCATGGATCTTCAGCGGCCGCATATGGTCATGGCCTTCATGGAGCATCTTCTGCGAGAGGCGGAGACCATCGGCTTCGAAGGGATCCTGCGCAGCCGCATCCGTTCGGAGATCACCCAGCGGATAAAGGAGCTGGAAACCTGACGCAGACAGTGACCTGAAAAGGAAGCCACAGAAAACAGAGGATCCAATTGTTTTAAAATCCGGTTGACATCCGCTCATTCCTGATATATGATATATGAGTCGCGCAGGAGTGGCGGAATTGGCAGACGCGCAGGCTTCAGGTGCCTGTGGCCCTTACCGGTCGTGCGGGTTCAAGTCCCGCCTCCTGCATATAAGAAAACCGCTTTTGTCTACAGGGCAGAAGCGGTTTTTTCATATGCCGTAAACGTTGCCGCAGACTAACTCTTGTCGATGACCGGAAATATCAGGCTTGTGGCAGCATGGCCAGTCTTCACAAGAATCTCAATCATTCTATGTGAAAACGGCAGGGATTTCTCCCTGCCGCCGAAGTTTGCTTTGACAACGTTATTATAACCACATTCACCGCATCCGAATATCTGACCTGCTTCTGTTCCGTTAAGGCGCGAAGCGGCCTGTGCCGTCAATCGCGGCGGAACAGATCTCGGGTATAGACTTTATCCGCGGCGTCATCCAGACAGGCATCGTAGCGGTTGGCTATGATGGCCCGGGAAGAAGCCTTGAAAGCCTCCAGATCATTGACGACCCGGCACCCCTGGAAATCACTGCCGTCGGGCAGCGTCGGCTCATAGATAATCAGGGAGGCTCCCTTCGCCTTCAGGCGTTTCATAACACCCTGGATCGAGCTCTGACGGAAATTATCCGAATTGGATTTCATCGTCAGACGATAAATGCCGATCACCGGTTCCTCTTCCCCTAAGCCAGCCAGCGCAAGCACCCGGTCCGCGATGAAATCCTTGCGTGTCCGGTTACTCTCTACGATGGCACTCATCATATTCTGAGGAACGTCGGCATAATTGGCCAGAAGCTGCTTCGTGTCCTTCGGCAGGCAGTAACCGCCGTAGCCGAAACTGGGATTGTTGTAATGATCCCCGATGCGCGGATCGAGGCAGACACCCTTGATGATCTGGGCCGTATCAAGGCCCTTCATCTCCGCATAGGTATCCAGCTCATTGAAATACGAGACCCGGAGGGCCAGGTAGGTATTGGCAAACAGTTTTACCGCCTCCGCTTCCGTCAGGCCCATGATCAGTGTATCCACAGACGCCTTCTCGGCACCTTCCCGGAGAAGAGCGGCGAAATCCTCCGCCAGGGCCCGCTGCTTCTCATCGGCGGTATCGGTGCCGACGATAATGCGGCTCGGGTAGAGATTATCGTAGAGTGCCTTCGATTCCCGGAGGAATTCGGGGCTGAAGAGGATCCGATCCGTCTTGTAGCGTTCCCGCACCGAAGCCGTATAGCCCACCGGCACCGTTGATTTGATAACCATAACCGCGGTTTGGCTGCTGCGAAGAACCATCTCTATCACCGCCTCCACGGCGCCGGTATCAAAATGATTCATCTTGCTGTCATAGTTGGTCGGCGCCGCGATGATCACATACTCGACATCACGATAGGCGGCCTCACCATCCAGAGTGGCTGTCAGATCCAGTGCTTTCTCCGCAAGATAACGTTCGATATACTCGTCCCGGATCGGCGACCGGCGATCATTGATCATGGCCACCTTCTCGGGAATGATATCCACCGCTGTCACCTGATTATGCTGAGCCAGCAGGGTGGCGACGGATAATCCGACATAACCGGTGCCGGCAACCGCGATTTTTCTGTTCATCCTGAAAACTCCTTTGGTGTTCCCCTGTTTTGGCATGATACTCATGCCGGAACCCTATTATCATATCAGGCTTTTTTCTTTTCGCCAAGACATTCACCGAGGATGATCGCAGCTGCCCCGGCGGCTATGGCCGCATCCGCCGCGTTGTACACATATCGCCCTATCGTGCCGTCACGGTGTCTGACGGCAGCAAAATCCGTCACGGCGCCGCGCCGCACCCGGTCGCAGAGATTGCCCAGACCGCCCGCTATGATCAGCGACGACCCGATCCGTGTGAGGGTACTGCTCTCCTTCCGTGTCCGGTGCTGATGGACCGCTGCAGCTGCCAGGGCTGTACCGGACAGAATAAGAGGCAGAGACCCACGGTCTGCCAGATGGCCGCCGGCCGTCCCGCGATTCTCGATGCGGTATAAAAATAAGCGGCCCCCAAAAACGGGCCGCTTATCACCGTTCAGTTCAAGAGATCTCTCGGCCCAGCGTTTTGAGGCGTAATCCGCCGCAAAGGCGGCCGTTCCGATAAGATAGGCGATCATGAACTCTCCTTCCGTCGGATCCTGACGGATCAGGCTTTTTCCTGTTCCTCTGAGCAGCAGGTCTCACCGCTCTCGCAGCAGCAGGGAGCCTCAGCCTCTTCCGAAGCCGTTTCCGCCGGGACTTCAGCCTCCGGAGCCTCCGCGGCGCCGTCACAGGCGCAGCAGCAGCAGGCTTCTTCTTCCTCACTCACTTCGGACGCCGGGGCCTCCTCCGGAGCACGGGTACCGCACTGCGGGCAGAACAGCGCATCCAGATCCATGGAGAAACCGCAGACCGGACAGATTTTCTGCCCTCTGATACGGGCAATGTCCTTCTTCAGCTCCTCGATCCGGCCGTTTCTGACCGCGATCTCATCAAGCAGGGCACGGACATCCTCACTGACCGCCAGATCCTTCTCCGCCGCTTCCTCGGCGATCTTCTCTCCGATCTTCTGGTACAGCTTCTCGATCTCGCGCTGAGCGGATGCGATCTTGACCGACTTCTTCTGAGACTCGATGAAGGTGGTCGTCTTCGTGGCGGCAGTCTGTGCTGCCGAGCTGATGGATTTACTTAAATCGCCGAAAAAATCTTCTGCCATGGTGAAAATCTCCTTTCGTCATTGATTAATTATGATACCGCAGCGCCGGTGGGCGCCGGGGCCGTCAGCCCTCTCATGATGATGCGCGGGCCTCCGGTATGTTCCACGTATTCCCGGGTGATGATCACCTCGCCGATGCTGTCATCTTTGGGGATCTCATACATAATATCCAGCATAAAATCTTCTATGATCGACCGCAGCGCCCTGGCGCCCGTCTTCCTGGCGGCCGCTTTCGCGGCGATGGCCCGGAGAGCCCCTTCTTCAAAGGTCAGCTTTACCTCATCCATGGCCAGTAATTCCTGATACTGCTTGAGAATCGCATTCTGCGGTTCGCTCAGAATCCGAATCAGCATCTCCTCCGTCAGATCCTCCAGAGCACACACGACCGGCAGACGGCCAAGGAACTCGGGGATCATGCCGAAGTTTCTCAGATCCTCCGTCGTCGCCTGCAGCAGCAGATTCGGATCGTCATCATACTTATCCTTCAGGTCAGCATGGAAACCGATGGCACTCTCTTTGTTGAGACGCTCCCGGATGATCGTCTCAAGGCCCGGGAAGGCACCGCCGCAGATGAAGAGAATATTCGTAGTATCCACCGTTTTCATCGGCACCATGGCATTCTTGCTGCCGGCCCCGACCGGCACCTCGACCTCGGCGCCCTCCAGCAGCTTCAGCATGCCCTGCTGGACCGATTCCCCGCTGACATCCCGCTGGCTGGCATTCTTTTTCTTGGCGATCTTATCGATCTCATCGACGAAAATGATGCCTCGCTCGGCTTTGGCCACATTGTTGCCGGAAGCCGCCAGCAGCTTGCTGACCACGCTCTCGATATCATCGCCGATGTAGCCCGCCTCCGTCAGGGAGGTAGCATCCGTCATGGCCAGGGGCACATCCAGAAGCTCGGCCAGTGTCCTGACCATATAGGTCTTGCCGCTGCCGGTGGGACCGATCAGCAGGATATTGGACTTCTCGATCCTGACTTCGCCGGCCTCCGGCAGAGTCTGCAGGCCGCACCGTTTTTCCTTTTTCTTTTTCCCGTCCCTGTCGGCTGACAGGATACGTTTGTAATGGTTGTAGACCGCCACGGATATGACCTTCTTGGCCCTCTCCTGACCGACCACATAGCGGTCCATCATCGCCTTGATCCGGTGAGGCGGCGGTACGTTGTCAAGGGAAGCCGTCTCAGGCAGATCCTCTTCCTCCGGCTCGGTCTGGTGTCCCGGCAGGATTCCGGACAGGCTGGACAGATCCAATGTCATATGAGGAATACCGCGGAAAAAATCTGCCAGATCAAGACCACTGCCGTCGGGCTTCAGGCTGTTGAGGCCGTTCTGCAGACAATCCCGGCAGAGGAAAACACCGCCTCCCATATCAGACAGGGGGCCGGCGTCCTGTTCGGACCGGCCGCATTTGAAACAATGCCTCATCGGCGTCTTCCTGTTGTCCTTCGTTATCTTATCAAGGTTCTCTTCTTCCGCCGCCGAGGGTGAACCGTCAGCCTCTGTCAGCGTCAGCCGGTCATCGACAACTTCTCTGAAATCTTCACTCATAACCCTTATGTCCTTTTTCTGTTTTAATCATTATAAGCGCCTGCCCCTGAGGCCTCAAGTAAAGATTTCATAAACGCTTTTTGTGCCGGCTGCGGCCTGTCAGCGGAAATAAGGAAGCGTGTAAAATCCGCTGTTCTCCTCTTCTTCCGGCTCCTCCGCTTCGTCATCGGTTTCGGGAGCGTCGGCCCGGGAGCCCAGTGTCACCTCTGTCGTCATCGTGCGATAGCCCGAAGGAGCGTCACTGCTGTCATGGTGCAGATAATTCAGCGTCACCGTCTCACCGGCAGCGTAATAACGCAGCTCAGCCACCAGTTCCTCCGAAGTGGAAACGCTGTAGCCATCGATGGAGGTGATGATATCACCGACCGCGATACCGGCGGCAGCGGCAGCCTGACCCTCCGTGACCTCCGTGACATAGACGCCGGCCGGGTAACCCTGCTGGACATAAGAGTCCGGCATGGTCATGCACAGAATACCGAGATAGGAACGTTGTTCCTCCGGCACTTCTTCGCGCTCGGTCCTGTTCATCAGTGTATTGAGATAAGCCGTCACACTCTCGATGGGGATGGCGTAGCCCATACCCTCTACCGTCGTCTGAGCGTATTTGACTTCATTGATGCCGATCAGTTCTCCCTTCATATTGAGGAGGGCTCCGCCGGAGTTGCCGGGATTGATCGCGGCATCTGTCTGGATCAGCGTATGGGTAACACCGTCCACGATCACCTCGCGCTTGAGGGCGCTGATGATACCGGCCGATACCGACTGGCCGTAGCCGAGGGCATTGCCGATGGCCACCACCGCCTCGCCGACACGGCAGTCTTCGGATTCACCGATCGTGATGACACGGATCCGGCTCCGGGTACTTTCGCCGATATCGTTAAGGCTGACGCTCAGGATCGCCAGATCCTGGGCCGAATCGCGGCCCACCACCACGGCCGGTGCTGCCGTCTCATCGATGAAGGCGGCGCTGATCGTCTCGGCCCCGTCGATCACATGATTGTTCGTCACAATAAGCAGGCTGTCATCCGTTCTTTCAAGAATGACGCCGGTCCCGGAGGCGGTGGATTCGTACTGACGCGTCTGACCGCCGAAATATGACTGCATCTCTTCGATCGTGGTTGTGGTGATTGCCACCATCGACGGCATGCTGATTTCAGCCACATCGGCAACACTGAGATTATCGTAATCGTAATCCCTGTCTCCGTCGTCATCAGTTTCTGTCTCCTTATCGCTGTCAGCCCCCGGTGCAAAATCAGGTATGCCGGCCGGCGGCAGGAGGCTCTCCTCCGGCAATTCCGAAGAACCGGCGCCCGGCACTTCGATGATGTTGCTCATAACGCTCTTCGTGCCGTACTGAAGGATAAGGAAAATCCCGACGATAAGGGCCGCTGTCAGGAGGAGACTGATGACAACTGCAGCGGCAAAGCCGCCGCTGCGGCCTTTCTTCCGGTTCTTTTTGCTTCCGGCCTTTCCGGTGCTTTTCTTTTCTTCCTTCGGAATGCCGCGGCGATAAGCGCGGGCCTTGTCGTTATAGGCCTCGGCCCGGCCCCTGTCCCGGTCGGCCTCCGCCGTCCCGTTGGCCGTTTCGGCGTTTGTTTCGGCGGACATGTCGGCCGGATCGCCGGTCATCTTGTCATCGCCGTCATTCCCCTCGTCAGCCTCCTCTTCCGCTGTGTCTTTGTCCGCCTCTGCCATCTCGGCGAGGTTGACGCGGAAGGCCCAGCCTTCGTCTCCGTCATGGTGGTTTTCGTTTTGATCACGATCGTCTGTTAAACCCATACCAGTCACCTTAATTCATTAATCTGCGCCAAAATGCAGGCGTTTTCTTATCGACAGGTCAATCCTAACAATGTTTTGTGTTAAAAATGTGAAAAAGTGACGGCCTAATCGACCGTCACTTTGATATTCCAGAAATCCTTATTCAGACTGAAGGCTCTCACCAGAAAACGCGGCAGGTGCCGGTACAGCTTGCCCAGACGGAAGCCGAGGAACTTCCAGCCGCTCTGCCAGACAAGGGTCGGCAGAAGGTACAACTGCTTTGAGGTCCTGAGATAGCGGGCGGTCTGCCCGACCAGCCTCATCCCCTCCCCCGCCGAGGGAACGCCTTTGAAAATATCGGGGTTTGCCGCCTGCGATACGCCGTTGTCAAAATTCCTCCGGAACTGCTGTATCGCCGTGTAATTGTGAGAATGATAGACTACGGCAGAGGCCGCATAGGCGATGGCCTGTTCATCCGCGATCAGCATACCGCCGAAAATCATATCCTCATTGAAGATGCTTGGCTGGCGGAAACCTCCCTTCTCGGCAAAATAGGCCCTGTCATAGGCAGCACAGACGTTGGAGCAGAAAAAGGTCTTGATGCCGAGCTGCTTCATATCCCGGCGCGTCTTGACCATCGAACGTTCGGGGTAATTGAACCGGCGGGTGTATTTTTCGATAACGGAACAGTCGTCCCGCGGGCACTGGCGGGCATAGGCCGCTTTGATCCTCTCATCCCGCCGGAAGGGCGCTGTCAGATGGCGGATCAGATCCTCGTCCGCCGGCAGCGCATCCTGCGTCATGAACACAATGATCCCGGCATTGGAAAAACCGGCACCCATATTCCGGGTGCCGCCATGGTCAAACTGTTCTTTTGTGATGTGAAATACCTCCACATTGTCCAGATCCCGTATGAGTTCAGGATCAAAGAGCGCCTCTTCGGTATTGATCACAAGAATATGCCCCGGCCTGACGGTCTGGGCCTCGAGTCTTTCCAGAAGTTCCCGAAACTCGCGGCCCGGCTTATAGGTCGGTATGATCACATCAACGCTTGTCATGGATGGTTCCTTTATTTAACGATATCGGCCTCCGAACCCGATGCCGGGATCTGGCTGGCTTCCACGGCCTGGTTATAATAGTCCATATTGTAGCCGCTGCTGTCGATTATGTACTGACTGTATTCCTTCACTGTGTCTGAGGGCTCATAGGAAGCGTCGTTGAACAGGAAGGTATGCAGGTCGCGGACATTCTGTTCCAGCGTGACCGGCACCAGATACTCTGAGTTGATATAGGGCGAATCCCCCAGGAAGGCCGACGGGAACCCGGTGGTATTGACGATATCATAGGCACCGATCATCTGTGTCGCCATCTTGACGATCATCGCGTTGGACAGGGATGTCTTGCAATACGGGAATACGTCGTTGATGATATTGGTCACGGCGCCGATGCCGCCCTGCCGGGCCTTGCTGACGATCTTCTCGATAACCAGTCGCTGACGCTGGGTTCTCTTCTGGTCATTGCCGCCGCCGTAACGGATACGGGCATAGGCCACTGCCTGAACGCCGTTCAGCGTATACGTACCGGCGATCTGGGGCAGATCCTCATAAGGCATGCCGGTAACACGGGAGGTCTCGACACAGTAGTTGTTCAGATGACCGATCTCCAGCTCCGTCAGCGTCACGTCGATGCCGCCGATATCATCCACCAGTACGGCCAGCGCTTTGAAGTCAACCGCCACGTAATCCGTAATATTGAGGTCCAGGTTCTTGTTGATCATTGAGATACACTGAGCCGCCGATCCCCAGCAGTAGGCCGCGTTGGCCTTCTGGAAATCATAGGTTTCCGGATTGATATTCAGATACGTGTCACGATAGACCGAGACCAGACGGACTTCACCGTTGTCATTGTTGATGCTGCAGATCATCATGGTATCGGAGTTGCAGTAGTCAAAGCTTTCATCCTCACGATGATCCAGACCCAGAAGAAGGATATTGGTGTAGCCGGACATGACTTTGTCGACCGCTACCCCTTCGTTCATCTGGACATTGTCCATGTTCTGGTTTTCATCGGCTGTATCCAGCTGCTGAAAATTCCGAAGGCCGGCATTGACCTTGGCGAAGACAAAGACACCGACAGCCAGGCAGGCCAGAATCAGCAGTTCCATCACAAAGAGCACGATGCGCTTTTTACGTCTGTTCTTCTTTTTCTTACGACGGCTCTTTTTCACACTGTATTCGTCAGACATAATACCCTCTAATAAGCATTTTTGTTGATAAAACCTTTAAAGACTGTCAGGAAAAGGATCTTGATATCCAAACCGACAGACCAGTTCTCGATATAGTAAAGATCATGCTCGATCCGCTTGCGGATCGAGGTATCTCCCCGGTAGCCGTTGACCTGGGCCCAACCGGTCAGTCCGGGACGGACCTGATGCTTGACCATATAGCGCGGGATCTCCTCCTGGAACTTTTCCACGAAGAAAGGTCTCTCGGGACGCGGTCCCACGAGACTCATATCGCCTTTGATGATATTAATGAGCTGGGGAAGCTCATCGATGCTTGTCTTTCTGATAAAACGGCCCAGCGGTGTGACGCGGGGATCGTCCTTCACGGTCCAGGCCTTCTTCTCTTTAGCGGCGTCCTGTACGATCATCGAGCGGAACTTGTACATCTGGAAGGTTCTGTTGTGAAGACCGACCCTCTCCTGCCTGAAAATGATCGGACCGGGCATGGTGACCTTGATCAGCAGGCAGATGACCAGCATGACCGGCGAGGCCACGATAAGAGCCATCGTGCCCAGTACGATGTCCATCAGCCGCTTGACAGCCGCCGGAAAGAAATTCGACAGAGGCACATAGCGGATATTGATCACGGGAAGCCCCTGGATATCCTCGATATAGGGCTTCGTCGGGATAAAGCTGTGATAATCCGGAATAAACTTCGTATGGACACCGGATTTTTCGCAGAGATTGACGATCTTCTCAAGACGGTAGTACTCGGACAGCCCCAGAGTGATGGTGATCTCATCGAGGTGATTCTCGGGCAGAATGATCATCAGATTATCGATGCGGCCCAGCACCTTGATACCTTTATAAACGGTACCGGCCTCCACCTTATCGTCGAGAATGCCGCGGATGCGGATGCCCCACTGGGGGTTCATCTTCACGCGGTCAATGTATTCTTCGGCAGAACGGCTGTAGCCGACCAGCAGCACATTGCGCTGATTGCGGCCGGACTTCCACAGCCTCTTGCAGCAATCCCACAGCAAAAGACGCACCATCACATCCAGGCCCACATTCATGGTGTAGAACAGGATGATCATGGTCCGCGACCAGTCGATCTGATGCAGCAGATACAGCGTCACCAGATACAAAAGACAGCTGATGATATTGGATGCCAGTATGCCGTAAGCCTCGCTGCGGCGTCCCTTGAGACGATTGGCCGAATAGAGGTTAAAGGCCGAATAGATCACGAGCGTGGCCGGAATGACAAAGAGCAGCGCCATCATATACAGCCTGAAGGGAACCGCTTCATAGGTTGAGCTGAACAGGCCGCTGCGGTATCTCAGGAACCAGGCCAGCAGATACGTCAGCAGCATGACGGCCGCATCAAGCGCTACCATAACTCTGTTAAAAAACTTCTGATTATCTTCTATCAAAGTTGATCTCCGGTTAAGGTTTCTATCCAGACAAGTGATGCGCGTTCATTGTTAGAATGTATCATATGTTTTCGTTATTGTCCAGTTTCGGCTCAAGAATTGTGTCGGAATTGAAGCAAATCAAAGCATTTCAAATACCCTTTTCAGAATATTCAGCCATAATTCGCATTGTATCTGAATATATTGCCGCATGTGGTGAAAGTCAAAGGGCACGTACCGGCCTTCCCGCCTCGCCTGAAGACTCAGAGTGAATCCCCGGCCGAGTCCCTTCAGATATTCCCGTCCGAAACCCTTGCTGATAAAGAAAAGGGCCTTGATCAGAAAACCGGAAAGAAGCAGCGGCAGATTAAGGAGCAGCTGCCCGGGCGGCATGTTTTTCCCGATCACATAGACCGAATTCTGTGAGGCATGACGCACCTTAAAGAGATTGTAAGCCGAGCCGCTGGAGGCGCTGCCGGCATGGCAGACAACGGCGTCGGGCACGTAGCGGTTGATGTAGCCGCTGAGCCGGGCCCGCCAGCCGATATCCAGATCCTCCAGATAGGCAAAATGGGCTTCGTCAAAAAGACCGAGGGTCTTCAGGCAGGCCATCCGGTAGAGTGCGGCGCCGCCGCAGGCAAAAAAGATATTACAGGCCTTTCGGTACGCGGGGCCGTCCTTCCGGCCATGCCCCCGGGCAAAGGCCCAGCCCAGAGCACAGTAGAGGTCGCCGGCATCATCGAGCCTCTCCGGGTCGGTCATGGACAGCATGCGGGCCTGACAGGAAAATATCCGCTCGTCGCGCTCCGCCTCCCGGACAAGGGCTCTGACAAAGCCCGGTCTGACGACGGTATCGTTATTCAGAAGGATCACATAATCCCGGTCAGAGGAAGCGCGGATGCCGGCATTGACGGCACCGCAGAAGCCGGTATTTTCCTTCAGCCGGATCAGGCGCACCTCGGGAAACTGCACTGTCACCAGATCGCCGCTGCCGTCCGTCGACCCGTTGTCGACGACGATGATGTCTGTTCCCGGCACCGGATCTTCCCGGAGGGAGGCCAGACAGGCCGCCAGATAGGCTGCGCCGTTGTAATTCGGAATGATGATACTGATGGTTTTCTCTGTCATGGGTCTTTCTCTCTCATGACTGTCTCAGACCCTGAGGGAATAATGCCATTTCTTCAGGGACAGATTCGGATTATAGTTGGGATCGCCGTTTTTCAGAACCGTGATCCAGTGAGTACGCATGTATTCGATCTCTTCCTGGAAGCGCCGCACCTTGACGGGATCATCCTCCGGTCCGCGGGACAGGGATTCGTCGTGATAAAGCTCAGCGTAGGGATCGTAGACGATGCGGTAGCCCAGGGCGCCGATCTTAAGGCAAAGATCCATATCGTTGAAGGCCACGGCCAGTGCCTCGGTAAAACCGCCCGCCTCCTCGAAGACGCGGCGCTTCGTCAGCATACAGGCCGCTGTCACGGCGCTGAGATCCTGAAGGATCGCTGCCTTATGCATGTAGCCGCTGCGGCCTCGGGCCAGGCCTGTAAACAGTGCGCCGGCCACGCCGCCCATACCGATCACGCAGCCGGCATGCTGGATCGTATCGTTCGGGTAATACAGCCGGGCTCCGACAGCACCCACATCCTCTCTCTGGCAGACACCCAGCATTTCCGACAGAAAATCGTCGGTGATGTCCGCCCGCACATCGTTGTTGAGGAACAGCAGGTAGTCTCCCCTGGCCTCTTTCACCGCCATATTGTTGATGGCGGCATAGTTGAAGGCCCCTTCATAGCGCAGAACGCGGATCGATGGCTCCGAAGCCAGGGAGTCATAGAAGGCTTCCGTCTCCGCCTCAGTGCTGTTGTTTTCCACGATGAGAATCTCGACATGCTTGTAATCGGTGCGTTTCAGAGAATCAAGGCAGGCCCTGAGCGCCGGGACATGGTCCTTGTTCGGAATAATGACGGACACCAACGGCTCACCCTTAACCGGATAGCGGACACGGTAAAAGCCATAGTCCGGCAGCATGGTGACCTCGCCGTCAATCCCCTGCCGTGCCAGATGGGCCTCGATGGCCCGACGGCCCGCTTCATAAGCATAGAGCTTGCTCATGGGATTGTCGGCCGTGGAGGCTTCATGCGTCCGCCAGTGATAGAGGATCTCCGGGATATGGCGGATCGTCTGTGCCTTCTCCGTCATGCGGAAGATAAAGTCATAATCCTGGGCCCCGTCGTAGGCCGGATCGAAGGCCTCGCCGTCACCGATCAGTTCCCGGCTCACCACCAGGAAGTGAGTGATGTAATTGTTGGAGCGCAGAAGATCCGGATTGAAATCCGGTTTAAAATGCGGCTGAAAATGCTTTCTGAGATCAGACGTCACCTTATCTTCATCGGTATAGACAAGATCGGCGCTGTCCCGGACGATGACCTCCGCCACCTTCTGCAGGGCATGGGGTGCCAGAAGGTCGTCGTGGTCCATAAAGCCGATGTAACTGCCCCGGGCCGCGGCCACCGCCGCGTTCGTATTACCGGCGATGCCGCTGTTGCTGTCCAGGGTCAGAAGCCGGATGCGCGGATCTTCGGCCCGTTCGGCTGCCACCGTCCTGACGGTATCGTCGCCGGAGGCATCGGCAAGGCACAGTTCCCAGTTGTCATAGGTCTGGGCCTCCAGACAATCCAGCAGCTGCCGGAGAAAGACCGGTGGTGTCCGGTAGGCCGGTACGCAGATCGAGATCAGGGGTCCGCCGGGCACGCCGCGGCGGCGCATGACCGCCAGGGCCTCTTCCGTCGGCTGATGCCGGCGGAACCAGGGGTCGTAAGGCACCTCCTCCGGCTCCAGACGATCCCGGACATGATTCCAGAATTCCTTCCAGCCGAAGTGCTTCAGGTATCGCCAGGCTTTTTTTACTTTATAGAAGACAGACATGAGGCCTTTCTCCTTTTCAGATAATTAACAGCAAGGGCTCCGGCAAAGAGAATCAGGCCGGCGGCCGACACAGCCAGGCCTTCACGGAACAGAGGGCAGACATAGCGGAAGGTCACCGTATGCCGGCCGGTCGTCAGCGCCACGGCCTGGAAGCCGCGGTCAGCCCGAAGGATATCGGTCCTCCGGCCGTCCACATAGGCCTCCCACCCCTCTTCAAAGGGAATCGCCGCCAGAAGGACGCCGTCAGAAGCAGTCTCGACAATGCCTTCAAGCCGGCTCTCGGAGGGGCCTTCGGGTATCGCGATGACGGCGGAGGTATCGCGGTCAGACCAGGCTGCGGTGACGCCGTCACCGTCATAACGGCAGACTTCGTCATCATAATAGCTAAAATACCCGGCATTGCCGGTACTCTTCCACACGGCGACATCGCCGAAGCGCTGCCACAGTTCATAGCCCGGCAGGGCCGTCACGGTGCCGCGGTCAAGGACATAGCGGATACCGGTCAGCCCCGACTGCTCCGGATCCCGGGAACTGTTGGCATAGGAATAATGATTCTGATCCAGATAGTAAAGCGACGGCCAGTACGTATCGACATAATCGATGATATAGCGGTTCTGAGTCGAGTTATAGACGCTGACCGCCGCATAGTCCTGGAACAGGCCGTCCATGCAGAAGGAAGCGCCGTAAAGCTTTTCCACGCGGTAGCAGTCGGTGTCGGCGCTCCGGATCGCCTCAATTGCCGCCAGGGTATCCGGATCCTTCATATCTGTCAGGAATTCGCCATTCTTCTGAAGGGCGTCGCGCCCGGAGAAATTGCTGTAGCTGTCCAGCGTAACATTGACAAACAAAAGGCCCAGAAGGACCGGCAGGAAGAGACGTGACAGGGCGTCCTTCCTGTCAAAACGGCGGATGATCAGCCAGAGCCCCATCCCGAGGGAGGCCGCGGCCGCCAGGCCGTAGACCTTCATTGAGTTGGGCCAGCCCGAGATACCCATCATCACATAGCGCCAGAGCATGAACACAAGCGCCAGACCCACGGCCGGCAGGCTGATGATCTTCTCTTCCAGGATCTCCTTCAGCGTGAAAGCCGTGATCAGCAGGAAATAGGGCATATAAAGGAAGGTATAACGGGAAAAGGGGGCTGTGAAACCATTGAGGATGACGCCTGCGGCCGGAAAATAAAGGCCGGCGGCCGCCAACACAAGAAAGACAGCCTGAAGCGCCTTCTGACGGCGGGTCTCACGGCGGAAGGGCAGCCTCAGCACATACTGGGCCCCCAGGAAGACAAAAAGACCCGAGAAAAAGACATTCGGCGACTCATAATAATTGAGATAGCCGCGAAAAACGTTGATGCCCTCACCGGTCTGTGTCAGCAGGCTGTCCGCCAGGGACTTGTAATAGGCCGTTCCGTAGCTGGCGAAGGCTCCCGACAATCTCTGCCAGAGCGTCATGTCGGAATTGAGCCGGGCCGAGACATTGGCGATGGCCGCATAGGACGGCAGCAGGGAAATACCCCCTATCATCAGTCCGACCACCATCGGCACCGCGATACGGAACACCGCGGCGAACCATTGGCCGAAGGATCGGCGATAGTGCATGAAAACGCGGAAACAGACATAGAAGGCGGCCATCAGAAGCGTCATGTAAGCCAGATACATGCTGTTCAGCACGCACACGGCCGTGATGACCACCAGAAAAGGCCATTTGGTTTCATCCCGGAGACGTCGCTCCACCGCCCACAGAAGAAGCGGCACAATGAGACAGATCACACCGAACTGGTAGTGCTGTCCCCAGACGATGAGAAAGCCGTTGAAGGCATAGATATAAGCGGCGATACCCTTGATCGTTTCCGACAGATCAAAAACCGACAGATAAACATAAGCGCAGACGGCGGCAAGAACGATCTCGGCGGCATACCACCAGACCAGAAGGCCCGGCAGAACCTCAGTACCGAAGACCGCCCCGATCCCGTAGAGAAGGATCAGGAGCGGGTTGAACATGTTGAGCATGTACAGGCTGCCGCCAAAGCCGTAGACCTGGCTCCACAGAGACAGATCCCCGGTGCGCAGTTTCCGGATGATAACGGCATACTGTGCCAGATACTGCTGAGCCGTGTCGGAGCCGATGTCGATGAAAGCCAGCACACGGCCGCCGAACAGATAGTGACGAAAGACCAGGAGGCAGGTGATGCCAACGGCCGCTATCAGGATGAGGAGCGTTTTCTTATCGGTTTTTGTCAAACGATTATCAGTCATAGGATTCCTTGGCCGGCCTTATGCCGGCGGATCCGGTTCGATCAGTCAGATCTCGCCGGTTTCTCTGAGTACAGCCACATAACGCTTCAGGGCATCCTCCCAGGTCGGCAGGGGCGTAAAACCCATCTCCGTGATACGTGAGCGGTTCATGCGGCTGTTGTAGGGACGCACGGCCTGGGCACCGTACTCTTCGGAGGTGCAGGGGGTGACCGTCACATGGCTGGCACCGCCCTCCTTCATGATGGCGCAGGCAAAATCATACCAGGAGATGTAGCTTCCCTCATTGGTCACATGGTAAATGCCGTATTTATCGGTGGTGATCATATCCACCACCAGACGGGCCAGATCGCAGGTATAGGTCGGCGTACCGATCTGATCGTTGACGACCCGCAGCGTATCGTGAGTCTTGGCCAGTCGGAGCATGGTCCTGATAAAATTCTTTCCGTTGACGCCGAAGACCCAGGCAATGCGGAGAATGAAGAATTTCTCCAGGGTGCTGATCACCGCCAGTTCGCCTTCGGCCTTGGTTCTGCCGTAGGCCCCCAGTGGGTGACGCTCATCCTCCGGCTCCCAGGGGCGCGTGCCCTGACCGTCAAAAACATAGTCCGTGGAGAAATACATCATCGGGATATCCAGGGACCTGCAGACCCGGGCGATGCTCAAAGTCCCGCCGGCGTTGATCCGGCGCACAAGATCCTCGCATTCCTCGGCCTTATCCACAGCTGTCCAGGCCGCACAGTGAATGACGGCGTCGACGCCGGCTTCCCGGATCACCCGGTCAACAGCGGCATCGTCGGTGATATCCAGGGACACATAGGGGGCCGTCGTAACTGCCGTGCCGTCCTGCACCCCGGCGTAAGCCGGCGCCAGATCGGTACCGACGGCTTCAAAGCCCCGGCTGATCAGTTCATTGACAACATCGTGGCCCAGCTGACCGGCCACACCCGTGACAAATACTCTCATAGTTATCTTCCTTTCTGACAGACGTCTGACTGCCGCTTTCAGTTATGTTTCAGTGAAAAATCCTGTGTCACCATGGAAAAATTCGGATTGTAGTAGGGATCGCCGTCCCTGAGAATATCGGGCCATTTTTTCTGGAAATAATTCATTTCTCTGACAAAGCGATCGAATTTTTCCTTATTGCCCTGATCAAGGCCGCGGGATTTCGACTCGTAATGGTACAGTTCGCAGTAGGGATTATAGACAATCAGGTATCCCTTTTCCCGTATCTTCATGCACAGGTCGATATCGTTAAAGGCGACCGCCAGTTCTTCGGTGAAGCCGCCGACCTCCTCGAAGACACTCTTTTTCACCATCAGACTCGCCGCCGTGCAGGCTGACAGATCCTGCTGGCAGATCACCCGGTGCTGATAGCCTGTCTCGCCTCTCTTCTGATTGACAAAGGCGTGGCCGGCCACACCGCCCCAGCCGACGATAACACCGGCATGCTGGATTGTGTTGTCCTCGTAATAAAGCAGAGATCCGCAGGCACCCACATCGGGACGCCGGCAGAAGCCGACAAGCTCGCCGATGACGTCTTCGCTGATGAATTCGGTATCGTTGTTCAGAAGATACAGGTAATCGCCCGTGGCAAAGCGGGCGCCGTAATTGTTGATGGCTGAGTAATTGAAGCCTCTGCCCTCGGGGTCGTAGACAACAACCTTCACACGGGGATCCCGTGCCTCCAGCTCCCGATAATAGGCAAAGGTCTCCTCTTCCGTACTGTTATTCTCAATGATGATGATCTCAAGATTCGGATAACGGCGGCCCCGGTCAATGCTCCTGAGGCATTTATCCAGATCCGTGACGTGATCCTTGTTCGGAATAAGGATCGACACCTTCGGATCATCCGGCCAGAGATAAACGGTCCGGTAAATGCCCGGATACGGGCCCATCTCCACACGCGCCGGTATGCCGAGCCGCCGGTAATGGGCTTCGATCGCCCGCCGGCCGGCCTCAAAGGCATAGGTCTTGCTCTCGGGATTGGCGGCGGTACTGCCCTCAAAGAAGCGCCAGTGATAAAGGATCTTCGGGATATGGCAGATCCGCTCCGCCTTCTCGGTGGCCCGGAGGACAAAGTCATAATCCTGGGCGCCGTCAAAGGCCGGATCCAGAAGCCCGACGCGGTCCAGCAGAGTCCGCTTCACGCAGGTCAGATGACAGATATAGTTGACAGAGCGCAGGAAGTCGGGATCGAAATCCGGCTTCAGATTCGGCTGCATGTATTTCTCGCCGACACCGATCTTATCCTCATCAGAGTAGATGAAGTCCGCGTCGGGATGAGACCGGATCACAGCGGCATTTTCATAGAGGGCGTTGGGCGTCAGCAGGTCATCGTGGTCACAGAAGACAATATAGTCTCCCTTCGCCGCCGCGATCGCTGCGTTGGTATTCTCGGCGATGTGGAGCTGACAGTGGTTCCGTACGGCCCGGATCCGGCTGTCGGATGCCTCCAGCTCATCGAGGAGGCTGTCAAGGGGCGAATCCGCGCCGCTGCCGTCGGAGAGGATCAGCTCCCAGTTCCCGTAGGACTGGGCTTTGACGGAATTAACCAGCTGGCGCAGGAATTCCGCAGGAGTCCGGTAGAGCGGCACCACGATGGAAAACAGAGGCGCCGGATCAAAGCGGTCGGCTCTCTGTCGGGCCAGTACCCTGTCGGAGGGCAGGTGCCTGCGGATCCAGTCAGCGTAAATGACTGGCTTCAGGGCCGGGTTGAAAAGTTTGTCACAGCTCTTTTTGACCAGTGCCGTCAGTCCGTAATACTTGAAATATTCGATGCCCTTGCGGTACAGATGCCCGATACGGCGGCTCCTGACGCTGAAGGCATCGGTCTTGTAGGTCTTCTTAAGGACGCTGCCGCCGGCCGTGAAGGTGACGGTTACCGGGCCCTCCGGTATGGGCCTGAGTTCAATGTGGAAGCCGCACTGATCATCGACGGCACATTCGTCAAAAAGGCCTGCCACATCCAGACGCTGGTATTTTTCAATCTTGCCCTCAGGCGTGCGGCCCGCTTCGTCCGTCACACTGACGGTGACGGGCTCGTCGGCCACGGCCCAGCCCTGGAGACGCAGGAAGCCGTCGGCCCGGTTTACCGTATAATCGTCAAGGAAGAGACGGATGGGCCCCATCTTCTCCTGCATGGCGGCCGTGGTGATCTCAAAGCAGAGGCGGCGCCCCTTATCGCCGATGGCATAGACGCGCAGACGCCGATGGGAAGCGATATCCGCCGGGATGCGGAAGCAGACCAGGGTCTCGGCCCCGCCGTAGCGCTCGTCCACATTTGTGGTGACCGGCCGGATCTCCGGCGGGAAATCCGCCCCGTCCAGATCGGCGGAAAGCTCGGTCCGGGGGGCCAGCCAGCCCCGCAGAATATAGAGATCCTTCTCCGTCATGGAAAAGCGGTCATTTTTGATCAGAAAACCGTTGTTAACTATCACGCGTTGAATTCTCCTTTTTTCCGCTGGGCTTCCAGGGTGGAATAGTTGGGCGGAATCGTGCCCTTCAGGACATAGTCCGAGGTATCGAGATCCAGGTTCGCATTGAAATACGGATCCCCGTCGCGGAAAATGGCCGGCCAGTGGCTTCTCAGCCGTCTGGCTTCCGCCATCTGACGCTCGTGACGGGCCTTGTCGACGGCGGCATCATCGGAGCCGCGTGACAGAGATTCATGATGATACAGCTCGCACCAGGCATCGTAGACGATGAGATAACCCCGGTCGCGTACCTTGAGGCACAGATCGATGTCATTGTAGGCCACGGCAAAGGACTCGTCGAAGCCGCCGACCTCCTCAAAGACGCGGCGCGGCATCATCATGCAGGCCGCCGTGACGGCGCTGACATCCTGGGTCTTGACGACGCGGCCGAAATAACCGCCCTGGCCGCGTTTTTCCAGGTGGCAGATGTGGCCGGCGATACCGCCGATGCCGATGACAACACCGCAGTGCTGCAGGCGGTCATCCGGATAATAAAGACGCGCGCCGCACATGCCCACATCGCTTCTCTGACAGTAGCCGAGCATCTCCTCCATCCAGCGCTCCGTGATGACCTCCGTGTCGTTGTTGAGGAACAGCAGGTAGTCGCCGGTGGCTTCCCTGACGGCAAAATTGTTGATGGCCGAGTAGTTGAAGGGGCCTTCCCAGGTCACCACCTTCACACAAGCATGCTTCTCCGTCAGTTCCCGGTAATAAGCGAAGATCTCCTCCGTCACGGAGTTGTTCTCCGCGATGATGATCTCATAGTTATCGTAGGTTGTCTTTTCGAAAATGCTTTCCAGGCAGCGTCTCAGCACCTCGGTCATGTCCTTGTTGGGGATAATGACGGAAACCTTCGGACGGCCCTGGATCTCGTAAAGGCTGCGGTAAGCGCCGTAGTCCTCGGACAGCTCCGCCCGGGCCGGGATACCGACGCGGCGGTAATGGGCCTCGATGGCCCGGCGGCCGTTCTCATAGGCATAGAGCTTGCTCTCCGGATTGCCCGCCGTGGAGGCCTCATGGGCCCGCCAGTGATACAGCACCTTCGGAACATGAACGATGCGGCGGGCCTTCTCGCAGCAGCGCAGGATGAAATCATAGTCCTGGGCGCCGTCATAGGCGGGATCCTCCCCGCCGACCAGGTCAAGGAGCGTCTTCCTCACGCAGAAGATGTGGGTGATGTAGTTGTTGCTCCTCAGCAGATCCGGACTGTAATCCGGCTTGAAATTCGGGCTGTAGTAAACGCCCTGGGTCAGCATCAGCTTGTCCTCATCGGTATAGACGATATCAACGTCGCCGCCGGTGTTGATTGCCCTGACAAGCTCATAGACAGCATCCTTCTCCAGGGTATCGTCATGATCGGCCAGCATGATAAAATCACCGGAGGCCATGGCAAAGGCCGCGTTGGTGTTGCCGGAAATACCCGTATTTTCCTCCAGGCGGCGATAGATGACTCTCTCGTCCGGATACTCTTCCGCGATCAGACGGCCCGGTTCGTCGGAGGTGCTCCCATCCGCCAGGCAGATCTCGATCTTCCGGTAGGACTGTCCGAGGAGAGTATCCATCAGTTCCCGAAGAAAGCGCGCCGGCGTGTTGTAGAGCGGGATGCAGATGCTGATAAGGGGCATTTCGGGGAAGGTGTCTGCCGCCTGCTGCCTCAGCGTCTCCTCCGAAACCCGGTGGTCATGGAACCAGTCATCATAGCCGGCATTGTCAACGGCATAAATCGGATGGGCATTTTCCTCAAAATACTGCTGCCGCGCCTTCTCTGTTATGAGGATCGGCATCTCCACCGGCATATAGCCATTTTCATTTTCAAACTCCAGCGTGATCGCCGGGTGTCTCAGATCTGTCAGAGTGATCCGGAAGGAGAATCCGGTACAGACGTCGGCGGACAACCCCAGTTCATCATTGACATCCTGCCGGGGATACCGGTGAATGATCGCGTCGATCACGCGGCTCCTGTCGCGGATGAGAACCGGCGGCACCTCCTGATTCGTCATATCATAGGCCCAGCCGCGGATGATCACATGTTCCTTGCGGTAGGATACCGTATCGATGTGATGGCAGATCCCGCACGCCGGAAAAGTGAGCCGCGGTCTGAGGGCCGCAAAGGGATCCGGCCTGCCGGCTTTGGTCAGCAGCTTTCGTACGAGCTTCATGGTACGGCTTCCCTCGGTTCGGGCGATCAGCTCACTGCGCTTTTCAAGGGCAGTTCGGGTGCGTTCGTATTTTTCCCGGAGAGCCCTGAGATCTTCCTGCAGCCTGTCGTTCTCTCCGACCGGATTCTCCGGCATACGCGTGTTGTCACTCATCGTTTTGGTCTTCCTTTATCAGCTCTCAGAAATTTTCCGGATTCTCCTGTGCCAGGAATTCGCCCTTCATCCGGAACTCGCTGGCATCAAGGGCATAATGCGGGTTGTAGAAGGGATCGCCGTTCTGCAGAAGATCTGCCCAGCGTTCCCTGAAAATGCCGGCCTCGCGCATCTGGCGCTCGTGCTTTTCGGGGCTGACGGCAGCCCTGTCACTGCCCCTTGACAGAGATTCAAAATGAATCAGCTCGGCATGAGGATTCATGACGATGCGGCGGCCTGTGCGGCCGATGCGCAGACACAGATCCACGTCGTTGTAGGACACCGAGAGGTCTTCGTCGAAGCCGCCCACCTCCCGGAAGACAGCCGCGCTCACCATCAGGCAGGCACCGGTAACGGCGCTGACATTCTGGGTCACCTGGGTGCGGCGGCCGGGGGCCTCGCTGTCCGCGGGCATGCCCAGGCCCATATGGCCGGCGGCGCCGCCAAGGCCGACAACGACGCCGATATGCTGGATGCGTCCGTCGGGATACAGCAGTTTGGCCCCGCAGGCGCCGACGCCGTCCAGCTGACAGCAGCCGAGCATTTCCTCAAGCCAGGAGGGCGTCAGTACCTCCACATCGTTGTTGAGGAAGAGCAGCATGCTGCCCAGGGCCTTTCCGGCGGCAAAATTGTTGATAGCCGCGTAGTTGAAGCCCTTGTCCCAGTAAAGAACGCGGACATTATCATGCCCGGCCTGAAGTTCCCGGTAATACGCAAACACCGAGGGATCGGTGCTGCCGTTTTCGACGATCAGAATTTCAAAATTCCGGTATGCCGACTTCTCGAAAACGGATTCCACCGCTCTTTTCAGTACCTCTGTCTGATCGCGGTTCGGTATGATGATCGAGATCAGCGTATCGGGCTTCACGGAAAACCAGGTCCGGTAATAGCCCAGATAATGACCGTCGCGACCGGCGCGGGCCGGGATACCGAGACGTTGGTAATGATCATTAAGGGCCGCCGCGCCGTTGTCATAGGCATAGCCCTTGCTCTCCGGATTGCCGGAGGTGGACAGCGGGTGGGAACGCCAGTGGTACAGAACCTTCGGCACATGGGCCACATAGCGGGCGCTCTCGCAGCAGCGCAGGATAAAGTCAAAATCCTGGGCTCCGTCGTAGCGCCGTCTTTCGCCGCCTACCGCTTCCAGAAGGCTTCTGCGGACACAGAAAATGTGACAGATATAATTGCCGCTGCGCAGGTATTCCCAGCTGAAGTCCGGTTTGAAAGCGGGATCGAAGAAAATCGTCCCGTCCATCGTTACCTTATCCTCATCCGTGTAGACGATATCCACATCGCCGCGGCTGTTGATGGCTTTCACGATCTCGTAGACCGCATTTTTCTCCACCAGGTCATCGTGATCGGCCAGCATCACAAAATCACCGTCCGCCAGGGCAAAGGCGGCATTCGTGTTATCTGAGATACCGCCGTTTTCCGTCAGATGACGGTAGACAAGCCGCGGATCGCGGCCGTAATTATCCCGAATGAAGGTTTCGTTCACCGTATCCGGCGAACCGTCGGCCAGACAGAGCTGGATGCGGCTGTAGCTCTGTTCAAGAATCGCGTCGATGATATCCTTCAGATATGGCAGCGGCGTCCGGTAGATCGGAATACAGACGCTGATCTTCGGTTCATAAGGAAAAGACTCCCCTCTCTGACGTTTAAGCTCAGCCGCCGTCACCCTCTCCAGGGCAAATAGATCGTCATAATTGTGGGTTGTCCGACCGTCCCGGGAAGCATCGAACTGACCGCGGCGTCCCTTGTCGACGAAGTCCGGATTGATCCGGTCTGCCAGAGAGACAGCAAAATACCCGCGGGCGTCCTCGATCTCCACGACAAGGGGCAGCTTCGTGATGTTTTCATAGAGCACATTAATCTCAAAAGCGATCATCGCGTTCGGATCGATGCCCAGACCAGCCGCCACATCGGGACGGGGTTTGCGCTGAATATTGGCCGGCACCGGCGTGCCGTCGGCATCGCAGAGACGGATGTTATTTCTTCGATATTCACTGCAGAAAGCCCAGCCCACCACGCTGACATAGCGGTTGTGATGCAGGCCGGCGTCGATATTGAAGAGATACCCGGCCTCCTGAGGATCGATATGAGGTCTCAGAGAGGCCATCGGATCGCTCTGTCCGCAGCGGACCCGGAGCTTGCGGTAGGTCTTGACCACCTTCACCTGCCCCAGTTCCACAGCCGCGCTGAAGCGGTTGGTGATCATGTTTTCCAGATGATTGAGACGGGCCCCGTCATCGGCGATCCGGCGGCGGAGCATCGCCTTCTCGCCGGCATCCACGATCTGCTCCTGCCGGACCGTATCTCCCAGTCTCTGCCAGAGGGCGTTCATCGACGGATCCAGAAGCTCGCAGAGAATATCGACCGTCAGAACCCGTGTCCCGGCGGGCCAGCCGCCGATGGTCAGACGATGGGAGCCTGAGGTCATCAGCACCTCCTGGGCATAGATGATCACGGCATCGCTCGACAGGTTATCCCCGCCGAGACGGATACCGTCGGCTTCGAGGGTATGGATATGCAGATTGAGGGGCACCTCTTCAAACTGAAGGGTCAGGCTGTCAAGACCGTCCGCCGGCACTTCAAAACGCCAGTGGCCCGTCATATCTGACCTGACAGAGGGCAGCCTGTCATAGATGCTGCCGTCCGCTTGAAGAAGGGTGACCGTACGTGTGCGGTCACCGTCGCGGTAGGTCCGGAAACCGTCGCCGAGGCGGACACAGCCCGGTGAGATCAGCGGATACAGATGGCGAAGGGCCCGGCGGTCACCGTCCACATAAGCCTGGAAGGCGGTCTCCATGCGCTCGCAGACCGCCGCGGTCTCATCGGAGATGCCGTAGCGGGCATAGAGCCCCTCTTCTCTCAGTCTGAGCCGGTCCTCCCGGGTACCGGTATAGTAATGCAGCACACGCCAGACAACGTAGTCCGCCGGAACCGGGAAATCGAAGGTCCACTCGTAATCGATCACCTGCCAGCAGCGGCCGGTGATAATATTGCCCAGCACCATGTCGATGTTGGCCGGGGCCATGGCCGGCACGCCCTCCGGCAGTGCCGCCTCGCCGAAGACAGCAGAAAAGGCCTCCGTCCTGGCAAAGACCGTCCCCGCCAGACTTTTGACAGCGGCGATATAGTCATCCATCAGGGCATAGAAGGCTTCTCTGTCCTCCAGGCAGGCATCCGCCTCCTCTTCCAGCGTATGGCCCTCAAGGTACTCCAGCTCCAGACAGCCCTCGGCGGTGAGTGTTCCCCTGTTGGCTTCAAAGGGGGTTCCCGCAAAGGCATCGGCCAACGCCCTGCCGCTCCCGGCGATGCCGGCAATGTGGGCGTTCGCTGCCGGAGAGGCGGCTGTCTTGCGGACGGCACGTTTGCCGTCCGCATAACGGACGATGTCGGTCCTGATGGACAGGTCCGGCCGTCTGTCGTTTGAAAATTTGCTGTACAGGATCATGCTTGGTCACCTTCCGCGATCACGAGATAGGAATTGGCAAAGACCGGAAAAAGCCCGCCGTCGATCATCGATTCGAGAGCCTTGCCCTCGTCGAACAGGAGCAGGCGCTCGCGGTCAAAATTGGCAATGGCATTTTTCAGCTCACCCTTCTTCGGCAGATAGTCATCCGAATAAATCGTCATGGGGAGCTTGTAATCCGGGAAGGGATAATAGAAGGTCCTTATGGGAAGGCCGCTGTCCGTCAGGATCTTCTCCAGTTCCGGACGGGAGAAGGTGCGGGCGCGGCCCTTTCCGCGGTAGCCTTCGATGCCTTCGAAAAGGACGCCGCTGTGATCCTCCGTCGCGCCGGCAAAATATTTCATGCCGGTGCGGTTCTCGATGGCAATAATCAGGCGGCCGCCGGGTTTCAGATGGCGGCGGACCTGACGCAGGAAGTCCGTATAGGGCTCCGTCGAATCGATATAGTTGACCGCGTATTCCAGAACACCGATCAGCGTGATGATATCAAAATCCGTATCCAGATGCTTCTCCACATCCTGGAAATTGCCCAGACGGATCTCGATATTGTCAAGTTCGCGATGGCGGGCCGCATTGA
Source organism: Lachnospiraceae bacterium (assembly GCA_029005135.1). Taxonomy (GTDB): domain Bacteria; phylum Bacillota; class Clostridia; order Lachnospirales; family Lachnospiraceae; genus Chordicoccus. The sequence continues at coordinate 27,484 of JAQXFO010000017.1, forward strand.
TCAGGCTGCGCTTTTTTGACAGTTCAACACAGGTCACGGAGGCCGCGCCCCGGGCCAGAGCTCCGGTCACCGCCCCGCAGCCGGAGCCGATCTCCAGCACCTTCTCGGTGCCGTTCATCGGATACCAGCTGAGGATATTTTCCCGGATGTGGGAAAAATGATACAGGACGGCCCAGTCCTTTTTCTCTTCGATGACCCGGTCATAATCCTCAGGTGCCGTATGCTCGGCGATGTCCAGCAGCACATCCTCGACGGCGCCGTCGCTGTAGAGATCGCGTCCGGGATAATCATCCAGGTTGAGAATGACGTTTCCTACTCTTTCTTCCATAAGTCCTTTCGTCTTCAGTCGGCCCGGCCGACGTCAAATGACACCTTCGCGTTCATGTCGAAGACACCGACGGTGTTCTTGGTCGAGATAACGGTAACATTGAGGATATCGTACAGTCTGTGGAACACGCGGAAATCGCCGTCCCGGTAGCCGGTGCAGCCGAAGGACAGCAGGTATTCGCCGCCCTGGAGATCCATCTCCTGGGTGAATGTGACAGTAATCTCGTCACCGGCCTTCATCGGCGGGATCGGCGTATCCTCATACATGGTGTTGGTGCCCGTCATATCCGTGCCCTGCAGATTCTTGAAGGTATAGGCAAAGATCGGATCCGCCACATTTTCATGGAAACGCACCTTCATATGGATCCGGAAGGGCTTGCCCTTCTCCAGGCTTGAGGTGATATTGCCGGCGGCATCCTCGGTATAGACCTGAACGATCTCGGCCTGCTTCTCGCCGTAGCTGACCGTGTTCGGATTCATCATCAGGCCGCCGGTCAGACTGTCGTCGGTCTTCAGCTTCTCCTCCGTGGCCGCCCGGACGGCTTCGGCCTGTTCGCTGTCGGAGGGATGGTTCGCCTCTTCCGCCGGCTCTTCACCGTCATCGAGATTGACCAGCAGCTTCTTGTACAGATCCACCATAGCCTGGGGCTTGCCCTCGGCCCGTTTGACGCCCTTGTTCAGAAGGACGACGCGGTCGCAGTATTTGCAGATGCTGCCCAGGTCGTGGCTGACGAAGAGGATTGTCCGGCCCTGCTTCTTGAATTCTTCGAACTTCTTGTAGCACTTGGCCTGGAAGAACACATCGCCTACGGACAGGGCTTCGTCGACGATCAGGATCTCAGGATCGATGTTGATTGCCACGGCAAAGGCCAGACGGACGAACATGCCGCTGGAATAGGTCTTGCAGGGCTGGTTGATGAAGTCACCGATATCGGCAAAATCCAGGATGGCCTTGAGGCGGGCATCCACCTCCTCCCGGGAAAAACCGTTCATCGTGCCGTTCAGATAGACATTTTCAAGACCGGTATACTCCATATTGAAGCCGGCGCCCAGCTCCAGAAGGGCCGAGATGCGGCCGTTGACGCGAACCTCGCCCTGCGTGGGGGCCAGAACACCGGTGATGATCTTGAGAATGGTGGATTTGCCGGAGCCGTTAGTGCCGATAATGCCGACGGTCTCGCCGGTATGAATGTCAAAGCTGACATCGTTGAGGGCATAGTGCTCCGTGTATTTTTTCTGACGCGTCAGCCCCAGGGCCTCCTTGAGACGATCCGTGGGCTTGTCATAAAGCTTATACAGTTTGGTCAGATGGGAGACGCAGATGGCCGTCTCCTGCTCTGCCCCTGTCACAGGTGTGTCGTTCATGTCTCAGCTCCTTACAGCACATCAGCGAAGTGGACCTTCAATCTCTTGAAAATGACCGTTCCGATCACAAAGAGGATAAGGGTGAATGTCCAGAAATACACCATCTGACCCAGATCGTGCCAGAAGGGCACATGGCCGTAGATGGATTCGCGGTAGCCGTTGACCACGTAATACATAGGATTCAGCTTGAAGATCCAGTGATATTTCTCATCCACGATCTGCAGATTCCACATGATCGGAATCGTCCAGACACCGACCTGCAGCAGGATGTTGATGATCTGGGACAGGTCGCGGAAAAAGATCACGACGGCGCAGGTGCCGTAGACGATGCCCAGGCTGAAGACAAACATGGCCAGGAAATAGTAGATCACCTGGATCACGCAGGGTCCCGGGTTAATACCGTACAGAAGCGTGATGATGATGGTGATGGCGATGAAAAAGGCATGAACGAAGAAGGCCGATATCGCCTTGACCATCGGCAGGACACTGATCTTGAAGACGACCTTCTTGACAAGGTAGCTGTATTCAATCAGGGCATTGGTGCCGGTATTGAGGAATTCCTGAATATAGAACCAGGGCACCAGGCCTGAGACCAGATAGACGACGAAGGGCACCTGCATCACAGCACCGCTGCGAAAACCGACCGAGAAGACGAACCAGTAGACGAGGATCGTGACGACCGGCTGGACAAAAGCCCAGATGATGCCCAGATAGGATCCGGCGTAGCGTGTCTTGAAATCGTTGACCGCCAGCTTAAAGATGAGACGACGGTTCTGATAAAGCTCCAGCGGCAGTGACAGGAAACGCCTGCCGAACAGCACAAAGGCCAGGGCCGTCCCGTCAAGAAGAAGGAAGGCCAGGAGCTTTGTGACCAGAACCCGGCGGTCGGCCTTCTCCCGGGCAGCCGCCGCCGCGGCGGTGTCGGGCATGGCCGCAATCAGATACGGGTCTTCGCCGTGGGTGCGGATGACCAGCGTCTCTCCCTCCATGGTGCAGGAGGCGATATTATGGCTTTCAAGCGGATCGGCAAAGATCGTTACCGGGATCGTCTCCGTTTCCTCTCCCTCACCGACGGTAAGGCTCTCAAGATACCAGGTGCCGTCCTTGGCTTTGCTGCCGAGATCGAGGCGGATGTAGGACTGGAAAGCACCGAAGCGCAGCGGCAGTGCCATGGTTTCGTTCTCTTCCGGCACGTATCCGGAGGTACTGCTCTGCTCCTCCACCCAGGAATCGACATAATCGGAATAAAAGACCTGGAGGTCGTCCCGGACATCGGCACTGACCCGGGCCGTCAGAGGGACGGTGGGGATATCGTACCGGTGCCAGCCGGCCAGCAGAATATTGGCCGCGATCAGAAGAACCGCGGCAAATATCCAGATCAGCTTGCTTTTTTTAGACATGGATCACAGAGCTCCCTGCTGCTTCTTCATCGTGTATTCACGGATACCGCCCCATTTCTGATCCTTCTCTGACAGGATGAGGGACATATCCTCCGGGATCGGCCAGGCAACGCCGATATCCGGGTCGTTCCAGGCCAGACCGCCCTCATCGTTCGGATGATAGAAATCGGAGCACTTGTAGCAGAACTCAGCATGATCGGACAGGACAACGAAGCCGTGGGCAAAATTCTTCGGGATAAAGAACTGCTTCTTGTTTTCCTCGGACAGTTCGACACCGAACCACTGACCGTAGGTGGCGGAACCTTCACGCAGATCCACCGCCACGTCCCAGACACAGCCCCGGACGACACGGACCAGCTTATCCTGCGGGAATGCCTTCTGGAAATGAAGACCGCGCAGCACACCGCGGCTGGATGAAGACTGATTGTCCTGAACAAAGACCTCGGGGATACCGGCTTCTTTGAAATCGTTGTAGTTGTAGGTTTCCATGAAATATCCGCGGTTATCGCCGAAAACGGTCGGCGTGATGACCTTCAGGCCTTCGATCTCACAGGTTTCGACAGTGATTTTTCCCATTTTTTCTCCTTTTCGGCGCTTCCGGCGCCCGTTTTCCACTTATCTGTAATCACACAGAAAACGTGCCGGAGGCACGTTTTCTCTGCTCATGACAGGCTGCCGTCGGACAGTCCTGTCCTTCAGTTGTCTTTAAAGGCCGTTGGCGATATCCATCAGATAACGGCCGTAAGCCGTCTTCATCAGCGGCTCGGCCAGCTTGATCAGCTGCTCGCGGTCGATGAAGCCCTTCTTGTAGGCGATTTCTTCGATGCAGGAAATATAGAGGCCCTGACGCTTCTGGAAGGCGGCGACAAAGTCGGCGGCATCCAGCAGCATGTCATGGTTGCCGGTATCCAGCCAGGCAAAGCCGCGGCCGAGGGTCTCGACATAAAGTCTGCCTCTCTTAAGATACTCTTCGTTGACCGTGGTGATCTCGATCTCGCCGCGGGCTGACGGCTTGACGTTCTTCGCGATCTCAATAACGTCATTGTCGTAGAAATACAGACCCGGGACGGCATAGTTGGACTTCGGATTGGCCGGCTTCTCCTCCAGGGAGATGGCCTGTCCGTCGGGACCGAATTCAACGACGCCGTATTCGCGCGGATCCTTGACATAATAGCCGAAGATCGTGGCGCCCTCCTTACGGGCCGCGGCGCTCTCCAGTACCTTTGAGAAGCTCTGGCCGTAGAAAATGTTGTCGCCCAGAACCATGGCTACGGAGTCGTCACCGATGAAGTCCTCGCCGATGATGAAGGCATCGGCCAGACCACGCGGTACTTCCTGGACCTTGTAAGTAAAATGCATGCCCAGCTGTTCGCCGGTGCCGAAGAGGTCTTCGAACACGGGCAGATCCCGCGGTGTCGAGATGATCAGGACATCACGGATACCGGCCAGCATCAGGGTGGACAGCGGATAATAGATCATCGGCTTGTCGTAGACAGGCATGATCTGCTTGCTGATGGCTTTTGTCAGCGGGTAAAGCCTTGTGCCGGAACCGCCGGCCAGAATAATACCCTTCATGTTAGACTTATCTCCTTTTCTTTATCAGCGGTCTTTGTACATATCTTCGTAGTAGGTCTGATAATTGCCGGAGGTCACGTTGGCCATCCAGTCCTCATTTTCAAAATACCACTTGATCGTCTTTTTGATGCCTTCCTCGAAGCAGGTCTCCGGATACCAGCCGACAGCGGCCTTGATCTTATCCGGAGCAATGGCATAACGGCGGTCATGACCCTTGCGGTCGGTAACGTACTTGATCAGCTTCTCAGAGACGAGGGCCTTGCGCGGATCGCTGTCATCCAGCATCTCCTGCAGCGTGTCGAGGATGATGTGGATGATCTGAATGTTCTGGCGTTCGTTGTGGCCGCCGATATTGTAGGTCTCGCCGAGGACACCCTTCTCCTGGACCAGGTCGATGCCCTTGCAGTGGTCTTCGACAAACAGCCAGTCACGGATGTTCTTGCCGTCGCCGTAGACCGGCAGGTCACGGCCGTGAAGGGCGTTGTTGATCACCAGCGGAATCAGCTTCTCCGGGAACTGGTACGGGCCGTAGTTATTGCTGCAGTTCGTGATGTTGGCCGGGAAATGATAGGTGTCGATATAGGATTTGACCAGGAAGTCGGAAGACGCCTTGCTGGCCGAATACGGGCTGTGGGGATCATAGGGAGTCGTCTCATAGAAATAATCCGTCAGATTATCCAGTGAGCCGTAGACCTCGTCGGTGCTGACGTGCAGGAACTTCTTGTCGGCCTTGAAGCTGCCGTCTTCATTTTCCCAGGCCTGCTTGGCGGCGTTGAGCATGTTCAGTGTGCCCAGCACGTTCGTCTTAACGAAAACATCCGGGTTCTTGATGCTTCTGTCCACATGGCTCTCGGCGGCGAAATGAACGACGCGGTCGATATCGTTCTCCTCGAAGATGCGCATGATGGCCTCACCGTCGCAGATATCGGCCTTAACAAAGGTGTAATTCGGCTTGTCCTCGATATCCTTCAGGTTCTCAAGATTGCCGGCATAGGTCAGCTTATCGACGTTGATAATGCGGATGTCATCGCCGTACTTTTTGAACATATAATGAATATAGTTGGATCCAATAAAGCCGGCACCACCGGTTACCAGATAGGTACGCATAATTTTCCTCCAAAATGAGATAGTTATAATTGAATGTATTATAGCAAACGCATGCTTTTATGACAAGAAGCTGTTCACCGTACGGGCAAAACCCTCTTCCGGGGACACCGACGGGTGCCATCCGAGACTCTCCAGACGCTCGGTGCTCCGGATCGAAGCCTGCCGGTTCGCATTTTCCCGATAGGACGCATCGGGCTGACCGAAGGCGGTCCGAACGGGGGGCACGGCCAGGGCGGCGACAATCTCCGCCAGGGCGCGGATCGTGCGGATGCCGTCGTTGTTGGTGACGTTGTAGGCTTCGCCGCTCTTTCCCAGAAGCAGCACCCTGAAATAACCGAGAGCCGCGTCGGTGAGATAGGTAAAGGCCCGGGAGGCCGTCCCGTCGCTCGTCATCACGATATCCCGGCCCTCGACGGCATTTTTGACAAAGTCGGCAAAAACACGGCCGTCAGTGTCCAGGGACATGGTCGGTCCGTAGGTATGGGAGGGCCGCACGCACATGACGCGCATGGAACCACCGGCAGCGCAGGCTTCGCAGAGCCTCTCCCCGAGGCGTTTGCTCAGGGCATAGACATTGCGCGGATCATTGGCGGTATAGGTACCGCCGTCCTCCTCGCGGATCACCGCCTTATGAAGAAGGCCGTAGACCTCGCCGCTGCTGATATAGAGGAAGGCCTTCGTGCCCCTGGCCCTGCCGAGGCGCAGGAGATCCCGGGTGGCCGTAACATTGGCCTCGATGACTGCCGTCGGATCCGTCAGATAGCTGCGCGGATTCGTCGGCGACGCGGCGTGGATGATATAGTCGATGGTTTCCGGCAGATCCTCCCGGGAGGCCAGCGCCTCCGCCCCGCTTTGGATGACATGAAGGCCGCAGTTCCCGTCAGGTCTGTCGCCAAAGCGCTCTTTCATCCGTCTGAGGCTTCGGCCGGCGGCCAGGATCCGGACGTTAAAGGACGGATCCCGGGCATTGAGTGCCATCAGGGCATAGACAAGATAGGAAGCCAGCATGCCGTAGGCGCCGGTGATCAGTACGGTGCTGCCGCGAAAAGAGGACCACGGCAGGTCGTCCTTAAGCATAATGTCGATATCTTCTTCGATAATTCTGTTCATAATGCCTCCGCTTTTTAGCATCTTAGCACACCGGTCATTTGACGTAAAGTGCCGGGGCAAAGGTTGAAAATATCAGGTGCGGGCGCTATAATGAGCCAAACTATACTTTCTCAGTATGAGGTGTTTTATGATCGAATTCAACATACCGCCCTGTATCGACACGGCCTATGATTACATTGCTGACTGCGTCAGGGCGCATAAGATCTGTGGTGACGGCACCTATACCAAAAAGTGCCAGACCTTTCTGTCCGACAGACTGGGCGCTCCTTATGTCTATCTGACGCCCTCCTGCACCGCCGCCCTTGAGATGGCCGCCATCCTGACCGGTATCCGGCCCGGTGACGAAGTCATCCTGCCCTCCTATACCTTCTGTTCCACAGCGGATGCCTTTGTCCAGAGAGGCGCTGTCCTCGTCTTTGTGGATATCCGTCCGGATACCATGAATATCGATGAAACGCTGATTGAGGATGCCATCACCGACAAGACCAGAGCCATCGTCCCGGTTCATTACGCCGGCGTCGCCTGCGAGATGGATACGATCCTTGACATCGCCCGCCGCCGTCATCTGATGGTCGTGGAGGATGCCGCTCAGGCCATCGGCTCCACCTATAAAGGCCGCATGCTGGGAACCCTCGGCGACTTCGGCTGCTACAGTTTCCATGAGACCAAGAATTATTCCATGGGCGAAGGCGGGGCCCTGAGCTTCAACGACGGCGCCTTCCGCGATGCCGCCGAGATCTGCCGCGAAAAGGGCACCGACCGCAGCCGCTTCTTCCGCGGTCAGGTTGACAAGTACACCTGGCGCGATTACGGCTCCTCTTACCTGCCGAGTGATATCAACGCCGCCTACCTGTGGGCCCAGCTGGAATGTTTCGACAGGATCTTCGACGACCGCATGGCCAGCTTTAACGATTATCAGGAAGGTCTTCGCGACCTGGCGGAAGCCGGCCTGATCGAACAGCCCGTCATTCCGGAGGGCTGCACTCACAACGCCCATATGTATTATCTGAAGCTTGAGAATATCGATGTGCGCCAGAAGCTCATCGCCTTCCTCCGGGAGCAGGGCATCCAGAGCGTCTTCCATTATATTCCTCTTCATTCCTCACCGGCCGGCCTGAAATTTGGCCGTTTCCACGGTAAGGATATCGTCACGACCCGGGACAGTGAGCGTCTGATGCGCCTGCCGCTGTATTACGGGCTGACAGCCGACGACAGGATCCGCGTCATCGAAGCGATCCATCGCTTCTTCCGCGGCTGAGTCCTCTTCTAAGGAGATCCGTGATGAACACGAAGACTGCCTCAATAACCGGGCACAGGAAAACACTTCCTGTGCTTGTTCTCTTTGCACTGACCAACCTTGTCTTTATCTGTCTCTACGCCCGTTTTATTCTGGGAGATGCCGTCTATATGTACGCCGATATCGGCAACGACTCCCTCTCCTCCAGCTATCCCCTCCTGGTGCTCCTTTCCCGTCTTTTCCATAACGGCGGCTTCAGCACCTACGCCATCACCGACGGCCTGGGGACCGACATCACCTCGCTGTATCTGCAGTATATCAACCCGGTCAAGCTTCTGATGCTGCTGTTCCCGACGGAACGTCTGCCGGAAGCCATCCTGCTGTCTACCTTTATTCAGGTCAATCTCCTGTCCTTCTTCGGATACCGCTTCTTCAGCCGGCTTCTCCCGGCGGACGAAGCCGGACGGGGCTGCAGCAGCCATCCCGCTGCCGTGATCGGCGCCCTGATCTGGACCTTCAACGGCTATGTGATTCTCTGGGGACAGAATTATTCCTTCCTGACTACCATTGTGATGTTCACGATGATCATGGCCATCCTGCAGCTTTTCCTTCAGGACAGCCGCCTCTCCCGCCGTCTTCTCTTTATCCCGGCGGTGGCTGTCTTCCTGATCTCGAATTACTATTTTCTCTTCATGACCGGCCTCTTTGCCCTCGTCTATGTGATCTTCGGAGCCATCTACGGAAAAATGCCCGTGCGCACCTTTATCCGACGCTTCCTGGAGCTGGCCGGCATGACCCTTGGCGGCGTTCTGATGGGGGCTGTCTCGCTGATGCCGATCCTGAACAGCTTTCTGTCCAGCAATCGTGTGTCCCGCCTCTCCGGTGACAGTGCCTCCGGCGCTGCCTCCCTCTTCTATGACAGGCCGCACCTGCTCACCTTCCTTGGCCGACTCTTCTCCGTCAACACCTTCGGTCCCGGCTCCGGCTACACCGGTGCCGGCAACTATTATGAGGCTGCCGTCCTGACCACCTCGGCGCTTTTTGTCTTCGCCGCCGTCTATCTGCTGGCGCTTAAGAAGACCCGCCTGAAAACCCTGGTGCCGCTGGTGCTGGGGATGGTTCTTCTGTGCCTGCCGAAGGCTTCGGCCCTCCTCAACATGAATGCCTCTGCCCAGCGCTGGACCTTCATGCTCTGCTTTGCCGAGGTCATCGCCATCACCGTCTTTATCCGGGAGCTGGCCGAGATGCCGCAGGTCCGGGTTCTGTCCGTGACGGTCATCGCCGCCCCTCTTCTGGCCATAGCGGCTCTGGTGCTGCTCTATGCCGGCCGCCGTGCCGGGTATTTTGACCTGAGTCCGAAGCCCATCGCCCTGTGCATGCTGGCCTACGGCTTCTATGAGACCCTGCTCCTGTGTTATCTCATCCGCCGCAGCCGGGTGCTTCTGGGTACCGTTCTGACGATTCTGGTCACCATCGAACTGATCCTCGGCAACATGATGACGGTCAATGACCGGATGTACCTGACAAAGGAAGCCTTCCACGAGGCTTATTACAACGACGGCTCCGCATCGGCCGCCAGAGCCCTGCAGCGTTATGACGGCACCCTCTGGCGGGCGGAAAATGATCGTCAGACCGACCCGAATCTCTACGGTATCACCGCCACGGCCGATAAGATGTTCGCCAACGAAGGCATGGTCAACGATTACAACGCGCTGAGTGTCTACACCTCCACCCTGCCCGCCTCTCTGACGTCTTACGGCAGTGCCTATCTGAGTGAACAGGGGCGCAGCAACTTCTTCATTATTGATTTCAGCGACTATTATCTCTTTACCCTCCTGGGCGGGCGTTATGTTATCGGAAACCGAAGCAATCTCTTCACCGACGGCGCCGACACCAGCCTGTGGCGTGATGTCACCGCCGGTGTCCGCCGCGCCGATACCGGCACGCCCGATGATGCGGTATTCCTGGAAAATGAGCAGGCGCTGCCTTTTGGTTATCTCTACACGCAGCAGCTGTCCGCCTCTTCCCTGGAAGACCTGAACGCCCTCGACCGCATGAGAGCCGTGACAGCCGGGTATTTCCTGACGGATGACCTCACAGAAGGCGGTGCCGAAGACAGCCGTGACGCCGGCGGCAGCGGCACGGCTTCGGTCCCGGTCCTTCCCCTCGTTGACGCTGACGCGGTGCTGACCGGGGCGAAAACGGCTTATGACCTTGCCGATCATATCGTCATGACAAATGACTGCCGCCTATCCCTCGAGGACGGCCTTCTGACCGTCACCGCCGAGGGAGCCGATCCCTTCATCATGATCGGCATGCCCGACTATGATGCCGGCAAAGCCCTGCTGCTTGACCTGAGCTGTACCCGGGACGGCAGCACCGCCATCCAGCTTTTTATGGCCACGAAGGAGCGTCCCGATTTCAGCGCCTCCCTCTGCCGGGACTATACCTTCACGGATGATGCCTCCGAGCTGGTGATGGCCATGCCGGAAGCTCTGACGGCCCTCCGCATCGATATCATGCCCGGCGAAACCGTCAGCTTTGATGAAGCCTCCCTGTCGGTGATCGATGCCGTGAAGGATTTTGCGGCCCTCAGCGACTCCCCCGTCACGGATATCAGCCTCATCCGTGAGGGTATCCACACGGTCTATCACGCCGCGGTCGAGACGGACGGGAACGCCGTCCTCTGTGTGCCGCTCCCCTACAGCCGCAGCTGGCAGGCTGAGGTCGACGGGACCGCGGCCGACATCATCAGCATCAACGGCGGCCTCATCGGCATCGCCCTTGAAAGCGGCAGCCACACCATCACCATGACCTACCGCGTGCCGGGCCTGACCGCCTCCGCCATTGTCAGTCTCCTGACGCTCATCGCCTATCTGATCCTTCTGATCGGACAGCTGAGACGTGAAAGACAACGGAAGGCCGCCTGACAGGCTGTGAAGCCAAAGCACGAAAAGAACAAAAAAAGGACCCGGCGGGTCCTTTTTTATATGTCAGCCTATGCGATGATGCCGGCCTGTTCTCTGTGCCTATTCGATGTGAGGCGTGTTGTCGTCAAAATTCAGACGCTCCTCTTCCACCACCAGCGGACGGTCCAGCACCCGGGAGTTGATGGAGAGGACATACTCCCCGATGAGCCCGATAAAGAAGATCTGGACAGCGCCCAGGAAGAACATGCCGATCAGCATCGGCGCCATGCCGGCGCGAAACATATCCCAGAAGCAGAGCTTCATGATCAGATAGACGATGCCGATGATCAGCGACAGAAAGCCGATCAGAATACCGGCAAAGGTGGCCAGGCGGAGAACAACCTTCGAGTAGGAGGTGATGCCTACCATAGCGATGTCGTAAAGGCTGTAAAAATTGTTCTTGCTCTTGCCGGCCCGGCGGTTCGGCCGCTCATAGGGAATGGCCGTGTAGTCATAGCCCAGCTCAGCGATCATACCTCTGAGGTACGGCAGCGGATCATGGACCTTGCGGACCACATCCACAAAAGCCTTGTCATAGAGGCCGAAGCCGGTGAAATTCTCGATATGGCCGATATCGGTGATCTTCCGCAGAAGCTTGTAATACACCCGGCGGCACCAGGCCATAAACCGGCTCTCGTCCGTCTTACTCTTCACGCCGATGACGATCTTCCAGCCCTCTTCCCACTTGCGGACAAAATCCGGTATCAGGGACGGCGGATCCTGAAAATCGGCATTTAAACGGATAACGCAGTCGCCTTCGGCCTGTTTGAGGCCGTGAACCGGCGAACGCAGCTGTCCGAAATTCCGGGCATTGAAGATGGCCTTCACATGGGGGTTCTCCCGGCAGATCTCCCTGAGAATCCGGCGCGTGCCGTCCAGGGAATGATTGTCGATATAAAGAAGTTCATAATCATACTGCGGGAGCTGCTCCGTCATAATGCCGGCGACCGTCTCCGTCATCGCTCTGACATTGTCTTCTTCGTTATACGTCGGAATGACGATGGAGATCAGCTTTCGCTTCTCCGGCGCCGTCTTATCGTTCATGCTTTCATCTCCGCTTCCGTTAATGGAATCATCATATTGTCTCTCAGTTCCTCCCGTGACAGGAAGGGTGCCATGTCTTCCAGCGGCGACGAGACCATCGACCCGTCCTCCAGCCGCCGGGAGGCGGCCTTGGGCATCGTTGTCTGCTGTTTGGTCACCGCCACACGGCAGATCAGCGGCACCGATGCCGCATAAACCGCCGCCAAAGTCTCATCCATTGTATCATTTGTCAGACATTCTGCATAGTGATAGCCGAAGGCCCGGGCTATGAGCGCCATATCCGGGAAGCCCAGATCACCGCTTTCGGGACCGATGCCGACGGGACGGCCTCCGAAAAAGTTCTTCTGAGTCTGACGGATGGAGTGATAGCCCTCATTATCGATCAGGAAAATGCGCACCGGCACGTGGTTAGTGGCCAGCGTCTGCAATTCCTGCAGGTTCATCATCAGCGAGCCTTCCCCCGTGACCAGCGTGATGGCGCCGTCATAGCCCCTGGCGACACCGGCGCAGGCCGGCAGACCGTAGCCCATGGAGGCGGTCTGGGAGTTGGTGATAAAGCGCTGACCCTCCTTCACCCGAAAGGCCTGGGTGCCGGCGACGCGGGAGGTGCCGCAGCTGACCACCAGGACCTCATCCGCCGGCATATGCTGTGACAGCTTGTCGTAGAAATTGTAGATATTGCCGCGGCCGTCGCTCTGGGGACCCTTTTCCTCCGCCGTGACGACGGGGTAGGCTGTCTTGTAGCGGCGGCATCGGGCCAGCCAGGTCTCCCCCGCAAAGAGCGGCTTTGTCTCCGAACAGCCCCGTCTCTCAAGGACCGCAAGAAGCTTCTCAACCAGATCGGCGGCATCGCCGACCACCGGCAGAGACACATGAAGGTTGGGCTTCTTGAGCTCATTCTCATCGATATCGTTAAGGATCGTAAAGGCGCATCTGGCCCAGTCGCGGTAATTGAAGCCGGTCTGGGACAGGGACTGGCGGCTGCCGATCGACAGATAGACATCGGCGTTCTGCAGGGCAAAGTTGCCGGCCCGGCCCGCGGCGATCCCGCTGATGCCGCAGAACAGCGGCTCGTCATAGGGCACCAGATCCACGCTGGAGGCCCCCAGGGTGACCGGTATGCCAAGGACACGGATCAGCTGCCTGAGGCGGGGCACACAGCCGGCCTGACGGGCGCCGCTGCCGGCAAAAAGCACCGGCCTTTCGGCGGCGGCGATCCGGTCGATAATCGTCTCCGCCAGGGCAAGAGGGATCATCGCCGTCTCCTCATAACCTTCCGCTGCCGGATCAAAGCCCTTAAGCGCTTCTGGTTCAATGACGGAGGCCTGGATATCCAGAGGGATATCCAGCCACACCGGGCCCTTCCGGCCATGCTCCGCCAGATAAAGCGCCTTCTCCAGCTCATAGCGCACCGTGGTCTTATCCGTCACCATGACCGCGTATTTTGTCATGGACGCCGATGACCGGGTGACGTCATATTCCTGAACACCCATGGTGCGGATATCAAGGCCTGTCTTCCTCACCGTCACGTCATAGCGCACCTGGCCTGATAATACCACCATCGGCATCGATTCCATCCAGGCACAGAGCACCCCGGTCATGGCGTTGACGGCGCCGGGACCGGCGGTGACACAGACACAGGCCGCCCGGTTGGTCAGCCGCGCATAGGCCTCCGCCGCCATAGCCGCCGCCTGCTCATGATGATGGTAGGTACAGTGAAGAGCCTCATGATGGCCCAGGGAATCATTCAGATACATGGCCACACCGCCGGTCACCGTGAATACCTCACGTATGCCGCGGCCGGCCAGCGTCTGTGCAATATAGTCGGAAACTCTCATGCTTCGTCTCCTTGCAGGCGCTGAAAAACGCCGGGTTTACAGATAAGCCTGACAATGGTTTTCGCAGACCATGGTCTTGCCGGACTGCTGAATCGGCAGATCCTCCACATAGAAAACGGTGATGCGGGCATCATCACCCAGGTACCGGCGATAGGCTGCCGTAACGGCATTTTCGTCAAGGGTATCCCTGTCGACAGGATTCAGATACAGCTCGTAGGCATCCTTTTCGGTCTGAATACACTTGGCCTGCCGGAGGACACCCTCGAAATTCAGCAGGACATTCATGAACACATGGATCGACAGCGGTTCTCCGGCGGTGTTGTACAGCATGGAGCCGCGGCGTCCGTAGATCTCTGTGAATTTCGCATGAAGCCGGCCCTTCTCGTCGGTCCAGCGAAGGATCTTGCCGGTATCGCCCGTGTCGTAGCGGATCATCGGAAAGGCCCGGTTGTAATAATCCGTCACGACGATGCGGCCCAGCTCCCCGTCCGGCACCGGGTCATCGGAATCCAGTGCCAGAATCTCCACCTGATAATGATAGAGATCGATGGTATAATCGTCGGCCCCGTCAAGGGATACGGCCACGAAGCCGTTTTCATTGTTGCCGTAGGAACGGACCGGCACGGTATGGAAGACATCGGCAGCCAGCTCTTTGGTGGCCTGGGGAAGAGCCTCCCCCATGGTAAAGATCATCTCCACAGCCCATTTCCGGGTGTCGATATTCTTGCGGTTCACATAGGAGGCCAGGGCCGTCAGGGCCGAGGAATAGGTCACCAGGACCTGGATCCTCTCCCGGCGGATGCGGTCGCAGATCGCCTCCAGAGACGCGTCGCCCATGTTGGAAATATCAATCATTTTCAGATTGTTCTTGAAGGATTTCCAGGCTGAAATGGTGTTCTTTCCCTTGATCCAGGCACGGAATTCACCGCGTTTCATGCCCAGGCGGAAGCCGTTGAGCTCCATAACGGCCATGAAATTCATATAGACATGATCCATCTTCTCCGAATCGGCCAGCACCGTGAAGGGCGTACCGGTGGAGCCGCTGGTGGACAGCCGCGTCAGCTTGTCCCGGCGGGGACGGAATTCATCGCTTAAAATGGCCTCATACCGGGCCAGAAAATCGCTCTTGGTCTGGACAGGAAAGGCGCTCAGGGCCTTTTCGGCGACATTGTCGCGGTAGAAGGGGCACTGCTTCATGGCATAAGCCATGATCTTATCCTGACGGCGGGCGGCATATTCGGGCGTCACGCCGTTGACGATCTCACTCTTGCAGGTCTCCTTGAGATCCTGCAGGCGGCCGCCGTGAAGGTTATCGAGGGTGTTGAAGGCAATACGTCTGATGACTTCTCCGGTCTGCATAAGTCACTCCTTTTCGGTTAAGCTTTCCCGGCCTGTACAAAGCCGAGAATAAGGACAGCGATGATGCGGGCGGCATTGGCGATCAGCACGGCCGCCGAGAACCCGATCAGGCTGCCCCGCATCATGACAGCGATCAGGATAAGAAGGAGGACAAGATGGCCGCACTGGAGACCCAGCTGCCATTTTTCCCCGGTAAAGGTCAGCACGATAATAAAGAGATAGGCTGACAGAAGACTCAGAATCTGCGTCAGGTTGACGATGCCGAGAAGCGGGCTCACTGCCTCAGTCAGGTCGGGATAAAACAGCCTGACAAAAACCGGCGTCACCACCTGGCACGCCAGGAAAAAGACGGCGCTCACCCCCAGGCCGATGCCGGAAAACAGCATGAATTTCCTCCGCCCGAGCCGTACCCTGTCTTTCGTCAGATAGGATATCAGGATCGTATTGATCGGCGCGATGAAAAGCACCAGCGTCTTGCCGATGAGGGAGGCAACGTAATAATAGGTCACGGCGGCGCCGCCCAGGGTATTCTTCAGCACCAGCCGGTCGATATTAAATGTCAGGTTCGTCACCGCATAAGACAGCACCAGAACGCAGCCCTTGCTGAGAACCACCCGGAAGTTCGGTGACAGCCTGAAGAACTGACGGAAGATCCCGCCGGTGACGGCCACATAGACCAGAGCCGCCCCCTCACCCAGAAGAAAGATGGTATACCAGACCGCCCCGAAATGATACAGCACATAGCCCACGGCATAACCGGCGCCGATCAGGCAGTAATAAATAAAGTACCGCTTATAGTTCAGATTCAGGCGGTATTCGGCATCGCCGTAGTACCGGAAGATCGTCACCAGTATCAAAAGGGCCGTCATGATCCGGCTGCCGTTTCCCGGGAGCGCCTTGGTAGATATCAGGATGGCCGCCGCGATGCCGATAAGGGAAAAGAGCAGAATCGTCACATCGTAGTCGCCGTTGGACACTTCATAATCGCGCCGCACCACCAGACGGCTCGTGTTGAGGGACTGCCCCACCGAGGGTCCCAGGATGCTCACCAGTCCTGTGATATAAAGCACCGTACCGATGGCTTCGGCCCCCATCTCCGCGTTGAGGCGCGGATAGACCAGAAGCTGCAGCACACCGTTGAGGACCAGGGCGCCGGCTATGGTATAAAACGTATTGGAAATGATCGATTTTTTCTTGCCTGTCATAGCTTCTATGGATTAAGGCGGCCACTTAAGGAGCCGCCTTACGTTTTGTTCTTATTTACGGTAAGCCGGGCAGAGGTTTTCAATGTATTTTCTCTTGCCCGAAGCCAGGACGGGGATCTCGTCCACATAGGTGACAGCAATTGCGGCATCCTCGCCCAGCGTCGGACGGATGCGGCCCAGCATATCCTCCACGTCCATCACATCCCGGTCTCCGTTCAGTCGCAGTTCATAGGTCTTAAGCCCCGTCTGCAGGAAGCGAAACTGGCGGACACCCTTGACATCCCAGAGGTTGTTGGTGATCAGATACGGTGTCACCGCCCTGCCCTGCGTGTCGTAGATCAGGTCTGACCGGCGGCCGTAGAGCTCCGTCAGATACAGCTTCACGCGGCCGTCACGGCTCTCATGACGCGCCACGGCGGTATCGCCGTTGTCGTAGCGGATCACCGGAAAGGCATAATTCGTCAGGTCGGTGATAACCACGCGGCCCAGCTCACCGTCGGGAGCCGGCTCGTCGCTGTCCATCTTCAGAATCTCATAGTAATAGCTTTCGCCGTTGATGTAATAACGCTCCGAGTCGTCCCGGTCCTGAATGCCCATGATACCATTCTCTTCATTGGAATACCAGGAACGGACCGGGCAGTTGAACTGCTCGCTCAGGCGCTTTCTGACGCCCACGGGCATATTTTCGGAGATGGGGATGATGCCGCCCACTCTGAAAACACTCATGTCGGCGCCGCTTTCGTCAAGATAACGGCTCAGCTCCCCGAGGGCCGAGGCATAGCCCACCAGGACGCGTACCTTCTTGTCGGCCAGAGTCTTCGCGATCCCGGCCAGGGCTTCGTCGCTTAAGGAGCTGCTGTCGATCATCAGGGAATTTTCCATGATAAGCCGGAGCTGGCTCTTTTTCACGTTATTGACCCAGACCCGGATGAAGGCCTGCTTCTGGCCGATGTAATAGTGTCCCAGTGTCCCCATGAAAATGCTGTCGGCCGTGTTGGCGGTGATCTTGCCCTTATCCTGAATCATGGCAAAGGGGGTGCCCGTGGAACCGCTGGTCGTCATGATGCGGTTGTCACCGGCCCCCTTGTAGGGACGGGACCGGAAGGCGTCGTAATGCTCCCGAAAAGTATCCTTCGTCACTACCGGCAGTGCGTTTAATGGCGTCTCGGGGTCATAATCCCGGTAGAAATCCGTGGTTTCACAGGCATGCCGGATAAGCTTGCGGACCTTTTCCTTCTGCTCTTCGATCAGGGTTCCGAGACGATAGGCCTCCCGGTCCTGTCGAAAGCGCTGTCCCACAGCGCCGCCGCGGGCCTTATCCAGCGCAAAGAAAACGCTCCAGCGCAGCTTTTCATCCGGTGATGACTGTATTTCCCACATGTCTTGTGACTCCCTTTCTTACAGGACGGCTTCGCGAATGCGATCCGCCATATAGCCCAGCTTCTCTTCCGTCATGCCGGGATAAACGCCGACCCAGAAGGCTCTCTCCATGATCGTATCCGTTACCGGCAGATCGCCGACGGTACGGATCATGGCTTTGACCTTGGGATCGTCGGTGATGCAGGGATGCTTCAGCAGATTTCCCGAGAAGAGCATACGGGTCTGAACGCCGTTTTTCTCCAGATGGGACACCACGCGGGCTCTGTCGATACCCTCGCGGCAGGTCATCAGGAAGCCAAACCAGCAGGGATCGGCATTGTCCGTGGCCTTCGGCAGTATCAGAGCTTCTTCACAGCCTTTGAGAGCTTCGGACAGGAAGGCAAAGTTCCGGCGGCGTTTTTCCGCAAACACCGGGAACTTCTCCAGCTGGGCCAGACCGACCGCCGCCTGCATATCCGTCACCTTCAGATTATAGCCCAGGTGACTGTAGACGTATTTGTGATCATAGCCCGCGGGCAGTTCGCCGTAATGCCCGTCGAAGCGATGGCCGCAGCAGTTGTCGCGGCCCGGCGGGCAGATACAGTCGCGGCCCCAGTCCCTCAAGGACCGGATGATCTTGTGCAGCAGCGGATCGCGGGTGTAGACGGCACCTCCCTCGCCCATTGTCATGTGATGGGGCGGATAGAAGCTCGAGGTACCGATGTCGCCGAAGGTGCCCGTCAGCGCCGTCTCGCCGTTCAGCGTATAGCGGCTGCCCAGCGCGTCGCAGTTGTCCTCCACAAGCCACAGGCCGTGACGGTCGCAAAAGGCCTTCACAGCGGCAATATCGAAGGGATTCCCCAGCGTATGAGCCATCATGACGGCCTTCGTCTTATCGGAATAAGCCGCTTCCAGCTGGCTGACATCGGCATCAGCCGTCTCCGGCGTCACGTCGATGAAGACAGGATGGGCTCCCGCCTGAAGGATCGGGGCCACGGTCGTCGGGAAGCCGGCAGCCACCGTAATGACCTCATCACCTGGCAGGATCCGTCTCTCCTTAAGAAGGGGAGAGGTCAGGGCCATGAAGGCGATCAGGTTGGCGCTGGAGCCGGAATTGACCAGCGAAACATAGGGAAGCCCCAGATAGCGGCCGAAGGCCTTCTCAAAGGCATCGCAGTAGCGCCCGGCCGTCAGCCAGAAATCCAGGGAGGCATCCACCAGATTCACCATCTCCTTTTCGTCATAGACACGGGAGGCATAGGGAATGCGGTCGCCCTCATGATAGGGCTTTTCCCGGTGATAGGTCTCGGCATAGGCCCTGACCATGGTCAGGATCTCGTCTCTGGCTTCTTTTTCGGTTTTATTCTCAAACATTGAAATATTCCCCAATCTGTTCATCGAGTACTTTTCTGACGGAGCCGCCCGTCAGACGGACGTCTTCCATTTCAGCGGTCTTCTCCACGGCCTTCAGGATATCCCACCGGGATTCCCAGCCGAGCTTTTCCTTGATCTTGCTGTTGTCGAGCATCAGGAAACCGGCCTCATGGGGACCGCCGTCCCCCTGAACCTTATAATCCAGTCTGTCTCCCGTCAAATTGTTCCAGGCCCGGCAGAAGGTCTCCGCCAGAACACCGGCCGGCACACAATCACTGCGGTCGGGGCCGACATTGTAGGCGCCCTCCAGTGACCGCTCCTCGACCTGGCGCATCCCCAGAAGCAGATAGGCAGCCAGGGGCTCAAAGACGTGCTGGAAGGGTCTGACGGCATGGGGATTGCGGAGAATGATAGTCTCCCCGGCAGCCGCTGCCCGTACGCAGTCGGGGATCAGGCGGTCCTTCGCGAAATCACAGCCGCCGATCACATTACCGGCCCGGGCGGTGGATACCGCCATATCACCGGTGCCGAAGAAGGAGCGCCGATAGCTCTGGGTGATGATATCGGAGCAGGATTTGCTGTTGGAATAGGGATCGTAGCCGTTCAGAGGATCGTCCTCGGCAAAGGCTGTTTCCAGATCGTGATTCTCATAGACCTTGTCCGTTGTGACATTGACCAGGGAGATCACCGACTGCCCCTCCTGCCGGATCGCCTCCAGCAGGTTCACGGTTCCCATAATATTCGTCTCAAAAGTCAGACGCGGCTCTTCATAGGACAGCCTCACCAGGGGCTGGGCTGCCAGATGGAAGACCACCTCAGGCCGGGTTCTTCGGATCACGTCCTTCAGGCTGTCAAAATCGCGGACATCCCCCATCACCGACGTCATGCCCTTTTTCAGATGCGCCAGTTCGAAAAGCGACGGCTCCGTCGGCGGCATCAGCGCATAGCCGGTCACCTCGGCACCGGCCTTCTGTAAGATCCGGCAGAGATAGGCTCCCTTAAAGCCGGTATGACCGGTAATCAGGACGCGCCTGCCCCGGTAAAATGATAAATAATTCGACATCAGTCCCAGACCTTCCACGGTGCAGTATTGGTATTCCACATCTTTTCCAGCATCTCTTTTTCGCGCATCGTATCCATGCACTGCCAGAAACCGTTGTGCTTATAGGCGTTCATCTGTCCGCTGCGGGCCAGTTCCTCCAGCGGATAGCGCTCGAAGACCGTCTCGTCGCCCTCGATGTAATTCAGCACCTCCGGCTCCAGAACCATGAAACCGGCGTTGATCCACCCCACATCCTCCCGTGTCTTTTCACGGAAATTCGTCACCGTGCCCTCGGGGGTGATATCCAGGTTGCCGAAGCGGCCCTGGGGCTGGGCACAGGTGATAGTAGCCAGCTGCTTTTTCTCCCTGTGATAGTCCAGGACAGCCGGAATATTGACATCCGAGACGCCGTCGCCGTAGGTCAGGAAGAAGGGCTCATCACCGATGAAGGGCGCCACCCGTTTGATGCGGCCGCCGGTCATCGTGTTGTAGCCGGTATCGACCACCGTGACGCGCCACGGCTCGGGCTGCTCCCGATGAACCGTCGTTTCCAGATGACCGCTGGTAAAATCAAAGGTGATATCGCTGCTGAACAGGTAATAATGAGAAAACCATTCCTTGATCACGTCCTGCTTGTAGCCGCAGCAAATAACAAAATCATTATAGCCGTAGTGGGAATAGAGCTTCATAATGTGCCAGAGCATCGGCTTGCCGCCGATCTCGATCATGGGCTTCGGTCTGAGATAGCTCTCTTCCGAGATACGTGTGCCGAACCCGCCGGCCAGGATAACAACCTTCATGACAGCCTCCTTTATCATTAATACGGGACATCCTCACGGATCGTCAGGCAGGCAGCCGCTTCCGCCGCCAGAGCCTCGACCCTGTCACAGTCAGCGCCGCTGACAATGAGCTGGCCGATCCGATCGGTTCCGTTTTTCATCGTTTCCACATGATCGCCGACGCCGTAATCCAGGCTGACGCTGACACCGCGTGCTGCCAGGGCGTCAAGCCGCGCCGTATCAACGGCGGTGATCGTTCCGTTCACAGGGCTCATCAGGAGCCTGCCCACACAGGGCTCTGCTGTCAGCGGCTGCATGGCAGCGGGCTCTCCCAGTGCGCAGCGGATCATGGCTTCATAATAATCGATGCCCGTATGCCGGGTAATCAGCTCCGGTATCGTGGTGGCTCCGCAGCGCCCGCCGGCCTCGATCACGGAGACGGTGTCACGGCCGGTCACGAAGACATCGGCATTGACGGCGCAGTTGTTAAGTCCGCAGGAGGCAACAATAGCCTCAAAAGCCTGCCGGATGGCCGTCTTAAGCGCCTCACTCCCCTCAAAGGGGAAGCGATGGCCGATGGGAACCGTGGTTCTGTCCGTCCGGCCGACGCATTTTTCATGAGGGAGACAGAGAACGATGCGGCCGTCCCGGACGAAGCCGTCCAGACCAATCTCAACGCCTTGGGTCATCCGCTCCACGATGAGATGATCCGTATGCGTTGCCGCCGCCGCATGGCGCCAGGCCTCCGGTATGCCTTCCGGCCCGTCCACCCGGGAGATACCGCGGCTTCCCGAGACATCGCAGGCCTTAACCATCACCGGATAGCCGATCGCTTCGGCGGCATCAAAAGCCTCGCTCTCACAGCGGACGATGCGGAAGTCGGCCGTGGGTACGCCGCCCCGGCGGAAGGCCTCCTTCATGAGAGCCTTATCGGTCACGGTACGCGCCGCCTCCGCGCTGATGCCGGGCAGCCCCAGCGCATCACAGACGCGGCCGATGGCCCGCACCGCCACGTCGGTTCCCGTGGTCATGATGCCGTCGATCCTTTCACTGCGGGCGGCACTGAGAATACCGTCACCGTCCCGCGTATCCAGATACAGAACTTTATCCGCCTCGGCAAAGCCGGGATACGGGCCCGGAATACTGACTACCAGGGTCCGAAGTCCCATGGCACGGGCTTTTTTTATCAGCGGTACCTGGTAAATGCCGGCACCGAGGATCATAAGCGTCTTCACAGATTGACCTTCTCCCGGATGATGTACTGCGGTGTGTTGTTGATGGTCAGCATGATCTTGCCGATATATTCGCCGATGATGCCCAGCACCAGCAGGATCAGGCCGAAGAAGACCAGCAGGATACAGACGGTGGACGCCCAGCCCACGGTCATGCCCGGATCCATCAGTTTCCGGATCATCGTCACGAGTCCGGCGATAAAGCCGACACAGGCCGTTCCCAGTCCCAGATAGGAGGCCAGGCGCAGCGGCACGACAGAATAATTGAAATACGCCATCCACAGACGGAGCATTTTCCGGAAGGTATAGTTGGAGCTGCCCACCTCCCGCTTGTGATGCTCAACGACCACATTGCCGATACGGTGGGTCGTGCGGTAGAAAATGCCGTCCACATAGGGATTGAAGCTGGTGTATTTGATCACTTCATCCCGGACAGCCCGGGTGATCAGCCAGAAATTGCTGGACTGGATCTCCTTCGGACGGCCCAGCAGGATATCCGAGGATACTTTGTTGAACCAGCTGGTCAGGTTCTTGAGCATCCCGTTTTTATGCTTTTTGTAAATGCCGTAGACCAGGTCATAGCCCTCTTCCATTTTGCGGATCAGCAGGCTGATCTGAGACGGGTGCGTCTGGAGGTCATCATCCATGCCGAGCACCAGATCGCCGGAGGTGTAGTTCATCGCACACATCAGCGCGTTATGCTGGCCGAAATTGCGCATCAGGCTGATGCCGTGGACATTGGCATAGGTCTCACCGAGACGGCGGATTGCCTCGAAGGTGCCATCGCGGGAATTGTCGTTGACAAGGACAAATTCACACTCATAGCCCTCCAGGCGGGTGAACTCGTCCATGACCATCTCCACCACGCGGCCGATGGTCTGCTCCGAATTGTAGCAGGGTATCACAACAGATACGAGCATAAAGTCCTTCCCCCGGCTGTCATCGGCCGGATTCCGTCAGATAATCAAAATACAGCGGCGTGCCGCCGGTGTGGATAAAGAGCACATTTTTGAAGCTTCGGCCCTCTTCCTCCAGATAATGCTTAAGGCCGAGGAAGGCTTTGGCCGTGTAGGTCGGATCCATCGGGATGCCGGTGCGGGTCATCATGAAGGCAATCATCGCCTCGACCTCCTCATCATAGAGGCCGTAGCCGCCCTTGTTGAAACGGGTCTCCAGCCGGATCATAGACTCCGCCGCCTCATCGAAATCCCGGCCATGCTCCCGCAGATAGCCGGCAATACCTTCCCGGAGAAGGCCATAGGCCCGCTCATAGGTGCGGGAAGAGATCGACAGGCCCACGATGGGACGCGGTGTGCCTGCCTCGAGGGCGCCGCAGATCAATCCGCTCAGCGTTGCTCCGGTACCGTAGGGCACTGCGATAAGATCAAAGGTCATGCCATGGGCCTCTTCCCAGGCGGCTATCCCGCGGTAAGCCTCCGCGTAAGCCCGGGCCGCCACGGCTTCGTTGCCGGTGCCCAGACGGTTTCCGTAGATATAATAGGGCCGTCGTCCCATAGCCCTGAGCCGGGCAAAGGCCTCATCCACCGCCTCGGCGATGCCGCCGCTCTCACAGTCGAGAACAGGCACGCCGAACTGACGGATCAGCCGACTGTTGAAGGGCTCTAAGTCCGCTCTGCCGTGGGCCTTTGCGGCGATCATAATCGCGGGAATCTCCTCAATGGCGCAGATATTGGCCAGCACGCGGCAGAGATTGGAACAGCGGTCTCCGTAGAAGATCATGGCATCATCGCCCCTGGCCTTCATATCGCGGACAAAGGCCTCCGCGATGCGGACCTTGTTGCCGCCAAAGGAAAAAGGCAGCAGATCGTCCCGTTTGATAAAGATCTCATGGCCTTTCCCCAGGATATCTCCCAGGGCCGCCACCGGTGTTTCCTGTGCTGTCATCATGGCTTTTCCGCCTCCGCTCGGCGGCGTTCCGCCGCTTCCTGCCGCATCCGACGTCTCTGATCCCGGAGCCGCTTCTGCTGCCGCCTCTTACGACGGCGCCGTCTCTCCTTCTCAGCCTTGACTGTCAGAGCAATCATCACCGCCGCCAGGATGATGAGGACAAAAAGAAGGATCAGGAAAATGATCAGAAAGGCCCGGTTTCCCCGGCGCTCATATTTCTCCGGTGTCACCGGCACCGGAGGTACCAGCTCTTCTTCAGAG
Organism: Lachnospiraceae bacterium; assembly: GCA_029005135.1. Classification (GTDB taxonomy): domain Bacteria; phylum Bacillota; class Clostridia; order Lachnospirales; family Lachnospiraceae; genus Chordicoccus. The sequence goes on from JAQXFO010000017.1 coordinate 51,975, forward strand.
GACAGTGCCTCATCCGATGACGCGCCTCCCGTCAGGCTGTCCTGATAGGCCGCCGCCTGCTCGGCCGTCATCACGGCGCTGCCCACCACCCGGTCTTCGAGACGGAATGTCACCTGGGTCATGCCCGCCTCATCGACAGTCTGCAGGATCGTCAGCTGATTGTCGCTGACACCGGCAGGAACCGTGGCATGACCGCCGGTTTGGGCATAGGTGCCGGCCAGGTTGAGATCAGCGAAAGCCGTGAAGCCGAAATCATGCAGGAGCCTGTGATCGTCGGCGGCTGTTCCGGCATCGGCTGCCTTCATCGTCACGACGATCTGTGTCCGTCCGTTCTGCGACACGAAGGTAACCAATGTGCTTCCGGCCGCATCGGTATAGCCGGTCTTTCCGCCAATGATGCCGGGATAGGCATACTCGGGATTGACCAGCAGAGGATTATGATTCGTAAAGGAACGGGACTGCGCCGTCAGATTTGTCGGCGGTATCTCGTAGGCATGGGTTCCTGTGATCTTCCGGAATTCCTCATTTTTCAGTGCTTCCCGGGAGATCAGGGCCAGATCGTAGGCGGTGGTGTAATGATTGTCGTCGGGCATGCCGCAGGCATTGGTAAAATGCGTCGACACACAGCCGAGCGCCTCCGCCCGCCGGTTCATCATATCCACGAAGTTTTCCAGTGTCCCGCCGATATATTCACCGACCTGTGTGGCCATATCATTGGCCGACTTCAGCATCGTGCCGTACAGCATCTGCTCCAGCGTGAAAACCTCACCGACCTGCGTATTCAGATTGGAACTGCCGGCGTAAGCGTAGCTGACGCCGGTCTCCGTCATGGTGACGCTGTCGGTGAGAGTGCCGTTCTCCAGAGCCAGCAGGCAGGTCAGAATCTTGGTCGTCGAGGCCGGATACATGACCTTGTTCATATCCTTGTCGTAGAGAACGACACCTGTGTCGGCATCCATGACGACAGCGGTCTCCGAACTGATCGCCGGCCCCTCCGGCCACATAACATCGGCCAGGACCTCCTCCGGCAGACAGGCAGCCGTCATGATCAGGGCGATAATCATGCCGAGGGCCGCCATAAAGGTGCCGGCCCGCCGTCCGGACCTGCGGATACATGCTTTCATACCGTTTCCCCGAGGCCTCCTTCAACGGCTTCTGTCAGGGCTTTCAGGGCTTCGGCTTCATCCGGGCCCTGGCAGACGATTTCAATCTCGTCACCGCACTTGACACAGGCCCCGAGCACCGACAGTACGCTCTTGGCGTTGGCAGTGACATCCCCGAAGGTGAAGGTGATCACCGCCTGATATTCTACGGCGGTGCGGCAGAAGGCGGCTGCCGGCTTCAGATGAAGACCGGTCTCGTTGATAACAGTAACACGCTGACTAACCATAACTTTTCTGGCTCCTTATTCAATATCTATCTTATTTCCCGAGTCGGTCGTATTCGACGCCGTCTCAGTCGCCGTCAGCACGACAGTGACCGTGACATCCTCCACGGTGCGGAACTCATCCGGCAATGTCACCTCCAGAGGCACGGTGTAAGTGCCGGGGCCCTTATTACTCAGATCGACAGCCAGGCCGATCTCCGAAGCCGTCAGCTTCGACAGGCCCGCATCCGGTCCCTGAACGGCGACCTGTACCGCCGCTGAGGAAAAGACGCAGTTCAGACCCTCCGCCAGATATTTCTTCTCGATACCGGCGGTCGCCGCCTTGATAAGCTTGCTGTTGTAAGGCAGGATCTCCACACTGGCCACAACCGTATCCGAGGCATTTGTCACAAGGATAAGTCCTTCCGGCAGGTATTCTCCCAGGTTTTCGATGCGGACATCAAAACTGGCTGAGGCGTTGGCGATATCCACCAAAGACCTGTCAAGGGTGATCTCACTGCGGTTCCTGGCCAGTTTCTCCAGTGCCTCCTCGTTGCCCGCCACCGCGATCGTGGAAGGTGTCAGGGTAATTTGAGCCACCTGATAGCCATCGGCCGGCCTGCCGTTATAGCCAGCCAGCGTTAGACGGACATCACTGACCACACGGTAGATCGTCACATAGACATCCACCGTCTTCTGATCATCCTCAAAGCGCAGATAGCTCATCTGGGTATCCGTCAGCTGGGCGCCGTTCTTATCGTAGACCACCAGACCTGTGCTGATCTTACGGCCGGCATTCATATGGCTGACATCGACCGGGGCTTCCACACGGTCAATAATATTGATAATACTGGCCGGTCCCGTGACGGCCACCTTTTCGATCGACGGCGTCAGCTGGCCCACAGCGTAACCCACCTCCGGCGTCGTCTTATTCTGTGTTGCCGTAATCAGGAAGTCCTGACTGATCAGCTCCTCAAGGTCGATCTGTATCGTGGATGGCGTCGCCGTGATCACCAGACCGCTGCCGTCGCCGACCGCCACTCGGATCGGCACGGTAATGGGCGAGGATTCCAGCGAAACGATCTCGGTCATATCGGCCGTGGCTTCAATATCGGAAAGAGACAGCTCGTCGACCATGGAGCGCTTGCCCTTGACCTTCACCGTCACCGTATTGTAGCCCTCGCGGATCTTGTAGGACTGCCCCATGCTTTCCAGATAGGAAGCGTTCATGACCCTGACGGGCACACCTTTGATCGTCTTGGTCATGATCGGATCATTGATATTGGAAATCACGATCCAGATCAGGATGGCCGCCACCAGCGAGGCAATCTTAAGTCCGGGGTTATTCAGCTTTCTTTTCTCCAGCATCCTCCCGTCCTTTCCAGATCTTCAGACCCGTCCGTCTGTCATTCATCGTACGGTCCTGAAGTCTATGCAGTTTTTCCCTCAGTGCGCTGGCTGTCAGATTGGTCTCAAGCGCCCCTTCGTAAGCCGAAGAAATCCGGCCGGTCTCCTCGGAAACGATGATCGTGAAGCTGTTGCTCACCTCACTGATGCCGATACCGGCCCGATGCCGGGTGCCGAGCCTTTTGTTGATGCTCAGATTATCGGACAGAGGCAGGTAGCAGGTTGCCGCCATGACGCGGTCACCGCGGATGATAACGGCGCCGTCGTGGAGCGGTGTGTTTTTTTCGAAAATATTGATAAGAAGCTGGCTGGTGATCTCCGAATCCAGCATAATGCCGGTATCGATGAACTCCGTCAGCGGCATATCCTGTTCAATGACGATCAGGGCCCCTGTTTTGCTCTCCGCCATATCGGCACAGGCACGGACGATCTCGTTGATCGTTTTATCGGAAAACAGTTTGTTCTCATCACCGTCGCCGCTGCGGAAAAAAGATGCTGCCAGAGACCGTGTGCCCAGGGATTCCAGCGCTTTCCGAAGCTCCGGCTGGAATATGATAACCAGCGCGATCAGCGCCACGGAGCTGACCCGGGAGGCGATAAAGAGGATCGTGTTAAGTTTGAAAAACCAGGCCGCCAGAAGGAAGATCAGCACGATGGCGATACCCTTCAGAAGCGTATAGGCTCTGGTATTCTTAATCCAGGTCAGGAAGGCATAGACCAGGAGCGAGATGATCACGATCTCGATGATATCGGACACATGAAGCCTGGGTATGTAAAAGGACGCCAGATAGCGCTTCATGATCGACAATATGGTGTTCATGTTTCCTCCTCATCCTCGTCGTCATCATCCGCCTCTGCTTCAGCGGCAGCCGCGTCGGCATAGGCAGTTCTGACAGCGATCTTGGGAACCGCCTTGACGTAATAGACATAATCGTCATCTTCAAACTGGAGGTTCTCGGCCGCTTTATAATCCACATCATGGATGAAGAAGATGAAGATCGCGGCGGTAACAAGAGCCGCAAAGCAGCCGGCGGCCAGCACCACATAGGACAGGTCAAAGCCCGCCGTGCTGCTGCCGAAAACCATCATAAAGCCGTAAAAACCGACACCGGCAACGACCGCGGTCGGATAAGCACCACGGACCGGCAGGCTGCGGAAGGCATGGACAAGAATGAAGACCGCGCACAGGATAATCAGATTGAGGATCATATCCGCCTGACCGAAGATGCCGTTCGCCAGAGCCTGCAGGTTCGTCAGGATATCGCGGCTGGTATCGGTCGATGAGGTGATCACCGTGATGTGGAATTCCTGCAGTGTCCGAATCAGATAATAGACGATGACGCCGCTGCCGACTGACAGTACCGACGACATTTTCTGCTTCAGCGCCGCGCAGACCGGCACCACGGCCGGCACGCCGAAGAACAGCGTCACCGGCGTAAAGAGCAGGATCAGCGTACTCTCCGCCGACGAGAATCTCAGGAACAGGAACAGCAGGATCAGAAGGACAAGGACGGTGATGCCGAAGGGAGCCAGGCCGAGAGAATAGGACAGTCCGCCCAGCATAAACGCCCCGAAGACAGGAATCGCCTGCACCGGCAGGACAGCACTCAGAAGCGCCATCACCAGGATGACGAAAATATTGCCGAACAGGCCGCCCGCCGGGATCTCATGTCTGAGAAACAGGAAAATTCCCAGGGACAGCATGATCTTGAAAATGATATGAAGAAGGCTGGAATACCGGCCGTAAAAGGCCTGCATATTCGTCCTCAGTTCGCGCAGCATCGTCATGAATCTTCCCTCCTGTAAAGCCTGTCAAGGCGGGTCAGTTCTCTCTCATAGCCCTGTATGCTGCAGGACGCCCGCCGGTAGCGGCGCCAGGCATGGACAAAGGTCAGCACCATATAAAAAAGCAGAAAGGCCAGATATCCCAGAAAGACCCAGGCGATCAGGGCCCTGATGTCGATATAATTGATCTGATCCATGACCGTCGTCATATTGCCGATGGCCGCCAAAAGCAAAAGAAGACCGAAGCCGATAGTGGTCAGGAAAAAGGTCCGGATCAGACTGAGGATGAGATAATCACGGCGGGAATAACGGCAGATGCGCAGTTCCCCGCTGCCGTTTTTTTCGTATTCTGCCAGTCGTATCATGGCTTTCAGGCGTTTTTCATTAACCATAAAAGTTCCTTTCATCGCTAAGCATACGCGTTAATAGTTTACCATAAAGCCCGCGCCAATGCAAACCGCGAAGAAATGCACCCCGGCGGCACCGCCGCGGCGCAGCACGCTGCTGACGGCATCCATCGTAGCCCCGGTGGTGTAGATATCATCGATGATCAGAATGACCTCCCCGGACACCGGCGTGGTGCCCGCCGCAAAAGCCTCGGCCAGATTTTTCTGCCGTGCCTCCCTGCCGAGGGTCTTCATGGCTGCCGTCTTTTCCCGCCGCCGCACCGCATCCTGAAGCACCGGAAGTCCCATCCTGTCGCCGACGGCCCGGGCAATCTCCATCGCCTGGTTATAACCGCGGCTCCGCCGGCGGCTGGGGTGAATCGGCACCGGCACCAAAGCCGTGATCCCCCAGCTGAGGACAGTGTCCCGGCAGGCGTCGAAGGCCAGCACCCCCAGCTGGCCGCCCAGGCTCCGCACACCGCGGTATTTGAGTTCCGCCATCAGTCCTCTCATCCTGTCATCATAGAGAAAGGCCGCCGTCCCGCTGTCGAAAATGTGCCGCATCCCGGCACAGTCGGCACACCTGTTCCCCGGATTCTCCACGCTTTTACCGCAGATCGGGCAGCGGTGAGTTGTGATATAGGGCAGGGACCGGCGGCATTCCGGACATACCAAAAGGCCCCGCTCCGGTATGCCGAGGCACACCGGACAGCGGAGCGGATACAGGAGATCAAGCAGGGCCTGACCGGTTCTTTTCAAAGTTCTGTTCATCAGGAAGCCTTTCCCAAAGCCCCTTTTCAGTCATATCGTTTTGTCACGGGAGCCCCGTGCCGTCCTCATCAGGCAGAAACACCTGACGGATCTGCCGGTCAAGAGAAGTATAGCGGCGGTGGGTGTCGTGGTTGTCGATCATCTGGCGCACCGTATCGTCATCCCCCATGATGACCAGACATTTCCGTGCCCTTGTCACGCCGGTATACAGAAGGTTCCGGGTCATGAGCGGCCGCGGACCGCCCATCAGCGGCATGATCACCGCCGGATATTCGCTGCCCTGGGATTTATGAATCGTCACGGCATAGGCAAGTTCCAGCTCCTCCTGCAGGGCATAGGGATAATCCACGATGCGGCCGCCGTCGAACTCTACCGTCATCTGCGAGGCAAAATCATTGATCTCGCGGATAATGCCCATATCGCCGTTAAAGATACCGGGGCCGTGATCGACGGGGATGCCGTACCGGCCGCGTATCTCCCATTCCAGCTGATAATTGTTGCGGATCTGCATAACCTTATCGCCGCAGCGGAACAGCCGCTCCCCGAAGGTATGCTCGGCCTTGTCCGGCGCAGCCGGATTAAGATAGGTCTGAAGGATCTTATTCAGCCGTTCGACGCCCAGGGGACCCTTCTTCATCGGCACCAGGACCTGGATATCGGCCGCCGGCGCCCCCACATAGGCGGGAAGCCGGCCGTTAATGAAACCGATCATCTGCCGGATGATCGTATCCGGGTCATGCCGCTTCAGGAAAAAGAAATCCCGGCTGCCCGTCTCCAGCGCGATCTGGCGGCCCTCGTTGATGGCATGGGCATTGACGACGATGGCACTGCCCTCGCCCTGCCGGAAGATCCGGCTCAGGCGCACGGTCGGAAACACCTCCGCCCGCAGCAGATCACCCAGCACATTGCCGGGTCCCACGGAGGGCAGCTGATCGGCATCGCCGACCAGGATAAGACGTGACCCTTCCGGCACCGCCGACAGCAAAGCGTAAAACAGGGTGATATCCACCATGGACATCTCATCCACAATGATCACATCGGCCTCCAGCGGGTTGCCCTCGTGACGGCCGAAGGTCCCCCGACCGCCGTCGGGACTACCGTCCGTCGGACCGATCTCCAGCATGCGGTGGATTGTGGAAGCCTCATAGCCGGTGGCCTCCGTTATCCTCCGGGCCGCCCGGCCCGTGGGAGCCGCCAGCAAAAAGGACAGCTGACGGGCTTCAAAGTACCGGAGCATCTCGTTGATGACCGTCGTCTTGCCGGTGCCGGGACCGCCCGTCAGGAGAAAGACGCCGCTGACGGCGGCCAGATAGACCGCTCTCTCCTGCTCCTCATCAAGGGTCAGCGTCCTCTGCCGGCGCAGAGCTTCCAGAGAGTGCTTCACCGCGGCATCATCGCCGTCAACAATACCACTCAGTTTTTTCAGCTTGCCGGCACAGAACATTTCCATCTGATAATAGGCGGCCGCATAGACAGCCCGGGTATCGTCCGTAAGCCTCTTCAAAATGACACGCCGCTCGATCGCCAGGGTATCCAGACTGTGGGAAACGGCCTCGCCCCGGACCCCCAGGAGCCCGGCTGCCGTCGTGAGAAGAGCTTCCTCGGGCAGGTACACATGGCCTTCCGCCGCCGCCTGGAAAAGGGTGTAGAGCACGCCGGCTCTCAGCCGGTACTCCGATTCTGCGCCGATGCCGAGGCGGGAGGCGATCTCATCCGCCGTCCGGAAACCGATGCCATCGATCTCCTCCGCCAGCCGGTAGGGATTTTCCCGGAGAATGCCGTACATATCCGATCCGTAGGTCTTGTAGATGCGCACGCACATCCCCACCGACAGGCCGAACTGCTGCAGATACATCATGGCGGCGCGCATATCCTCCTGCTCCGCCGCAAAACCGGCGATCTCCCGGGCTTTCTTTTCGGAAATGCCCCTGACTTCCGCCAGTCTCTCCGGCTCCTCGCGGAAAATCCGGAGCGTGTCGTCTCCGAATTTTTCCACGATGCGGGCCGCCAGCACACGGCCTATTCCCTTCACCGCACCGGAGCCGAGATACCGCTCAATGGATTCGGCGTCGTCGGGCACCCGGATCGTCATCGTCTCCGCCCGGAACTGGGTCCCGTAAGTAAAATGCTCGGTAAAACGCCCCTCCAGTGCCACATTTTCACCCTCGCTGATAAACTGAAAAAAGCCGACACAGGTCAGCTCTTCTCCGTCCGCGATCAGGGAAAACACCGTGTAGCCGTTGTCCTCATTGCGGTAAACAATATGATCAATATACCCTTCCACCGTTGTCTGAGACTGATCGATCATAAGGATTCTTCCAGTTTCTCCATCATCTTGGTATAAAGACCGGTGCCGACAGCCACCGACAGGTCAGGATTCTCGGCCGTCATCACATTGATGCCGGTCCGTTCACTGATGCGCTCCTCCAATCCCCGCAGCTGAGCTCCGCCGCCGGTCAGCACGATGCCGCGGCGCGCCACGTCGGCCGCCAGTTCCGGCGGTGTCTTCTCCAGGATGCCGTGGATGGCCTCCACGATGCGGGATACCGAATCGTTCAGGTAGCCGCGCACCTCATCGGCAGTGATCATCAGCGTTTCGGGATAACCGGTGATGACATTGCGTCCGGTGATGGTCATCGTATCCCCTGCCGTCCGCCGTGCCGCGCTGCCGATGCGGATCTTAACCGCCTCGGCCTGGCCTTCGTCAATGAAAAGACTGTGGTGACGGCGAATACCGCGGGTGATAACCTCGTCAAAGGTGCCGCCGGCGATCTTCAGCGATTCCGACAGCACCGGATCGCCGATGGACAGAATGGCGATATCCGTGGTGCCGCCGCCGATATCCACGACCATGTTGCCCACGGGCTTGGTGATATCGATGCCGGCACCGATGGCTGCTGCGGCCGCCGGCTCGACGATCGTAACCTCCCGGGCGCCGGCCTGATAGGTGGCCTCTTCGACGGCACGGCGTTCGATGGAGGTCGTCCCCACCGGCAGGCACAGGGAAATATAAGGCTTTCGGAAGGACCGGCGTCCCATGGCTTTTGTCATGAAATGCTTCAGAAGGGCTTCCGTGACATTATAGTCCGAAATCGAACCGGCCTTCATCGGGCGGATCGCCACGACGGAGCCGGCTTTATGCTGTATCATCTGCACCGCCTCCTCACCGAAGGCCATGATGCGGTCATTGTCCTTGTCATAGGCCACCACGGAGGGTTCCTTGATGACAACGCCCTTATCCTTTTTATAGACGCAGATATTTGACGATCCCAGATCGATACCGATATCAGCCTGAGGCATGCTTATTTTCTCCTTTTCACAGCTTGAGAGCCGCCTGTTTTGTCTTCTGCAGATAGGGGATCAGGTACTGTCCCGTGTAGGAGGCCGGCACCGCCGCCACCTCCTCCGGCGTCCCCTCGGCGATAACGCGCCCGCCGCCGTCACCGCCCTCGGGGCCGAGGTCGATGATATAATCCGCCGTCTTGATCACATCCAGATTGTGCTCGATGACGATCACGCTGTTGCCGCCGTCAGCCAGACGCTGCAGAATTTCCACGAGCTTGCTGACATCCGCAAAATGCAGCCCCGTCGTCGGCTCATCAAGGATATAGACGGTCCTGCCCGTGGAGCGGCGCGACAGTTCCGTCGCCAGCTTCACCCGCTGGGCCTCGCCGCCGGACAGCTCGGTGGAGGGCTGGCCCAGACGGATATAGGACAGGCCCACATCATAAAGCGTCTGAATCTTATTGCGGATGGAGGGGACATTCTCGAAGAAGGTCAGGGCCTCCTCCACCGTCATATTCAGGACATCATAGATGCTCTTGCCCTTGTATTTGACCTCCAGCGTCTCCCGGTTGTAGCGATGGCCGTGACAGACGTCGCAGGGCACATAGACATCCGGCAGGAAATGCATCTCGATCTTCAGGATGCCGTCGCCCTGGCAGGCTTCACAGCGGCCGCCTTTAACATTGAAAGAAAAGCGGCCCTTTTTGTAGCCCCGTGCCTTCGCATCCGGCGTTCCGGCAAAAAGATCCCGTATCAGATCAAAGACGCCGGTATAGGTCGCCGGGTTGGACCGCGGTGTCCGGCCTATGGGTGACTGGTCGATGGCAATGACCTTGTCGATCTTGTCAAGACCCTTCACGGCCTTGTGGTGCCCGGGCTTTTCATGGGCCCGCATCAGGTCTCTGGCCAGACGCTTGTAGAGGATCTGATTGATGAGGGAGCTCTTGCCGGAGCCGGAGACACCGGTTACGCACAACAGAACGCCCAGTGGAATTCTGACATCGATATTTTTCAGATTGTTCTCACAGGCGCCCAGAACAGTCAGATAAGCCGACGGACGGCGGCGCGCGGCCGGAACCGGTATGCTGAGCTCACCGCTCAGGTAACGGCCCGTCACCGAAGCCTTTTCCCGGATGATGTCCTCCACCGTGCCGGCTGCCACCAGCTTTCCGCCGTGTTCACCGGCACCGGGGCCGATATCAACCAGAAAGTCGGCGGCCCTCATGGTATCCTCATCATGCTCGACGACGATGACGGAATTGCCCAGATCGCGCAGGTGCTTCAGGGTCCCGAGCAGCTTGTCGTTGTCCCGCTGATGAAGACCGATGCTGGGTTCATCAAGGATATAGGCAACGCCCACCAGACCCGAACCTATCTGCGTCGCCAGACGGATGCGCTGGGCTTCACCGCCTGAGAGTGTCGCGGTCATGCGGGACAGGGTCAGGTAATCCAGCCCCACCTCTATCAGGAAGGAGACACGGGCACAGATCTCCTTGAGGATGGGCTGGGCAATCTTCTGCTTCTGGGGCGTCAGCTCTGTCCCGGTCATGAAGTCCAGAAACGGCCTCAGCGGGTATTCCGTCAGATCAATGATATTTTTGCCACCCATCGTCACGGCCAGGGAGGACGTCTTCAGCCTCTGGCCGCCGCATGCGGGACAGGGCGTGATCTGCATGAATTTTTCATATTCCTGCTTTGTCCAGTCGGAGCCGGTCTCACGGTAACGGCGGTTGACATTTGCCAGCAACCCCTCAAAGGCCACGTCATATTCGCCGACGCCGCGCTGGCCGCGATAGTGGACCGTGACCTCTTCGCCGCCGGTACCCTCCAGCAGGATCTTTTTCACCGACGCCGGATACGCCTCGAAGGGCGTGTCCAGATCAAAATGATACCGCTCCGCCAGAGCCTTCAGCGTCGCATTGGTGAAGCTGCCCTCCTCGGAGGCACTCTGCCAGCCGTTGACAACGATGGCACCCTGGTTGATGGACAGGGTCTTGTCGGGAATCATCAGATCCGGGTCGAATTCCATCCGGTAACCCAGGCCCGTGCAGACGGGACAGGCACCGAAGGGATTGTTGAACGAAAAGCTGCGGGGCTCGATCTCCTCAACACTGATACCGCAGTCAGGGCAGGCAAAGCTGGAGCTGAAAGTCAGCTGGCCGCCGTCCATCGTATCGACACACAGAAGGCCGTTTGTCAGATTCAGCACCGTCTCAATGGAATCGGTCAGGCGCTTTTCAATGCCCGGACGCACCACCAGACGATCCACCACAATGGCGATATCGTGCTTCAGGTTCTTGTCAAGGGAGATCTCCTCGCTCAGATCATAGAGTGAGCCATCCACCATCACGCGCACATAGCCGCTTTTTCTGGCCTGCTCCAGAACCTTTTCATGGCGGCCCTTGCGGCCCCTCACCACCGGGGCCAGCAGCTGAATACGGCTCTTTTCCGGCAGCTTCATAAGATGGTCCACCATCTGATCGACGCTCTGACGGCTGATCTCCCGACCGCAGGAGGGACAGTGGACCGTACCGCAGCGGGCGAACAGCAATCTCATATAATCATAGATCTCCGTCACGGTGCCGACCGTGGAACGGGGATTGCGGTTTGTCGTCTTCTGGTCGATGGCGATTGCCGGCGGCAGCCCTTCGATGCTGTCCACATCCGGCTTTTCCATCTGGCCCAGGAACTGACGTGCATAGGACGACAGCGACTCCATGTAGCGCCGCTGTCCTTCCGCGTAAATAGTTTCAAACGCCAGCGAGCTCTTGCCCGAACCGGACAGACCGGTCAGAACCACCAGCTCACCCCGCGGGATATCGATATCCAGCCCTTTGAGATTATTTTCCCGGGCCCCGCGAATACGGATAAACTCTCTATCTTTCTTCATCATTATCAATAATAAAATCTGCCATGACGGTGTTGCTGATATCCCGGCCTCTGCCTGTGAGGGCATAGCCGCCGGGGGTGCGGCGCATCAGGCCGCTGCGGATGTGACGCCGGATCACGGCGCCGTATATGTCATCAAGGTCTGTATCGAAGCGTTCCCGGAATTCTGCCTCCGTGATTCCTTCTGTCAGCCGAAGTCCCAAAAACATGAATTCGGCCATGCGGTCATAGCGGGAGAGGCGCTCCCTGCCGGTCATCAGGAGCTTATCCCATATCTCTTTTTCGGCGGACAGCAGCCTTCCTGCGGATCCTGTCAGCTCTGTCAGCGTCAGATAATCGTCGAGGGATTCGGTCACGCTGAAGCGGCAGCCGTCCATAAGCGAAGCGGCCCCCAGGCCGATGCCCAGATAATCCCGGCACTCCCAGTAGAGCCGGTTATGGCGGCACTCCCGGCCATCGCGGGCATAGTTGGATATCTCATAGCGATGATAGCCCGCTTCCGACAGGATACGCTCTGTCAGCGCATCCATCTCCCGCTCCGTCTCCTCATCGGGGAGAGGCGGTTCCCCCTCCCGGTACAGGCGGGCAAAGGGGGTTCCCTCTTCGATAATCAGGGAGTAGACGCTGATATGCTCGGGCCTCAATGCCGCTGCTGCCCGGAGCGTGTGCTCGAAACTGCGCCGTGTCTGATGAGGCAGCGCCGCCATCAGGTCAATATTGATATTTTCGACGCCCAGCCGTCTCAGATGATCGTAAGTATCCCGTGACATCTCAGCGGTGTGGATACGGCCCAGAGCCGCCAGTTCGCTGTCATCAAAGGACTGCATGCCGAGACTGATGCGGTTGACATCCTCCGTCAGGAAAGCCTCCAGAGACGGATGGTCCGTGCCGGGGTTCATCTCCACCGTGATCTCCGCCTCCGGGCAGAGCGTAAAAGACCGCCGCACCGCCGCCATAACCTTTCTCAGGCATGACGCAGGCATCGCCGTCGGGGTGCCGCCGCCGATGAAGACCGAGGTAATTGTCCGGTCACGGTAAAGAGAAGCTCTGACTTCGATCTCGCGAAGCAGAGCCTCCGTATAAGAGGTCTTAACATCATCATCAGCCGAAAAGGACAGGAAATCGCAATAGCTGCATTTTCTGACGCAGAAGGGCATATGGATATAAAGACCGAAGGAATTATTCTTCATCCAGCTTCAACACATTGAGGAAAGCGTCCTTGGGGATCTGGACAGAACCGATCTCCCGCATCTTTTTCTTGCCTTCCTTTTGTTTCTCCAAAAGCTTCTTTTTTCGTGAAATGTCGCCGCCGTAGCACTTGGCCAGCACGTCCTTGCGCACCTGGCGGACCGTCTCGCGGGCGATAATCTTGGAGCCGATGGCGGCCTGGATCGGAATATCGAAAAGCTGCCGCGGTATCTCTTTTTTCAGGCGCTCGCACATCCGGCTGCCCCGTTCATAGGCGCTGGGTGCATAGACAATGAAAGACAGCGCATCGACGGTCTCGTGGTTGACGAGGATATCCAGCTTGATAAGATCGGAGCGGTCATAGCCGTCCAGTTCGTAATCGAAGGAGGCGTAGCCTCGGGACCGGGATTTCAGCGCATCGAAGAAATCATAGATGATCTCGTTGAGCGGCATGCGGTACTTCAGCATGACACGGTTGGCTTCCAGGTACTCCGTGCTCTCATAGACACCGCGGCGTTCCTGGCACAGGGTCATGATGGAGCCGATATATTCCTTCGTCAGCATGATCTCGGCCCGGACCATCGGTTCTTCCATGTAGTCGATTTCCGAAGGATCAGGCAGGTTGGACGGGTTGGTCAGCTCGATCAGCTCACCGTCGGTTTTGTGGACTTTATAGATAACGCTCGGCGCCGTGGTGACCAGATCCAGATCATACTCTCTCTCCAGGCGCTGGGTAACGATATCGAGATGCAGGAGGCCCAGGAAACCGCAGCGGAAGCCAAAGCCCAGGGCTGTGGAGGATTCCGGCTCGTACTGCAGCGCCGCGTCGTTGAGCTGCAGCTTCTCCAGGGCGTCGCGCAGATCCGGGTAACGGGCCGAATCCGCCGGATACAGACCGCAGTAAACCATCGGCTGAGGTTCCTGATAACCGGGCAGTGCCTCCGCCGTCGGGTTGTCGGCATCCGTGATCGTGTCGCCGACCCGGGAGTCCTTCAGTGTCTTGATGGAAGCGGTGATGTAGCCGACCTCCCCTGCCTGCAGTTCCTGACAGGGCAGGAACTGGCCGGGGCCGAAGTAACCGACCTCCGTGACCTCGTAAACGGCACCGGTGGCCATCATGCGAATGCGGGAGCCGCGGCTGACGCGGCCGTCCATCAGGCGGCAGAAAACGATAACGCCGCGATAGCTGTCATACAGTGAGTCAAAGATCAGGGCCTTGAGAGGCGCCTCGCCTTCCCCGGAGGGCGGCGGCAGAAGTCTGACGATCGATTCCAGAACATCATGCACATTCTCGCCGGTCTTGGCCGAGATCCGCGGGCAGTCTTCGGCATCGAGGCCGATGACGTCCTCGATCTCCGATGCCACCTCGTCAGGCCGGGCCGACGGCAGGTCAATCTTATTGATAACCGGCAGGATCTCCAGATCATGATCCAGCGCCAGATACACATTGCCCAGAGTCTGGGCTTCCACGCCCTGGGTGGCATCCACCACCAGCACGGCGCCGTCGCAGGCCGCCAGTGAGCGTGAGACCTCGTAATTAAAGTCCACATGTCCGGGAGTGTCGATCAGATTGAAGAGATATTCTTCACCGTTGTCGGCTTTGTAAACCGTCCGAACAGTCTGGGCTTTGATCGTGATGCCTCTTTCCCTTTCCAGTTCCATATTATCCAGAACCTGGTCCTGCATCTCCCTTGCCGTCAGAAGACCGGTCTTCTCGATGATCCGGTCGGCCAGGGTGGACTTGCCGTGGTCAATATGCGCGATAATGCAAAAATTTCTGATATGATTCTTATCCATGGTTTCGATTATACCAACGACCTCATTCTTTGACAACAAAAGACAGGACGGCGTCCTTCATTTTTCCTCTGAAGCTGCGTGAATATGAAAAGTTTGTATTGACAAGAAAAACCTTTTTCCGTAAAATAACTTAGTGCCCTTACGGGATTGACTTTACGTATGATGTGTGTATGGAGGTAATCGTTTTGGCTAATATTAAATCTGCCAAGAAAAGAATTCTTGTTAACGAAAAGAAAGCTGCCCGCAACAAGGCTGTGAAATCTGCTGTCAAGACTCAGGTCAAGAAAGTCGACAATGCTGTCCTGGCCGGTGACAAGGAAGCCGCTTCAAAAGAACTGTCCGCTCTGATGAGCAAACTGGGTTCCGCCGCTTCCAAGGGTGTCATCAACAAGAAGGCAGCATCCCGCAAGATTTCCCGCATGGCCAAGGCCGTTAACAAGGTCGGCGCCGCTGAATAAAGCTTATGTCAAATAAGCTTTATTTTTATACTCTTTTTTGATTTTTTATCCTGCCAAAGCATTTAATAATAATTCTACAGCAAGACGGTCGGTTATCCGGCCGTTTTTTGTATCTTCTTCAAAAGCCGCGCACAGATTCACCGCCCGCCGCAGGGCCTCCCGACGATAGGAACGGCTGAGACCTGACAGACGGCGCGCGGCAAAGGGCGGGATACCCAGCTTCGGCGCGATCACCGTGTCGGCCTCTCCCTCCCGCTTCATCTCACTGATCAGATATAACTGCCGGTACTGGCGGCCGATGAGGATCATAATCCGCATCGGCGGCTCTTTCAGAGCCAGCAGATCCGCATAGAGGGCCAATGCCCTCTCTTTTTTATGCTCGGCAACAGCACTGACCATATCGAAGACCCTGTTTTCCAGTTCCTGGGGCGTCAGTGCCTCCACATCCCGGACGGTGATCATGCCGCGGCCCTCGGTGTAGGCCGTCAGCTTATTCAGTTCCCTCTCGATACGGCCCATATCGCTGCCCATGCGGGCCATGAACTCGGCCAGCGCATCGCGGGTGATGCGGCGGCCTTCCCGATCCAGATAACGCACGATCCAGGCACTGAGGGTCTCCTCGGTCTGGGGCTTGAACTCACAGATATAACCGCTCTTCTGCACCGCCTTGAACAGGCGGCTTCTTTTATCCACTTCGTTTTCGGAAAAAACGATCGTCAGATACGGCGGCAGCTCCGCCATATAGGCAGCCAGTACCTCGGCGCCGCCTTTGAAAAAACCGCTGTCCCGGATCAGAATAAGCCGGCGGTCAGCGAAAAAAGGCAGGGTCTCTGCCTGATCGATCACTTCACTCTCGCGGATATCACGGCCGCTGTAGATGGTCCGGTTCATACTGTCCGACGACGCCGCCACGGCGTCCGTCAGACGGCGCCGGCAGCTGTCTCTCAGATAAGTCTCCTCCCCGTAGAGAAGATAGACACGCTCAAAGGTTTCGTTTTTAATGTCGGCTTCGATCTTTTTCATAGTTACCAGTATATCTCAAAAGCCCGGGAAGCACTATCGGTTTTTTTCCCGGACAAAGCCGCAAAGGGCAAGGTCACGGCCGCTGCTGACGGCCTCGACGGCTCCTGACTCCCGCGTGATAAAGACCTCTGTCCCGGCTTCCGCCAGTCTCATAAGCGTCTCCGCGTGAGGATGGCCGTACACATTTCTGCCCGCCGATATCACCGCGGCCGCCGGCTTCACCGCATCCAGAAAGGCCGCTGAGGTACTGCCCCGGGAACCGTGATGCGCGGCCTTCAGCAAGGTGAAGCTGCCGGCTGTGTTCTCCAGAAGCGCTGTAAGTTCCTCTTCGCCGCTTCCCTCCGCATCACCGGTCAGCAGCACACTGCAGAGGCCGTCCCGGACTGCCAGAACAAGAGAAGCGGCATTGGCGCTTTCATAGGCGGTCCGACGCCGGGGACTCAGCACCTCGAGGGTCACCGTCCGGCGCCCCTCGAAAACCAGGCGGTCGCCCCGGCCGGTATAGACCGTCTTCGTCCCTGCCTCTGCCGCCAGATCTGCCAGAGCCTCCAGAGCTTCCCTCTCGGGCGTTCCCGGCAGAAGATCCGGCATAAGAAGCACTGACACGCTCAGGGAGGTCTGTCGGGACGCGGCCATCGTCAGGATCTCCCGGATCCCGTTGATATGATCCTCATCGGGATGCGTGACCGCCAGATAATCCAAACGCCGGATCCCTTTATGGAGAAGGCAGGGCAGTATCCGGTACCGTCCCGGTTCATTGACCGACGACGAACCGCCGTCCACCAGGACGGCACCGCCGCCGGGCATTTCGATGAGAGTGCAGTCCCCCTGCCCTACGTCAAGGCAGGTCACCGTCATATCCCGGGCCGGCGGCCGGCACAGAACAAGAAGCAGCAGAAGCAGAAAAAGCCCCGCCGCGGCCGTTCTGATGCCCCGCAGGAGAAACCTCCCCCGGCCCGGAAGCCCCCCGCCGAAGCGTTTCAGGCGGTGTCCCATGAAGCAGGCACCGGCCAGAAGCCCCTCATACAGAAGCATCTGTCCGATGCCGGGGCAGCCGGTGATCAGTGTCAGACGTGGAAAACGGGCCAGCAAGGATAGAAAAGCCGCTGCCCCGCGAAGTCCCCACACCGCCGGCAGAGCGGCTGCACCGCCGAAGACGGCTCCGACCAGGCAGAGCAGCAGAAGGACCGGCAGAAACGGAAGCAGAAGGGCGTTGCCGGCAAGAGACAGCAGCGGTACTTCACAGAAGCTGCGGGCCGTCAGGGGCAGCATGGCAAGATAGAAAACGAGGGCACTCCGCCGCCGTTCCATCCGGCTCAAAAGGATCAGCAGCAGCACCGCACCGACCGAAAACTGAAAGGACGCGTCAAACAGCCAGCCGGGATTGGATGCCAGGATAAGAAGCACCGCCAGGGACAGCCCATTCAGCGGATCCTTCCGGCGGCCGGACAGAACTGCCCCGCTGTCATAAAGATAAAGGCAAAAGGCGCGGAAGGCCGATATGGAAAAGCCGGTCAGGGCCACATACAGGAGCACCGGCGGCAGTGTCATAAGGCGTGCGGTCCCGGGTCTTGCGCGCAGGCGTCTCAGCAGCGCCTCAGCCCCCGCCGCGGCCAGCGTCACATGCATTCCCGACACAGCCAGCATGTGCGACAGTCCCGTCATCTGCCAGAGGCGCTTATCGTCTGCCTCCATCAGGCTCTTATCGCCGATCACCAGAGACGCGGCCGGGCCTGCCGTTTCATCGGGGAAATAGCGCACGATCCGCTGTCTCAACAAAAAGCGAAGACTCGCCACGGCGCCCTCCGCTCCCGAAGGGCCGTCTGTCAGAGACAGAAGGATCGGAGACGTCAGCTTCCAGCCGACACCGCGGACGGCATAATAGGCAGCCGCATCAAACTGTCCCGGATTGACGGCTCTTTCAAAGGAGGCGCCCTCTCCCCGGAGTCTCACAAGACGACCGGCCAGAGCGGCACCCGACGGCACCGACGGAGCAGACTTCTGCCAGTAGACCACCACATCGGGGAGCCGATCTCCCCCCGCCGCGTCCCGAACATGGGTCATCCGAAAGCTGAGGCGTTCTTCCGATTCCGTCACCGCAGAAACCTGACCGGTGATCTCGACGGGACCTGTGAGAGCCGGGTCCGTCAGGGCATAGGGATACAGCGACACGCGGACGGCAAAATCCGGTATCAGAGCACCAAGAAGGGCCAGGAGGGCCGCCGTCAGGCAGGCCGCCAGACACAGAGGACGTCGAAGAAGCTTCACACACTCTCCCTGAAGACAAAAAGGCCGGAAAAAACATGCGGGGATCCGCAGAAGCACACGGAATGTCACCGCATGCCGCAGACAGGATAAAAACGTGATACGGTTTCCAGGAATGAAACAGCTCAGGTCGGATCGACCTGAGCTATGATGGCAGTATTGGCTTCGAAAAGCTGATTCAGACTGATGTCGCCGAGAGTTTCCTCGATGTTGCCGTTGATGGCAAACTGCACCTTATCAATCTCACAGTTGAGGATCAGGGAGTCGGCAATCGACGCGAGCAGTACCTCGGCACCGACATCGGCGGGAGCCTTCAGCGAATCCGAAAAGTTAACATAACATATCCTGTCCTGTACCGAGACAGACAGGATCTCTGTCTCCGGAGCCAGCGTCCGGCAGCTGCCCTCGGCCTTCGGGCCGGCGATCAGCCGTTCCACGATGGCCCATTCCAGAGACTTATTGCTGTTATAGTAAATCGACCGGCCCTCGGGGATCAGAAGCGTTCCCGAAGCGTCGGTAAAGAACAACGTGATATCGTGCCTCAGATAGGCATTGACCGTCTTACCGGCATTTTCAATGAAGCTCTCCGCTTTCATACGGCCGATCTCATGACCGTCCCGGTCTGTCAGCGGCTCTCCTTCCACCTGGAAAATCAGGTAATCGATGCCGCTAAGCTGTGTCAGCGTTCTGACGTAACCGGCTCTTAAGAGAACCTCATCGGCAGCCGCCAGGGAATGATAGCCTCCCGAGAAATTCAGTGCCAGGGATCTGCCCTGTTTTTCCCAGCCAAGAAGCGTCACCGTATCGGGAAGCAGAGGTGCCGCATCACCGCCGGCCGGTGCTTCGTTCATCAGCTTGAGAACCGCACTGATGGTGTCATAATCCGACTCCAGAGAGCCGCTGTAGGGCTGCCGGATAGAGGCCGGTGCCGTTGTGCGGCGGTAGTAGATCACAGGTCCGGCTGCGACGCCCTCCTCTGTCCCGCTTTGGCAGCCGGTCAGCAGGGACAAAGCCAGGGCGGCTATAACGGCCAGAGCCGTCAGTTTTTTCTTCATGACGGACCTCCCTTCTCCCCTGTGCCAAGGATCGGCAGCCGGATCGAGAAGGTCGTGCCTTCTCCAGGCTTGCTGTAGACACTGATGGTGCCGTGGTGCAGCAGCACCGCCCGGCGGGTGATCCACAGACCGAGGCCGGTACCCTCGATCTCAGTGGAATGGGATTTGTCCACGCGGTAAAAACGTTCGAAAATATGATCCTGCTGGTCTTCAGCGATACCGATGCCGGAATCCGACACACTGACGATGAAGAAACGGCCGTCACGACGCAGGTCGATGCGGACCCAGCCGCCTTCGACGTTATATTTGACAGCATTTTCGATCAGATTCTGGAAGCAGGTGGACATCTTCATCTCATCGATCTCGGCCTCCACCTTCTCCGCGGTCTCCAGCAGAAGACTGACGCCGCGCCTGTCGGCGATCGGCCGGATGATCCGGACCGTCTGTTCCAGAAGCCCGCCGATATCGACCTTTTCCATATTGAGTCCACCCGATTTGCGATCCATCCGCACCATATCCAGCAGGTCGCCGATGATGCGGTTCTCCCGGTCGATTTCATGGACAATGTCATTCATAAATTCCCGGTACATCTCCACCGGCACATCTTCCATCGCCACCAGGGATTCCGCCAGAATCTTCATGGAGGTCATCGGCGTCTTCAGCTCGTGAGAAACATTGGAAACGAAATCGTTGCGGGAGTTGTCCATATTCTTGACCCGGGACAGCATCGTGTTGAAGGCCTCGGTGATCTGCTGTGTCTCAGAATAATCCTCGACCGAAATCGTGTCCTCGGCATAGCCGTCGGTGATATCCTCGATGGCCTTTGTCACGCGGTGGAAGGGCTTCACCAGAAGCTTGGCCAGAAAAAAGCCGCCGATCAGCACCAGAAGGCTGACTAATAAGACAGCCCGGGCGCCGCGCAGTTCCAGAATATGCGCATTCTGATCGATCTCGTTGGTGGAGATCGAGGCCACAAGTACCCCGTCGATCCGATGGGTCTCCGGGTTGTCGAGGGGCATGATCAGCTCAATATAGAGCTCGTCGGCATCGTAGAGCGTCTGTGCTCCGCCGCCCGCCATGCAGGTCAGAACCTCCTCCGAGACCGAGGTGCGGCCCACATCAAGATCGTAGGTATCGCTGATAACCTTGAAGGCGGAATCCACAACAAGAATACGTCCGTTGTACAGATTTGACAGCATCCTCAGTTCACTGTTGATGACATCATTATCTGTCTGATGGACGTAATCTTCCGCTTCAAGAGCATCCGTCAGGATCTCACACTGATTCTGCACATGTGAAATGCGCAGATTGACGGCACGCGTCGAATAGCTCTGCACCACGACCGTAACAGCCGTCACAGCCGACAGGATACCGACAAGGATCAGTATCGCCATGATGCGGAACCGAAGGCTCCTGACAAAGGTTATTCTCTTTCCTTTATTAGACCTGGAAATAATAGCCGACACCCCACTTGGTATGGACATAGCGCGGTTCGCTCGGATTGGCTTCGATCTTCTCTCTCAGGCGGCGGATGTGGACGTCCACCGTTCTGACATCACCCGGGTATTCATACCCCCATATGAGATTGAGAAGATTCTCCCGGCTGTACACCTTGTTCGGATTGAAAGCCAGCAGTTCAAGAACATCGAACTCCTTGGCCGTCAGATTGACCTCCCGGCCCTCAATAAAGACACGGCGGCTGTCGCAGTCCATGCGAAGACCGTCGAT
The DNA here is from genome assembly GCA_029005135.1 of Lachnospiraceae bacterium. Lineage (GTDB taxonomy): Bacteria > Bacillota > Clostridia > Lachnospirales > Lachnospiraceae > Chordicoccus. The sequence goes on from JAQXFO010000017.1 coordinate 73,378, forward strand.
CTCAAGGGTACGGGGGGCATTTTTCTCCGATTCCGGCTTCTGGGCACGGCGAAGGATCGCCTTGATCCTGGCCTTCAGGACAAGGACGTTGAAAGGCTTGGTCATATAATCATCGGCGCCGTATTCGAGGCCGAGAATCTTGTCTATATCTTCGCCTTTGGCTGTCAGCATGATGATCGGCACATTGGAAAACTCGCGGATCTGCTGGCAGACATCGAGGCCGGAGATCTTCGGCAGCATCAGATCGAGCAAAACAATGTCAAACTCCGTCTCCTTGGCATATTGCAGAGCTTCCTCGCCGTCATAGGCGCAGGTTACTTCATAGCCATCCTGCTCCAGGGCAAAACGAATACCCTTGACGATCAGCTTTTCATCATCCACTACCAGAACTTTTTTTGCCATAATATCTCCTGCGTCAGTTTACTGACCTGTTGTGATTTTATCTTTTATACGTTCATACAGGCTTTCGCCGATACCGTCCACCCGGCGGATGTCCTCCGTTGAGGCGAAAGGGCCGTTGACCTCCCTGTCGGCGACGATCTCCGCCGCTTTGACCGCGCCGATTCCCGGCAGTGTCTCAAGAAGAGCTTCTCCGGCACTGTTGATATCGATGCGGCCGTCGGCAGCTGTTCCCGGTGTCGGCCCGGCTGTACCGGAAAAATCCGGCAGGGCCTCTCTCGCCGCCGGTACCACGATCTGCTCTCCGTCCGTCAGAAGCCGCGCTTCATTAATGAGGCGCTCATCCGCCTCTGCCGTCAGGCCTCCCGCCGCTTCTACCGCCGCAAGGACACGGCTGCCCGCCGGCAGGACATAGACACCCGGTGCACTGACCGCGCCGCAGATATGAACCGTGACGGAGGTTTCCTCCTCCGCCGTTTCTGCCGCCGTGTTCCGTCCGGTATCGTCTTCCGTCTCAAAGTCATCGGATGCGGATCCCCGGCCCGCTGTCTCCTCCGATGCCGTCTCCTCTGCCGGCACCACCAGCACCGGCCGATCCGCCGTACCGCAGGCACTCAGCGACAGCACCATAAACAAAGCGGCACCCAGGACGCTCATTTTCAAATAAAAAAACATATGTGCACCTCCTGATAGACATCAGGCCGCAGGCTGTGCACATATGTATTTTATCGAAAGCGTTTTGGATTTACAAGAGCGATTTAGGCCAGACACTCATCAAGGATCGCCAGACACTCATCCGCATCTGCCTCCGTGATAATCAGGGGCGGCACCAGGCGCAGCACATTGCCGCCGGCTGAGATCACCAGAAGCCCCTTTTGGCGGGCACGGGTGATCACCTCACTCACCGGAAGGCCGGGATCGAGGGCGAGTCCGCGCATCAGGCCGAGACCGCGGTGTTCCAGAACACAGCTGTGGGCAGCGGCCAGTTTGTCAAGGCCGGCCGCCAGATAGTCTCCGGCCGCCGCCGCTTGGGCCACGATGTCGTTGTCACGGAAAATATCAAAGACCGCCGATACTGCCGCCATCGCCAGAGGATTGCCGCCGTAGGTGGTGCCGTGATCGCCGGGCACCAGCGAATGGGCGGCCGCCTTGTCATTTAACAGGAAGGCACCGACAGGCACGCCGCACCCCAGGGCCTTGGCCGTCGTCATAATATCCGGCCGGATCCCGTAATGGTCAAAGGCCCAGAGACGGCCGGTACGGCCCATGCCGCACTGGATCTCATCAAGGATGAGCAGGATATCCTGCTCATCGCAGAGCTGACGCACCTTTTTCAGGAAAGCCGCATCGGCGGGATGGATGCCGCCTTCACCCTGGACGGTTTCCATGATGATGGCGCAGGTTTTATCACTGACCTGGGCCAGAACGCTGTCAAAATCATTAAAATCCGCGAAGCGGACGCCGCCCATCAGGGGACGGAAGGGCTCCTGATAATGATCGTTGCCGGTCACGGACAGGGCACCGACAGTCCGCCCGTGGAAGCTGTTTTTCATGGCGATAATCTCATGATCCGTGGTGCCGTCCCTGTCGTAGGCGTATTTCCTGGCGGCTTTGACAGCTCCCTCGATCGCCTCGGCGCCGGAATTGGTGAAGAAGACCTTCGCCATGCCGGAAGCGGCGACCACTTTGGCGGCGGCTTCGGCCATCGGCACATTGTAATAGAGATTTGAGGTGTGGATAACCTTGTCGATCTGGGCTTTCAGGGCCTCATCGAAGCCCGGATAATGATAACCCAGAGCGAAAACGGCGATGCCGGCCGCCATGTCCAGATAGACTCTGCCGTCCGTGTCGGTCACGCGGACACCCTCGCCCTTCTCGATCACCAGGGGAAAACGATTATAGGTATGGAGGACATTTTCCTCACAGACCGTTTTGATGTTATCGGTTGTCATATCAGACCTCCCCGTCGTCATCGGTGATGATCGCCGTGCCGACGCCTTTCTGAGTGAAGAATTCCAGCAGCAGACTGTGGGGCTGCCGGCCGTCGAGAATGTGCACACGCGAAACGCCGCTTTTCAGCGCTGTGATACAGTTCTGGAGCTTCGGCAGCATGCCCCCGCCGGCGTTGCCCTCGGCGATGAAGGCTTCTGCTTCCTCCACCGTCAGCTGTGAGATCAGTGATGTCGGGTCGAGGGGATCCCGGTATACGCCTTCAATATCGGACAGAAAGACGAGCTTTTCCGTCTTCTCCGCCATCGCGATGGCGCAGGCCGCGTCGTCGGCGTTGATATTATAGGAATGATAATCCTCTTCACCGATACCAATCGGGCAGATGACCGGTACAAAATCATTATCGATCAGGGTATCAATCAACTCCGTATTGACATGCGTCACTTCGCCCACATAACCGATATCCTGCCCGCCGGGCAGTTCTTTCTTGCGAACCCGCATCGTCAGGCCGTCCTTGCCGGAAACACCGGCGGCTTTGACGCCGTTGCTCTCCATATACTGGACCAGACCCTGGTTGACTTTGGAGAGAACCATCTCGGCGATCTCCATGGTCTTCTTGTCGGTGACGCGCATGCCGTTGACAAACTGCGGATCGCCGCCGGACATTTTGACCCACTTGCTGATCTCCTTGCCGCCGCCGTGAACGATGATCGGCTTCATGCCGATCAGCTTCAGAAGCGCCACGTCCTGGATCACGCTTTTTTTCAGTTCGGAATCCGTCATGGCGGAACCACCGTACTTGACGACAATCTTTTTTCCGCTGAAACGGCGGATATAGGGAAGCGCCTCGATCAGGACATTGGCCTTTTCGACCCAGAGATTCATATTTTCACTCATAACACTATCCTCTTTCTTACAGATCAGGAGCGGTAATCGCCGTTGATCTTCACATAATCGTATGTCAGGTCGCAGCCCCAGGCCCGTCCTTCGGCGTCGCCCATCTTCATATCGCAGATGACGGTGACCTCCGCTTCGGACAGAATAAGCGTGGCTTTTTCCTCACTGTAGGCTTCCGCCACACCGTCTTTGACGATCGGCAGCGTGCCCGCCGCGCTCACCAGAGTCAGATCCACCTTTTCGGGATCAAAATCCACGCCCGCATAGCCGAGGGCACAGAGAATGCGGCCCCAGTTGGCGTCATGACCGTACATCGCGGCCTTGGTCAGGTTCGAGGAAATGACGGAACGGGCCAGGATGCCGGCATGGGCAGCGGTATCCGCATGAATGACATGGGCCTCGAACAGCATCGTCGCACCTTCACCGTCGGCGGCCATCTTGCGGGCCAGGCCCTCGTTGACCGCATGAAGCGCTTCACAGAAGAGACGATAATCCTCATCCTTCTCTGTGATCGTCTTGTTTCCCGCAAGACCGCTGGCCAGCACCAGACAGGTATCGTTGGTGGAGGTGTCGCCGTCCACCGAGACACGGTTGTAGGTCGTCTTGATATCCTCGCGCAGCGCCTCCTGCAGCAGTGACTGATCGATAGCCGCATCCGTTGTGATAAAGGACAGCATGGTACACATATTGGGATGGATCATACCGGAGCCCTTGCACATGCCGCCGATATGGGCTTCGGTACCGTCGGACAGGACAAAGCGGAAACTCTCTTCCTTTTTCTTCGTGTCCGTCGTCATGATAGCCGCCGCGGCTTCGGAACCGCCGTCAGCTCTCGTCAGGCGGGCCAGCTTGCCGGTGCCGGCCACAATGCGGTCCAGAGGGATCGGCATACCGATGACACCGGTAGAACAGACCAGCACCTGATCGGCGCTGACCGGTGCCCGGTCGGCATGAACCTCAGACAGAATGGCAGCAGCGGCTTCGGCCGTCTTTTCACAGATCTCATAGCCGGCCCGGCCGGTGCAGGCGTTGGCAATACCGGCATTGATCACGATCGCCTGGGCTTTTCCGATATCCGTGACGATATGACGGTCGTAGAGGACCGGTGCCGCCTTCACCACATTGGAGGTAAAGGTTCCGGCCGCCGCACAGGGGACCCGGCAATAGATCATGGCCATATCCGTGCGTCCCTGATATTTGATGCCGGCCTCACAGCCGGCCGCTTCAAAACCTGCGGCAGCTGTCACGCCGCCGTCGATCTTAGTCAGATTCATGGCATATCTCCTTCATTCCATTCTCTTGCGAATTGTCTGCACTCTTCCGGTATCAGAAGGCCATCGGGACACCCATCAGACCCTCTGTCTCTTCAAGACCGCAGAGCAGATTCATATTCTGAACCGCCTGTCCGGCAGCGCCCTTCACCAGGTTATCGATGGCCCCCATGACCACCACCCGGTTCGTCCGGCTGTCGATGACAGCGTTGACGTCGGCGTAGTTGCTGCCCTTGACGTTGCGTGTCTCCGGGGCGCGGCTGCCCGGCATCACACGCACAAAGGGTTCGCCCTGATAACAGCGCGCGTAAGCGTCATCGATCATAGACTGGGTCACACCCTCCGTCAGCGGGGCATAAGCCGTCACCAGAATACCGCGGTTCATCGGCACCAGGTGCGGCGTAAAGGTCAGGGTAATCTCCTGACCGCAGGCATAGCCCAGCTGATCCTCGATTTCCGGCGTATGGCGGTGGGTCGTCACACCGTAGGCCTTGATGCTCTCATTGACTTCACAGAACAGATTCGCCACCTTAGCGCCGCGGCCGGCACCGGAAGTACCCGACTTGGCGTCGATGATGATGCCCCGGGGATCGATCAGCCCTTCCTTCACCAGAGGATAAAGGCTCAGGATCGAACAGGTCGGGAAACAGCCCGGGTTCGCAATCAGACGGGCTTCTTTAATGGAAGCGCGATTGATCTCACACAGCCCGTAGACCGCTTCCTCAAGGAACTGAGGGCTTTCGTGATGGATCTTGTACCATGCCTCGTAGCGGGCCGCATCCCTGATTCGGTAATCCGCCGACAGATCCACAACCTTGGTTTTAGCCAGAATGCTCTCCGTCAGCACGGAGGACAGATACCCCTGGGGCGTCGCCGTGAAGATCACATCCACCGACTCCGCCAGCTTCTCCAGGTCTTCCCCGTCACAGCGATTGGTCACAATCTCAAACATACTGCCGTAGATATCGGCATAGGGCTGTTCAATATAAGAACGGGAACCGTACCAGACGATCTCCGCATCCGGATGTCCCGTCAGCAATCTGACGATTTCTGCCCCGGCATAGCCGGTGGCACCGATAATACCTGCTTTTATCATAATACGTCCTCCTTGCGATGCATAATTATACATCTTGAATGTATATTATGCAACATAATATTCACTTTTTTCGAAAAAGGCTTGCATAATCTATGCATATGTTTTATATTAGTCACCAGAACAAAACAGGAGGCATTCCCCATTATGGAAAAACAGAAAGTAGTCCTGGCCTATTCAGGCGGCCTTGACACAACGGCTATTATCCCATGGCTTAAAGAGAAATTCAACTACGACGTCATCTGCTGCTGCGTTGACTGCGGGCAGGGCAATGAGCTGGACGGGCTCGAAGAGAGAGCCAAGATGTCCGGCGCTTCCAAATTATATATTGAAGATATCAACGATGATTTTGCCGAGAACTTCATCATGCCCTGCGTCCAGGCCGGTGCTGTCTATGAAAATAAGTACCTTCTTGGCACTTCCATGGCCCGTCCGGCCATCGTCAAAGCCCTCGTGAAGGTGGCCCGTCTTGAAAATGCCGTCGCCATCTGCCACGGTGCCACCGGCAAGGGCAATGACCAGATCCGTTTTGAGCTGGGCATCAAGGCCCTGGCTCCGGACATCAAGGTGATCGCCCCGTGGCGTATGACCGACATCTGGACGATGCAGTCCCGCGAGGATGAGATCGCCTACTGCCGCAGCAAAGGCATCGACCTGCCCTTCGATCACGCCAGTTCCTACAGCCGTGACCGCAACCTGTGGCATATCAGCCACGAAGGCCTTGAACTGGAGGATCCGTCCCAGGCACCGAATTACGACCACATGCTGGTCATGACCACACCGCCGGAAAAGGCGCCGGATAAGGTCACCGAAGTCACCATGACCTTTGAGAAGGGCATCCCCACTTCCATCAATGGTGAAAAGATGAAGGTCGCCGACATCATCCGCAAGCTGAATGTGCTGGGCGGCGAAAACGGCATCGGCATCATCGACATCGTCGAGAACCGTGTCGTCGGCATGAAGTCCCGCGGCGTCTACGAGACACCGGGCGGCACGATTCTGATGGCTGCCCACGAACAGCTCGAAGAGCTGGTCATCGACCGCGCCACCATGGAAGAAAAGAAAAATATCGCCAACAAGCTGGCTGAAGTCGTCTACGAAGGCAAATGGTACACCCCGCTGTGTGAAGCCCTGCTGGCCTTCGTCAAATCCACTCAGGAGCTGGTGACCGGAGAAGTCAGATTCAAGCTTTACAAAGGCAACATCATCAAGGCCGGCACCACCTCACCGTTCTCACTGTACAGTGAATCGCTGGCCAGCTTCACCACCGGTGATCTCTACGATCATCACGACGCCGACGGGTTCATCACCCTCTTCGGCCTGCCGCTTCTGGTCCGTGCCAAAAAGCTTCAGGAGGTCGAAACCAAAAAAGCCACGGAATGATCACTCTCCCTCAAAACACATAACCGGCCTTATGGCCATAAAAAACGAATTCCTCAGCGTGTGCTGAGGAATTCGTTTTCTCTTAATCCGTTTTCATCGGCGGGATAGGCCGCTATGTAGGCCGCCGCCCTGGCACGGGCCGTTTCCCAGTCGTTCAGATACTCGTACGCCACGATTTCATTAAAAAGCAGAGACCGGCGTGTCGTCTCATCGTTCAGTGACAGACCCTTCTGGATGTAGGCCAGCGCCGTCTGATAGCTGCCCTCCGCCATATCGCACAGGGCCAGGCCGTCATAGGCCGCCGCCATCAGATCATCATCCTTGAGATGGGCCGTAAACATCGCCCGGGCATCCGTCACATCATCCATCGCCAGATACACCTTGCCCAGAAGAAGCAGCGCTTCCCGGTCGGAGGGATTCTTCTCCAGCCCCGCCGTCAGCTGAGCCTTGGCTTCGCGGTAATTCTGCAGATAATAATAGACCAGCGCACGGCCGATATAGGCATCGGCATCCTGCTCCGCCATCGCCAGTCCCTGACGAAGATAGGCGGCGCCGTCGGCGTCCTTCTGCCGCTCGTGATAGAGCTGATAAATACTGATAAAGAGACTGTCGTCATGGCTGAGGGAAGCCGCCTTATCAAAATCCGCCGCAGCGCCCTCCTCATCGCCGCTTTTGAGCAGGAGCCGGCCCCGGAGGAAATACACCTCCGCATCCTCTTCCTGCGTCAGCATCGACGTATAAATATCCAGAGCCTTGTCCGTTTCATTATGGCAGGCGCGGCAATAAGCCAGATACAGTGCCGTATCCCGGACAAAGGCCGCATCCTTGCTCTCACCGTAGAGACGGGCTCTCTCCAGAGCCACACAGGCGTCGGCATAATTATTCCGGCACATGTAGGACAGACCCAGACCACGGTAGGCATCCGGCAGAAACTCTCCCGTCTCCACGGTCTTCTGAAATAAGCTGCCGGCCGTTTCAAAATCCCCCTGCGCCATGGCCTCCGCCCCGGCGACATAATAATCATGGGCCTCCCGGCGTGCGCAGCCGGCGGAGAGACACAGCATCACAGCGGCCAGAACCAGCGCTGTCAGGCGTCTCAGGACGCCCGATGCCCTTCTTCTGTCGTTTCTCATGACACCACCAGGCCTTCGGCCCTCATCACATCCGCGACAGACTCCACCGCCCGGCGGCATTCTTCATCCGTCGGAGCCTCCGCCATGATGCGGATCAGCGGTTCCGTCCCGCTCTCTCTCACCAGGAGACGGCCGTTGCCCGCCAGAGACGCTTCAACACGGCGGCAGGCCTCCTGCACAGCCGGACAGCTCATGGCCTCCGCCTTATCGCGGACGCGGACATTGATCAGCACCTGGGGATAGATCGTCACTTCCCCGGCCAGACGTGACAGCGGCTGCTTTTTGTCCAGGATCGTCTGCATCAGCATCAAAGACGTCAAAAGACCGTCGCCCGTTGCCGCATATTTGCTGAAAATGATATGACCGGACTGTTCGCCGCCGATCTTGTAATTGCCCTCCATCATCTTTTCGGCCACATATTTGTCGCCGACGGCGGTCCTGACCGTCTGTATGCCGGCCGCCTCGCAGGCCTTGTGCAGACCCAGATTTGACATAACAGTCGTGACGATGGTGTTGTCGGTCAGACGTCCCTCTTCCATCATCGCCTTGCCGCAGACATACATAATAAGATCGCCGTCAATGATCTGGCCCTTTTCATCCACAGCCAGGCAGCGGTCGGCGTCACCATCAAAGGCAAAGCCCACATCCAGCCCCTCTTCGAGGACGAGACGGCGCAGGGCCTCGATATGGGTGGAGCCGCAGTCACGGTTGATATTCGTGCCGTCCGGCGACGCATTGATCACGGTGGTATCGGCGCCCAGGGCATCAAAGACATTTTTGGCCACCGAGGAGGCCGAGCCGTTGGCACAGTCGAGACCGACCTTCATATTTTTAAAAGACCGGGTCGGAATCGCAATCAGATAGCCCATATAGCGGTTGCGGCCGGCACTGAAATCCACCGTCCGGCCAATATGATCGCGCCGGGCCAGCGGGATCTCGGGAATGCCGTTGTCGATATAATTTTCTATCATCGCCTCAATCTCGGGCTCTATTTTCTGTCCCGTCGAGCGGATGATCTTGATGCCGTTGTCATAATAGGGATTGTGGCTGGCAGAGATCATGATGCCGCAGTCGAAATCCTCCGTCCGGACGACATAGGACACCGACGGCGTCGTCGTGACATGAAGCAGATAAGCGTTGGAGCCTGACGAGGTGATGCCGCTGGACAGGGCCGCCTCCAGCATATAACTGCTGCGCCGCGTATCCTTGCCGATGGCGATATGCGCCGTGCCATCCTTATGATTCCTGCCGTAATACCAGCCGAGGAAACGGCCGATAGCATACGCATGCCCGGCTGTCAGGCTGACATTGGCTTCTCCCCGGAAGCCATCTGTACCGAAATATTTTCCCATAGTAAACCCTTCCTCCGAAAACGCCCCCGCCGGCTGTCAGCCGAAAAGCGGTGTTTTGTAAATACCGGCGTCGATCAGGCCGCGGAAGGCCTCCCGGACCGAGTCCTTGTCCTCGGCATAGGTCACGCCGAACCAGCGGTCATCCGTGGGCAGAACCGATACCGCAGCGCTGCCATTCCTGAGAAGGCCGTCGACGATGGTCGGCAGCAAATACTCTGCCGTCGCCGCCTTATCCCCGATACCTTCAAGAAAGACCGGGAAGCCCCCGGCAAGCGTCTCGAAAAAGGACGGATAAAAGCCCCACATATTCATCGAAACCAGCCCTTCAGGATCCAGCGCCGTCATGACGCCGTTTATCGGTGCCGCTGCGCCGGTCTCCGTCATCACGATATTCTTCGTTTCGTCTATACCGGTCAGAAAGCCCCTGTCGTCCATCCGGCAGATGCCCCGGGTCACGCCGCCGTTGGCGCTCAGCGTCCGTCCCAGCACGAAACCGGCCAGAGCGATATTCTGACGGCCGGCCGCATCTGCCGGCTGTCCCTCCGTAAGATACCGATGCAGAAGCGCATATCCCTTCTTGCCGTAGTAATCATCGGCATTGATGACGGCAAAGGGCTCATTGACGACATCCCGGGCCACAAGCAGCGCCTGACCGGTACCCCAGGGCTTCGTCCGTCCCTCCGGCACACGATAGCCGGCGGGCAGATCTTCAAGACTCTGATACGCATAGGCCACCTCGGTGATCCCTTCGATGCGGCGCCCGATAATGTCGCGGAAATCCTTCTCGATATCGCGGCGGATAATAAAGACGACCTTATCAAAACCCGCCTCCAGGGCATCGTGGATCGAATAGTCAATGATGATCTCGCCGGCCGGGCCCATCGCCGTCAGCTGTTTGACACCGCCGCCGAAACGACTGCCGATACCGGCGGCCAGGATAACAAGAGATGTCTTCATAATGATGCCTCCTCGTTCTCGGCCTTCGTCAGACGCGCCATCTGATCGGCCGCTGTCAATGCGTCAATAAACTCATCCAGTTCGCCGTTAAGAACCCCCGTCAGGTTGTGGGAGGTCAGCTTGATGCGGTGGTCCGTCACGCGGCCCTGGGGGAAATTGTAGGTTCTGATCTTTTCCGAGCGATCGCCGGTACCGACCTGAGACCGCCGCAGATCCGCCCTCTCCGTATCCAGCTTCTCCTGCTGCAGCTCATAGAGCTTTGTGCGAAGGATCTCGAAGGCCTTATCCTTATTCTGGAACTGGGAGCGCTCATTCTGACAGGACACCACAATACCGGTCGGAATATGCGTGATCCGGACGGCTGAGGAAGTCTTGTTGATATGCTGACCGCCGGCGCCCGATGAGCGGAAAACGTCGATGCGGCAGTCCTTCGGATCGATGGTCACATCCGCCTCCATCGCCTCGGGCATGATGGCCACCGTGGCCGTAGACGTATGGATGCGGCCCCCGGATTCCGTCTCAGGCACCCGCTGTACGCGGTGGGTACCGCTCTCGAACTTCAGACGCGCATAGACGCCGCGGCCGTTGATGGAGAAGGTACATTCCTTAAAACCGCCCAGGCCGTTCTCGCTGACGGAAATCATATCGCACTGCCAGCCCCGGGACTCAGCGTATTTGACATACAGACGGTAAAGCTCCGACGCAAAAAGAGCTGCCTCATCCCCGCCGGCCCCGGCCCGGATCTCCACAAGGACATTGCGCTCGTCATTGATATCCCGCGGCAGCAGCATGATCTTCAGCTGCTCCTCCAGGGTTGTCTTCTTCTCCCGGGCTGTCTTGTATTCCTCCCGGAGAAGCTCCTTCATATCGGCATCGGATTCGCCCTCCATCATCTCAAGGGCGTCCTCCTCATCACGGCAGCACCGCTTCCAGGACTCGTAGGTTTCAACCACCGGCGTCAGATCCGCCTGTTCCTTCATCAGGCTCTGAAGACGCTGGGGATCCTCTGCCGTCTCCGGACGGGACAGCTCATTCAGTATCTCTCTCAGCCGCATGGCTGTGCTTTCCATCTTCTCGAACATCATTTTACTCCCGAAACGACACGGTCAAGGCCGGCCAGATCTCTGACGATGCGGACATCACGAAAACCGGCCTGACGCATCAGAGACGCCGTCTCCGCACCTTCATCACAGCCAATTTCAAATAAAAGGACGCCGCCGTCATTCAAAAAGACCGGTGCTTCATCGATAATGCGCCGGTAAAAATCAAGACCGTCCGCACCGCCGTCCAGGGCCGCCGCCGGTTCAAAGCCGCGCACCTCCTCGTCCAGCCGTGCGATGTCGTCATGTCTGATATAGGGTGGATTTGAAAGAATTATATCATAGGTACCGGTGACAGGCGAGAATAAATCCCCCGTCACGAAGGCAACACGGTCAATGCCGATCCGGGCCGCATTGCGTCTTGCCGCCTCGACAGCCTCCCCGGCAATATCGCTGCCGACCCCCGTCAGATGCGGGTGACGCTTCAAAAGCGACAGAATAAGGCAGCCGCTGCCGGTGCACATATCCAGGACCCGGGCCTCTTCCCGGCCCATCAGAGCTTTCTCAGCCTCCAGCACCAGCACCTCGGAATCAAAGCGCGGGATCAGCGTCGCGGCATTGATCTCAAAATCGTCATCCATAAACGGCGCCCGCCCGATGATGCGCTGGACCGGCTCCCGTCCGCAGCGCCGTTTAACCGCCTCCCGGAAATGCGCCTCCGCATCCGGATCAGCCTCATCGAAAAGCCGCCGGGCATAATCATTCAGGGACAGTTCAAACAGTCCCCGCCAGAGGGCCGCCGCCTCCGCCGCCGCTTCCCCGATGCCGCAGGCCTCAAGACAGCCCGCCGCCCAGGTCATCAGCGCCCTGACCGTCATGCGCCGGCTCCTTCACCGCCGGGAAAATGCTCATCTTCCCAGGCTTTCCAGTTAAAGACTGCCTCAACGGCCGCGATGGCCACCTCCACCTGAGAGGCATCCGGCTCCCGGGTGACCATTTTCTGAAGGGCCAGACCCGGCTTCGACAGCACCGTAACCACACAATGGCTGCTCGCGCCGGCAAAGCGCAGGAATTCATAGGCCAGACCGGCGATGACCGGGATCATCAGAAGACGGATCCCGATGCGCAGAAGGGGCGAGGTCAGCCCGAAGATCCCCAGAAGCAGAAAACAGATCACCGAGATCATCACCACCAGGAGAAGGAAGCTGGTGCCGCAGCGCTTATGCTGACGGGAGCTCTTCAGAACATTCTCCACTGTCAGCGGCAGCCCGTGTTCGATACAGTTGATGCACTTATGCTCGGCACCGTGATAAGCAAAAACCGTCTGGATATCCTTCATCCGCGAGATCAGCACCATATAGAGAAGGAAGATCGCAATGCGCAGAAGCGCCTCGGCCAGAAGGATCAGTGTCTCGGGGCAGCTGAAGATACGAAGCAGCGAGGACAGGAAATAAGGCAGCAGAATAAAAAGACCGACTGACAGAAGTACCGAGAAAATCACCGTCCCCGTCATCAGAGCATGCCAGGTGCGTTCCTCCTTCGCCTTATCTTCCTCGGTCTTCGCCTTTGCCGTCTCCTCTTCATCATCAAAGAAACGGGCCGACCACATCAGACAGCTCGTGCCGATGACCAGAGAGTCGAGAAAGGCACCCACACCGCGGAGGATCGGGATCTTATTCAGATTCTTAATGCCTATCACACTTTTGTAATCGCGGATATCGATCGCGATCTCCTTGTCTGGCTTTCTGACCGCAATCGCGTACTTATCCTTATGGCGCATCATGATGCCTTCCAGAACCGCCTGTCCGCCTATACCGCTGTTATACTGCACTGCCGCCTCCGTTTAATCCTGCAAAAAATCTCATTATGCAACGAACGGGAACGGTGCCGAAGCGCCGTTCCCGTTGATGATCATGGTTGTGATAATTATTTCTCGATATTGTACTTCTTGTTGAAAGCCTCGATACGGCCGCGAGCCTGAGCAGACTTCTGTTTGCCTGTGTAGAACGGGTGGCACTTGGAGCAGATTTCAACGTGGATGTCTTTCTTGGTGGAACCGGTGACGAAAGTATTGCCGCAGTTGCATGTCACCGTTGCCTGGTAATAATTCGGATGAATGCCTTCTCTCATTTTCTTTACCTCTAATAATTCTTCCTGGTTTCTGTACAGGATGATTTGTACACAGCACATTAGATAATATCACAATGTCTGTGTCATTGCAAGAGCAAGTTATATCAGCCGCGCACCATGAAATCCACCAGCATGCGGACGTCATCCGGATCGGAAGCCAGAATCTCCATCTCCGGGATCTCACCGTTAGAGAAGATCTGAGCCAGGGACACATACTGGGACAGCTTGGACTTCAGATTCAGTCTGTCGCCTTCGCCCGTTATCAGCTCGACACGACCTTTGCATTTATCGACTACCTTAAAAAAACCTTCGATATCCGTAATGTTATTGACGATCATAAAAAAACCTTCTTTCCTTTGTTTATGCTGCTTTTCATTTTTTCAAACGCAGTATAGCAGAAGGGCTTTTTCAAATCAAGTAAAAATCATGTCAGACGCCCGGAAAGAACAGCATTCACGACCTGGTCGTTGGTATTTGTCATGGCAAAGGTTCTGAGTATCGCCTCCACGGCTTCCTCGGCCTTCATGCCGTTCATGCTGCGGCGCATCCGGTTGACGGCCTCCAGCTCCGATTGTGTCAGCAGCAAATCCTCTCGCCGTGTGCCGGACTTGACGATATCAATAGCCGGGAAAATACGTCTCTCCTGCAGGCGCCGGTCAAGAATCAGTTCCATATTACCGGTACCCTTGAATTCTTCGTAAACCATATCGTCCATCTTGCTGCCGGTATCCACCAGGGCCGTCGCCAGAATCGTCAGACTGCCGCCCTCCCGCATATTGCGGGCCGCACCGAAGAAGCGCTTGGGCATATAGAGGGCTGTCGGATCCAGACCGCCCGACAGTGTCTTGCCGCTGGGCGGTACCAGCACATTGCAGGCCCGGGCCAGACGCGTAATGGAATCCAGCAGAATGATCACATCCTTATGATGCTCCACCAGCCTCTTGGCCCTCTCGATTACCATCTCGGCCACGCGCTTATGATGCTCGGGCATCTCGTCAAAGGTCGAATAGATAATCTCCACATTGCGGCCGCTGACCGATTCCTTCATATCCGTGACTTCCTCGGGACGTTCATCGATCAGAAGGATCATCAGATTCGCCTCAGGATCCCGGCGAAGGATGGAGCGGGCTATATCTTTCAGCAGTGTGGTCTTGCCGGCCTTAGGCGGCGAGACGATCATACCGCGCTGACCCTTGCCGATGGGACTGATCAGATCCACGATGCGGGTTGCCACCGAGCCATCCGCTCTCTCAAGGCGGATCCGTTTCGTCGGGAAGGTGGGCGTCATCGTTTCAAAAACCGAGCGGCGGGTCGCTTCCTCCGGCGGCAGATCATTGATGCTCCGGACATAGAGAAGGGCGCCGAATTTCTCTCCCTGGGCTCTGGGACGGATCTGACCGCTGATCATATCGCCGGTCTTCAGGCCGAACCGCCGGATCTGTGACGGCGAAACATAGATATCGTCATCACCGGGCAGGAAATTGTCGGAGCGAAGAAAGCCGTAGCCGTCCGGCATCACCTCAAGTATGCCGCGGGCTGTTCTGTTTTCCCTCTGGGGCGACGTCACGGTTTGAGATGCCGCAGGCTGGGGCGCCGCAGACGGAACCGACGCTGAGGAGGACGCGGCAGAGGAAACTGCCGTCTCAAAAGCCGCCGGATTTGCCGGTGAGGCCTCAGAAACCTCCGGTACCTGAGACACCCTTACCGTCGTGAGCGTCTCCGCGGAAGCCTGTGCCGCCTCACGGGATCCCGGCGCGGATGCGTGTGCTGCCGCCGTGGACACACGTGTCACAGATACGGATTCATGCTCCGCCGCAGACTCTCTGACGGACGGCGCCGGCTTTCCGACGGCTTCCGCCTTTATCTGTCCGTCAGCCTCCTCCGGGACCGATGCGGAAGAAGGCTTCTCCGGGCGGGGTAAACGGCGGCGCGGCTGTGACGACCTCTTCCTGTCAGCTGTCTCTCCCGACCGGCGTCTTGTATCACGACGGCGTGTTTTCATATCATTCCGACCGTCAGCCGCCTTCTCGGCCGATCTCTCAGGCGATCTCTCAACCTGTTTTTCAGCCTGTTTTTCAGCCTGGTTTTCAGCCTGTGTTTCAGCTTTTTTTTCAGTCTGTGTTTCCGCCGGTTTCTCAGCGGCCTTCCCGTGAGCCTGCCCGGCGGGCCTCCCCGCCGGCGCCGTCTTCCGGGCTTGTTCGGCTTCTGCGGCTTCCCGGGCATCCTCGGCCAGCATACGTTCGATGAGTTCGTTTTTTCTAAGGGTCGATATGCCCTTCATGCCTCTGGTTTTGGCCAGATCTCTGAGCACCGCCAGAGACAATGTCTGATACTTTTCTCTTGTCATCATAGATGAGCCTCTTTCTTATACGCCTTATCAGCTGTGCCGGCGCCAGCTTCCCGGAGCCAGAAGGATCAGCATCGGGAACAGTTCCAGACGGCCCGCCAGCATGTCAAACATCAGGACCAGCTTGGATAAAACGCTGAAATCGCCAAAATTCCCCGTCGGTCCGATCACAGACAGACCGGGGCCGATATTGTTGAGTGTCGCCGCCACCGCGGTAAAGCTGGCTGCAAAATCAAAACCGTCCAGCGAAACCAACAGGGCAGAGATAAAAAAGATCAGAAAATACGCTGCGATAAAGACATGCGTGGAATGGATCGTGCTGTCGGCGATGGTACTGCCGTCCATGCGTATTTTTTTGACAAGACGCTGGTGGTTGATGGTCGAGATCTCGCGCTTAACGGATTTGACCGCAATGATCAGACGCGAGACCTTCATACCGCCGCCGGTGGAACCGGCACAGGCCCCCACAAACATCAGCACCACCAGGATCATCTTCGACAATTCCGGCCAGGCATTGAAATCCGCCGAGGCATAGCCTGTCGTGGTGATGACCGAGGCCACCTGGAAGGCCGCCGCCCTCACCGTATCACCGGCGGAGCCGTACAGGCCGCGGATATTCCAGCCGATCAGCAGGATCGACAGAACAACGATCACCAGATACACCCGGACCTCTTCCATTTTGAAAGCACTGCGGAACCGGCGGCAGCCTATCAGATAGAAGAAGGTGAAGTTGGTGCCGCACAGCAGCATAAAGACCGTGGTAATGATCTGAAGAGAAGCCGGATAAGCCATATAGCCCTGATTGAGGACGGAAAAGCCGCCGGTACCGACGGTGCCGAAGGTATGGCAGATGGCTTCGAACAGCGGCATGCCGAACAGCATCAGAAGGATCAGTTCCGCCGCCGACAGAAGACCGTAGATACCGTAGAGGATCGTGGCGCTCTGCTTGATGCGCGGCACCAGCTTATCCACCACCGGTCCCGGGCTTTCGGCCTTCATCAGATTCAGCGTGGAGCCGCCGAGGATCGGCACGATGGCCAGCATGAAAACGATAATACCCATGCCGCCCACCCAGTGGGTCAGAGACCGCCAGAACAGTGTGCAGTGATTCAGCTCCTCCACACTCGACAGGATGGAGGAACCTGTCGTCGTAAAGCCGGAAATAGTCTCGAACAGCGCATCCACATAGAAAGGAATATCGCCGCACAGCGAAAACGGCAGCGCTCCGAAGACGGAGATGGCGATCCAGCCCAGACCGACCGCCGCAAAGCCGTCTCGGCCGTAGACCTGCATCAGGCGGGGCTTTTTCCGTGTCATCAGCGCCCCGACGGCAAAGGTCAATGCCGCCACCGCCAGATAGCTCAGAAAGGCGCTTTCGCGGTAAATAAGGCCCACCAGAGCGGGCAGGAGCAGCAGGCCGCCCTCAACCTTGAGGATCCAGCCGAGAATATAGGTTATCGTCGCAAAATTCATGGCATTACCTGTCCGCTCGCTTTTTTAATATATCATTAATGCTGCTCAGCTTCTCTTCCGTTCTGGCGATAACGACGACCGAATCGCCCACACGAAGTTCCGTATTGCCGGTGGGCGTGATCAGCTGGCTGCTGCGGTTAATCTTGCCGATCAGCACGCCTTCCCGGATATCCAGAGCCTGAAGCGGCCTGTCGGTCACCGCTGACTTCTCCTTGATATAGAATTCAAGGGCTTCGACGCGGCCGTTGGCCAGCAGATACAGGTTCTCAACGCTGCTCTCCGATTCATCCACAGAGCGGATGTACTGAAGCAGGTATTCCGCCGTCAGGGTCTTGGGATTCACGATGGTGCCCAGGGACATTTTGCTGATAACATCATTGAAAGTGATGCGGTTAACCTTGGTGACGATCTTGGCATCCCCGTCGGTCACGCTCTCGGCATAGAGGGATACCAGAATGTTCTCCTCATCGATGCCTGTCAGAGCCGCAAAGCCCTTGACGCGCCCGATGCCTTCCTCCAGAAGGAGATGCTCATCGGTACCGTCGCCCATGATGACCTCGGCCTCCGGCAGCTCTTCCGCCAGGAAATGGCAGCGCTTCTCGTCGACCTCGATGATCCTGACCTTCATGCCGGTGTTGATCAGCTGACGGGCCAGATAATAGGTAATGGTGCCCCCGCCGACGATCAGAACGGAATCGACGGGATTGTTGTTGATGCCGATCCGACTGAAAAAGGTACCGGCATCTTTGGGAGAGGCGATCAGTGACAGCCGGTCTTCCGCGCGTATCTCAAAATCACCGGAAGGGATCATGACCTCGCTGCCCCGCTCCGCTACACAGATCAGGACATCACAGCGGAAACGGCTGCGGATATCCGCCAGCTTCATGCCGCACAGCACGCTGTCGGCAGGCACCCGGAACTTCAGCAGTTCCACACGGCCTTTGGCAAAGGTACTGATATTGATCGCCGACGGAAAACGGAAGACCCGGGAGATCTCCGAGGCTGCCGCCAGTTCGGGGTTGATGATCATGGCCAGGTCAAAGCTTTTCCGGAAGATCGAGCTTTCGCGAGAATAGATCGGATTGCGCACACGGGCCACAAGACGGCAGTTGGACATCTGGCGGGCAATCAGGCAGCACAGAAGATTCTTCTCATCAGAGCCGGTGATAGCGCAGAGCAGATCGACATCGGCGATACCGGCCTCCTCCAGAGAGGCATGGCTGGTGCCATCGCCGATGATACCCTTGACATCGAAGCTGTTGATCACATCCTGCATCTGCTGAAGACGCGTATCAAGCAGGGTCACACTATGACCTTCAAGGCAAAGCTGGACAGCCAGATTAGAGCCGACTTTGCCGCATCCCACAACAAGGACTTTCATTGTTCAGTTTCTCCAGTGGATTGTTTTCATAGACGGGCTGATACTTGTATTATAACGGTAATGCCGCAAAAAATACAACAGCTTTTCCCAAACCGCCCCTCATGGGGAGAGAGGGGCGGTTTTGCCTTTCAGCCAACGGCACTCGTCTTCTGTCATAAAGGGTGCCAGCGTCTCATAGACTCGCCGGTGGTAAGCATTGAGCCAGTCGATCTGGGCCCGGCTCATTTCCTCCGCCAGAAGCGGCGCGGTATCGTACGGCACCAGCGTCATCGGCCGGAAACCGAGCCAGGTACCGTATTCATTGGTCTGAAGCATCACGCATTCCAGTTCATTTTCGATACGGATGCCCAGTTCCCCCTCCTCATACACTCCCGGTTCATCGGTCACCGTCATACCGGGAACAAAGACGGTCCGACCGCGCGGACTGAGGTTCTGAGGACCTTCATGCACACTGCTCATGAAGCCGACACCGTGGCCGGTGCCGCAGCGGTAATCAATGCCGTGGGCCCACAGAGGCTCCCTTGCCAGGATATCCAGCTGACTGCCGGTGCAGGTATTGAGGAACACAGCCCGGGCCATATCGATATGTCCCATCAGCGTCCAGGTATAATACCGCCGCGCCTTGTCGGTCAGGGGGCCCACCGGATAGGTTCGTGTGATATCCGTCGTGCCGTTGTCATACTGACCGCCGCTGTCCACCAGCAGAAAACCGTGCCTCTCGATCACACTGTCCTTTCCCGGCTGCGCCTGATAGTGCATCATGGCAGCATTCGGTCCCCAGGCGGCGATAGTCGGGAAGCTGTCTCCCCGGTACCCGGGCAGCCGGCTCCGCTGTTGTCTCAGCATGGCATCGATATCACTCTCCCGCAGAAGCCGGCCCTCCGCCAGAGCCGCCTCCAGGGCCATACCAAAACGACAGACAGCCAGGCCATCCTGAACATGACATTCCCGGAGATTCTTAAGCTCCGTCTCGTTCTTAACCCCTTTCATCAAAAGGATCGGATCCGCTGCCTTTTTCACGGTCACATCGGATCGCTCTGACAGTGACGCCAAAAGTCCCGCACTGATCGACTCGGGCGGTGTCAGTACCGTCTTGCCCGCAGCCAGGACCGGGATCTCCTCAAAGAAGGCCTCATAGGGTCTGAAAATGACGGAAGCCGCCTCCAGTTCTGCCGCCTCCGCTTCACTGAGCCGTGCCCTGTCAAGATAGAGCCGGCATTCACGGCTGTCGAGACAGGCAAAGGCCACCGCCAGGGGTGTATGGGGCAGATCCGACGCCCTGAGGCAGAAAAGCCAGCCGATATCCTCAAGAGAAACGATGGGCATCATAGCGGCGCCTGCCTTTTCCAGAGCCGCCCTGACCCGGGCAATCCGTTGCGCCGGCGTCTCTCCCGTCTGATCGACGGTCAGAAGACGACACGCGCTTTTGGGCAGGCCCGGCCGGCCTCCCAGAGTATCCCAGAGAGCACCGGCGGTATCACGGAAGGTAAGAGCCGCCCCCACGGACGCCAGCACGGCCTTGAGATCATCTGCCGCCGCGGCCGACGTCGCCCTGCCGTCGATAATCAGCGACTGTCCTGCCGAAAAATGTCCGCGGATATACTCCCGGATCGTCGGCACGCCGGCACAGCCCGCATGCATACTGACGATCTCAGTGCCCGCCAGTTCGCGGTCGGCCTGACCGTAGAACCGGCCGTCGCACCAGAGGGCACTTTCCGTCATCGTCACAATGAGGGTACTGTTCTCCCCGGTAAAGCCCGAAAAAAACCGTATGGCATGATAATGATCCGGCAGATATTCACTGCCGTGGGGATCGCGGCACTGAAGCAGTATGCCGTCGCTGCCCGCCTGTTTCACAGCTTCCCGAAGGGCTGTCAGTTTGTCATGAATCGTCATAACTATCTCCCTGCGCAAAAGAACTGCGGTGATATGCCGGAGCATTCGACCGCAGTTCTTATTGTAGCAAATATCATCCCGTCGTCACAGACGGTTTTTGTCTGCTGCCCGATCCGGGCACTGTCTTACCGTTCTTCACGGAAATAGGACTGCCCCAGCGAGGCCGGCGGCTGATCTTCTTTCTTTCTTCTGAAAGAGACCATCAGAAGAACGCCGAGGGTGACGATATACGGGATCATCTTGAAGATCTCCTGAGAGCTTCTCGTCAGGTTCGGGATGTAGAAATACGCCCAGTACAGAACACCGAACAGATAGGCGCCCCAGATACTGCGGATCGGCTTCCAGGTGGCGAAAATAACCAGCGCCACAGCCAGCCAGCCGAGGGACTCGATGGTCTTCTGATTCTCCCAGGTGCCGCGGATATAGACCATAACGTAGTAGGTACCGCCCAGACCGGAGATGCCGGCACCGATAATCGTGGACAGATATTTGTACTTGGTGACGCTGATACCGGCGGCATCGGCGGTTCCCGGATTTTCACCGACGGAACGGAGACAGAGGCCGGTACGTGTCTTTTTGAAGAAATACCACAGGACAATGGCAATAACGATGGCCACATAGGTCAGGAAGCCGTAAGAAAACAGCAGTGTGCCGAGTCCCAGCTTGCCTGTCACGCTGTCAAGAGAGGTGACGAGCGGCGCCACATAAGCCCGGAAAGCCTTGGATGTCGTCTCAACCGAGACCTGACCAACACCGCCGGCCAGCTTGTTAAGGCTGCCGCCGAAGAAATTGCCGACACCGGAGCCCAGGATCGTAATCGTAAGACCGGTCACGTTCTGATTGGCCCGGAGAGTCGTGGTCAGCACCGAGAAAATCAGGCCGCCGAAGGCTGCCGCCGCGAAGCTGCAGACCAGACAGAGAACCACGCATATCACCACACTGGGTGTCTTGCCGGCATTGGCGCAGTAGACATTTTCATACATGAAGGTCGAGGCCAGACCGGCGATACCGCCGAAATACATGATGCCCGGAACACCGAGGTTCAGGTTGCCGCCTTTTTCAGCCAGGATCTCGCCGAGGGCGCCCAGCATGATGACGGTACCGAATATGACCGCCGAATGGAGCAGAGACGGAAAGGAAGTCAGGAACTGGAGCATTATGCCACCTCCTTACTCTTTTTGCGGAAATGAACACTGTAATTGATGAAGAATTCACTGCCCAGGATAAAGAGGAGCATGATGCCCATAATGATCTGGGAGGCATATTCATTCAGACCAAAGTCGGACGCAATCTGGACAGCACCCTTGTCAAGGAATGTCAGCAGCGCCGAGATCAGGATCATAACGAAGGGGTTCATTTTCGCCAGCCAGGCCACAATGATCGCCGTGAAGCCGCGGCCGTTGGCCGTGCTTGTGGAAATCGTATGGGAAACAGCCGACACGGCCAGGAAACCGGAGAAGCCGCAGATGGCACCGGAAATCGCCATGGTGCGCATATAGACATTCTTGACGCGGATACCGGCGTACAGAGCCGTGTTCTCGGAATCACCGACGACGCTGATCTCATAGCCCTGCTTGGTGTAAGTCATGTAGACATAGACCAGGACGCAGACAGCCAGAACGATGACGACGGTCCAGGCGAAATCGGAATTGTAGCCGGCTTTGAACATATTGCCGATCCAACCGATCTTCGTCTTGGAATTGATGATGCCGACGGTATTGGAACCGAAGGGATTCTCCCATTTCGAGACACAGAAGGAGGTGAACTGAATGGCGATGTAGTTCATCATCAGGGTGAACAGCGTTTCATTCGTATTCCACTGGGCTTTGAAGAAACCGGGAATAAGACCCCAGATGCCGCCGAGGGCGATGGAACCGACGATCATGCAGATAAAGAGCAGAACCGGGTTCATGGTCGGGCACTTGATCATGAAAAAGGCGGTGACGATACCACCCACCAGCATCTGACCTTCGGCGCCGATATTCCAGAAGCGCATCTTGAAGGCCGGTGCCAGACCAACGGCGATACAGGTCAGGATCATCATGTCACGCACCATATTCCAGGTACGGCCCTTGTTGCCGAAGTTGCCCAGAAACATGGAAACGTAAACGCTGACAGGATTCAGCTTGACGATGAGAAAGACGACGATGCCGCTGACCAGAAGGCCGAGAAGAACCGAGATCAGGCGGATGCCCCAGGCTTTCGGTCTGGAAATGCCGTCACGTTTGGAAATGTGAAAAAGCGGCTCTTTTGATGTACTATGCATGAGCTTCACCTCCTCCGACCTGAGTCATCATGAGACCAACTTCTTCCTTCGTGGTCTCAGATGCCTTGACAATGCCGGAAACCTTGCCGCCGCAGATGACCAGGATACGGTCACACAGCTCCAGCAGAACATCAAGATCTTCGCCGACGTAGATAACGGCCACGCCCTTCATCTTCTGCTCCGACATCAGATTGTAAATGGTGTATGAGGTGTTGATGTCCAGACCACGCACCGCATAAGCCGTCATGAAAAGACGCGGATTATAGGCGACCTCACGGCCCACCAGAACCTTCTGGACATTACCGCCTGACAGACGTCTCAGCGGGATCTTGTCCACATTCGGCGTCACCACTTCCAGATCGGCGACAATCTTGTCCGCCAGTTCCTTCGGATACTTGCGGTCTACAAAGGGACTCTTTCCCCGGCGGAAAGTCCGGAGCATCACATTGCCGGTGATCGGCATGCTGCCCGACAGCCCCATGCCGAAACGATCCTCAGGCACAAAGGAAAGAAGGATGCCCTTTTTAATGATATCCAGAGGATCCATACCGTTCAGCTCAATGGGCTTGCCATCGGCATCGATGTAGGTAATCCTGCCTCCGTTTTCAACCTTCTGAATGCCGGCGATGGCCTCCAGAAGCTCCTTCTGCCCCGAACCGGCGATGCCGGCAATACCGAGGATCTCGCCGCCTTTGGCGGTGAAGGACACATCGTCCAGCTTCTTGACGCCATCCTTCCCGAAAACGGTCACATGCTCCAACGTCAGCAGATCCTGAGTCTTCTCCGCCATCGGTCTGTCGATGTTGAGCGACACCGCCTTGCCGACCATCATCTCGGTCAGAGACTGTACCGAGGCCTGACAGGTGTCAACGCAGCCGATGTATTTGCCCTTGCGCAGGACGGCCACACGGTCGGAAACCGCCAGAACTTCATTCAGTTTGTGCGTGATGATGATCAGGGCCTTGCCGTCAGCCTTCATGTTGCGCATGACCGTGAAAAGCTTCTCGGTCTCCTGCGGTGTCAGAACGGCTGTCGGTTCATCGAGGATCAGGATGTCGGCGCCCCTGTAAAGCACTTTCACGATCTCGACGGTCTGCTTCTGTGAAACCGACATATCGTAGATCTTCTGATTCGGATCTATATCAAAACCGTAACGGTCCGCAATTTCCTTGATATGACGGGCGACTTCCTCATTATCAGCCTTTCCCTTGCCGCCTTCCAGGCCGAGCACGATATTCTCGGCAGCTGTAAAAACGTCAACCAGCTTGAAATGCTGATGGATCATACCGATGCCGTACTTGAAGGAATCCTTCGGAGAGGCGATGGTGACCTGCTCTCCGTTGATACAGATCTCACCTTCATCCGGGAAATAAATACCGCCAAGCATATTCATCAGTGTGGTCTTGCCGCTGCCGTTCTCACCCAGCAGGGACAGGATCTCGCCTTTTTTCAGTTCCAGATCAATGCTGTCATTCGCCAGTACAGTGCCGAACCGTTTGGTGATATTCTTCATCTGAATGGCATACTGTTCTCTCTTATCCAAATGTCTCAGCCTCGCTTTCCGATTGAGCGAAGTACTCATTCTATAATGCCGCTGTCCGCGGTTTTAATGAAAATAGGGAGCCTGTCAGACAAGCTCCCTATTCATGTTATTCTACCTGTTCAGAGCCAGGATACGGCTCATGCCGCTTCAGGTATTATGCGATTGTCGGCTCCTTAAGTTACTGTCAGTTCAGCTCTGTGATGCCGTCGATTCTCAGCTGGAAGGACGGAGCAGACTGGAAGTAAGATTCATGATAGTAGCCATCGATGATCGCTTCATCGCAATCCGGTACAAAGTCACCATCAGAGTCAGTGGCGAAGGCTGATGTAACTTCAGCGCCGCCAACCGTGAAGGTCTTGGTATCGAAGACCTGGATACTGCCGTCCTTGATGCCGGCAATGGCTTCGTCCACAGCAGCCTGTGTGCCTTCGGCGCAGCTCTTGCCAAGTTCCGTTATGGCTACTGCACCCTTATCGAAGCCTTCTGCCCAGTTGGTGTCGAAGGATTCGCCCTTCATGGCAGCACCGAAAGCATATTCATAGTAAACTTCCCATTCGTTTGTCGGTGATGTCAGAGCGGCGTCCGGAGCCACGCTGAGCATATCCACATTGTAGCCGACACTGTAAACGACGGTACCGGCTTCCAGTTTTTCCTGGCAGGCTGACGGAGCGCCTGTGGAGTCAGCGTGCTGGCCGATGATAACACAGCCGTCATCGATCAGAGCCAGAGCGGCTTCATTTTCAGCGGTAATGTTGAACCAGGAGTTCGTGTACTGAACATCCATGGAAACATTTTCATAAACAGACTTGATGCCCAGGAAGAAAGCGGTGTAGCCGGAAACCACTTCGGCGTACGGATAAGCACCGACATAACCGACCTTGACCTTGCCGTCTTCGTCATAATTCTTGTCTGTCAGCTTGCCGTCGGCGTCGAGCTCGGCCAGCTTCAGACCGGCGATGATACCGCCGACATAACGGGCTTCATAGATCTTGGTGAAGGCGTTGTGGAAATTCGGAAGTCCGGAGGCCTTGGCGGTATCGCCTGTCATGGCCACGATCTCGACATCCGGATATTCCTCGGCAGCCTGCTGCGCGAAGCTCTGATGACCGTAGGAGTTCGTCACGACCAGTGAGCAGCCGGAGTTGATGCAGTCGACGATGGCGTCATAGCAGGATTCATCTTCAGCGATGCTGTATTTCCAGATAACATTGGCTTCTGTCAGTCCGAGTTTCTCAAGAGCTCTTTGAATACCGACAATGTGGGAGTAGGTATAGCCTTCGTTTTCATCACCGACCAGAACGATACCGGCTTTGAAATCGCTGGCTGACGCCGCTTCCTCAGGCGCGTCTTCCTTCGTTTCCGATGCGGTAGATCCCGATGCGGCGGGGGCGGAGCTTTCGGCACCGCTGCTGCCGCAGCCGGCTGCCAGTGAGACCACCATGGCTGCACACATTAAGATTGCCAAGACTTTCTTTTTCATAGACATCCTCCTTTAATTTCATCTGAGTGAAATTGTGTTCCTTAAGTCTTGTATTGCTCTATTGCCGTGTGTCTTGCTCTGAAATTTTCTGACTATTGTCGGAACCTTTTCTATATTTTACACACCACACCAGATATATTGCAACACTTTTTTGTTTTTTTCAACTGCAAATGGATTTTGTTGAATATTTTTGGTGATTTCGCCGATATTTTTTAAATTATGCCTTTTGTTCCTCGTCATTCTTCTTAATTTTTAGAATTTCATTTCTTTTAGTGGCATTTATTTTTCTTTTTGTTTTTTTATACCTTGTTTTTATAATTAGCATTCAAAATATAGCCATTAATTATTTTTGTATTTCTTGTTTCGATCGCAGAATAGATAGTACCTATTTTTGTCAGAGTCCTGTTTGGGTCACCGACAGTTCACCGGAGGCATGATCGGCATCCACCGTCACGATATAACGGCCGTCGGCGGGCACCGTCAAAAGAAAATCCGTGACCTCCGTTCCGCTGCCGCGGTACAGTTCTTCGCCGTTCTTCGCCGCGATCGTCAGTCTCACGTTGCCCTTCTCAAGGCCGAAATGCACCCGCAGCGTATCGCTTTTTTTCAGATCCATCACATACTGACGCACGCCGGTCAGCGAGGAAAACGTCATCTCAGGAAGGCCCTCTTCCGTGACAATTCGGTCCTTCGAATCCTCAAAGCCGGCCTTGACGGTCAGGATCAGCACCAGAAGCGCCGCCGCCAGTGCCATAGCCAGCAGCATATGCCAGTAGAATTCCTCTTTTTTGCCGGTTGCCATCATCGCACCTCCCGCCACGGCCGCTTTGCACCGTGCCAGCCTTGATCTTCCCAATAGCTGTAGTCCGGCTCCGCCGGCGGCAGATGACGATGAGCCAGGCGCATGAGTGAAAACCAGAAACGTGCCCGGCAATTCATACCGCGGCTGCCCTGCCGGCGTCGTATCATCGCGGCCAGGCGGTCGGTTCGTCGGCATATCCTCTGCCTTATCCCTGCCGGGATCTCATCGGGCGATACGGCCTGGACACCGACACCCAGCCGGTAAACACGGGAGATCCCCCACATTTTCAGACTGTCACCCATATCCCGGGCCGCGGAAGCCATCCCGCCTCCGGCCGCCGTCGTCACGGCCACAGCCTGTTTGCCGCACATGGCCGGCTCAGGGCGGTGAACGATCCACCAGGTTCCGAAATGATCCAGAAAATTCATCATGGAACCCGTGGCATGATAGACATAAACAGGACTGTCCAGAATGATGAGTTCCGAAGCCAGAAGAGCTTCTCTGAGCGGCTTAAGGGACGCTGCATGAGGACAGTCATCTATCGTCTTCTGAAAGCAGGTGAAACAGCCCAGACAGGGCTCGGCAAAATCCTTCGGCAGAAAAAACTCACGGATATCTCCGCCGACCTTCCCGGCCAGCTCTCTGGCAATCGTACAGGTACTGCCGATATGATTCTGCCCGTGTATGATCACAATCTTCATCGTGTCGTCCTCCTTATCCGGCAGGG